>JAABYK010000493.1 GCA_011775825.1 Candidatus Zhuqueibacterota bacterium | reverse complement strand
TAGCCTGGACAAACATACAGCTCACAAAAGCCATGGAGAAAATGATGCGGACATTCTCAATTCAGCCTGAACTTCGTTCTACAAACAACAAAGAATCTTTGCGAGACGGTAAATTCAATGGACCGAGCAAGTACTTTACCGCTACCGCCATTATCTTCACCTCAATAGCACTATCGATTAATTGCGTAAGCTATGGCCAAACCACTTCAGAATGGCAAACGCTTGGAGACGCCCCCATCACATCACGGCATAACGACGTTTATTTCGTCACACCCAATCTCGGTTGGATTGTAAATGGCTCCGGACAAATCTACAAAACACGAGATGGCGGCAACTCGTGGCAACTGCAATTCGAGCAAAATTCAACACACTTTCGTTCCGTCGGATTCTTTGATTCGTTACGTGGCTGGGCAGGAAATGTCGGCTTTGGCGAATTTGGGACCACCGATACGACGGTTCTGTACCACACGACTGATGGCGGCGACATCTGGTCTCCATTCAACACGTTTACGGGTCCCAAGCCGAAAGGCCTTTGCGGAATGTATGTGGTGAACGATTCGGTTATCTGCGCCGTCGGTCGAGTCCGCGGTCCCGCTTTTTTTGCAAAAACAACGGACGCTGGAAATACCTGGACGTCGAAAGACATGAGTGCGCACGCGGCGGGATTAATCGACGTCTATTTCTTTCATCCCGATTCTGGCTTCGCAGTGGGATTGACAAACACCGAACATTCTAACTCAAGTGGTGTGGTTCTTTTCACATCGGATGGCGGTGAAACCTGGGAGGAGCGAATCAACACCGATAGAACAGGGGAGTGGTGCTGGAAAATTTCGTTTCCGTCGCGTCAAGTCGGGTATGTCTCGCTGCAACGCAATAGTCGGGCACCCATCTATTTTTTGAAGACAGCCGATGGCGGGAAAACCTGGGAAAGCAAATTGTTCTTCCAAACGCGTTACTTTGTCCAGGGGATTGGATTTGTCACCGAAGAACTTGGGTGGATTGGCGGCAACAGTACCTTCCCGGTCTATCAAACCGCCGATGGCGGCGAAACCTGGCAGCCCACCAACTTTGGCACGCGCGTCAATCGATTCCGGTTTTTAGGAGATTCACTGGGGTACGCCGTGGGCAGCACAGTTTACAAATACTCTCCCCGATCACCGGTCAGTGTTGCCGCGGATGCAGGGGAAATCCCAGCCACATTTGAACTCAAACAAAATTATCCGAACCCATTTAATCCGAGCACAAACATCGAATTTAGCCTCCCCGGGTCAGGAGCTGTGCGTTTAAACATTTACGATATGTTGGGGAGACGAGTCACAACGCTTATCAATGAACGTTTGGCTCCGGGTCGTTACGTGGTTCAGTGGGACGGCACCAACGACCAGGAAGAACGTGTGGCAAGCGGATCGTATATCTATCAATTGAACGTGGACGAGCAAGTCAAGCATCAGAAAATGTTACTCGTCAAATAGTGCTGAACGAAAACGGGCTTTTTTGTGTCATTGCGAGCGCTTCTCAGCGAAGCAATCTCCTCATTAGGCTCGGGACAGGAGATTGCTTCGGCAAAAAATGCCTCGCAATGACATTATCTGTACTTTTCCGGTCAGCTATTTAATCTAATCAATCTATAAACGGAGTTCGAATGACACCAGTAGTAAAATGTAGAGACCAACGTTTCCTTCTTCTTTTAGCATGCTCATTAGCATGTACCATCATGTTCGGTAGGCCCTCGTCTGCTTCTGCCCAGGATTTATCCGGCCTCAGCGTGTGCATCGACCCGGGCCACGGAAGAGGCAACACCAATCAAGGCCCCACCGGTCTTCGCGAAGCCGATATCAATCTATCGGTGTCCTTCTTTTTGAAGGACTTTCTCAAACGAGCCAACATCGATACCGTGCTCCTCACTCGGGTGGACGATTCTACCAATCCCACGCTTAGCCAGCGAGAGGCCATCGCCAACACGTTCGGCGTGGAT
>JAABYK010000113.1 GCA_011775825.1 Candidatus Zhuqueibacterota bacterium | reverse complement strand
CGGAGGCTCCAAGCCTCCGGGGAATGGATCACGTTCCCAAGCTGATTTTGCGCTCCTAAAAGCGAGCGTTTCCTGAAAGCGCTCGCAACAAAATCTGTTGCTTTAAATATCGGAAACGCTAACTTGGTTACATAAGGCTTCAGACAGTTAAGGCCGTTGGCTGTTTGGTGCTTGTAAGCCCGTCTGAAAGCGTGGTTCCGGATGCTGTTGGCTTTATAATTGGTGGCATTGCGACCCCGTCTAAGAGTCTAATCGAACTTTGGCATTCGGGTCTTGAAGCCATAACAAAACAATTGTAACCGTGAGTGGAGTGTAGCGTTATGAGCAAGCACAAAAAGAACAAGCAACTGAAGGAGATTCCCAAGCTTGAATCTCTCAAACAAATTAATTTCAATGCCGGCGGAATCGACATTGCTTCTGCCGAGATTTGGGTGTGCGTTCCCGAGGACCGCGATCCTCAGCCTGTACGTCGATTTGACACATTTACCGCCGACTTGCAGCGCGCAGCCGCCTGGCTTAAGCGCTGCGGTGTGGATACCGTCGCGATGGAGTCGACCGGCATTTATTGGATTCCCATGTACGAGATTCTCGAAGCTCAGGGTATCGAAGTCTTCCTGGTGAATGCCCACGAAGTCAAGAACGTGCCGGGCAGAAAGAGCGATATTTTAGATTGCCAATGGCTGCAGCAACTGCATACCTATGGTCTGCTTCACCGCTCGTTCATCCCGGACCAGGCGATTCGCAAGCTCCGGGACCTCGGTGACCACCGGGATAATCTGGTCCGCCACCGGGGGACGCAAATTCAATACATGCAAAAAGCGCTGCATTTGATGAACCTGCAGCTCGATAACGTCATCACCGATATTACCGGCAAGACCGGCATGGCGATCATCCGGGATATCGAGCGTGGACAACGCGACCCAAAACTTCTGGCCCAACATCGCGATCCTAACTGTAAGAACCCAATAGAGGTGATTGAAAAATCCCTCGAAGGGAATTATTCCGACGAACACCTCTTCCAGCTCAAGCAATCTCTTGAGCTTTATGACTTCTTTTCAAAAAAGATCGCTGAGTGCGAGAAGCAGATTGAACAACACTACAAGCGCTTTCACTCCAAAGCCAATCCCGATGACCTTCCACCCACGCACAAGAAAGATAGTCGCACCAAAAACAAAATGCATTTTGACCTCCGAGCCCAACTGTTTCGCCTCTGTGGGGTGGATTTGACCGCTATCGATAGCGTCAATGCTATTGTCGCTCATACCGTCATTGCGCACACCGGGGTAGACATGAGCCGATGGAAAACGGAAAAACACTTCACCTCCTGGTTAAAACTCTGCCCCAAAAATGACACCTCAGCAGGCAACGTACTGAGAAGAAGTGTCGGCAAAACCCAAAACAAAGCCACGCTGGCTCTAAAACAGGCTGCCAAAAGCCTCAATCGGAGCCACTCCTATCTCGGCGCTTACTACCGAAGAATGAAAGCCATACATGGTCCAGCTAAAGCGGCCACAGCCGCAGCTCACAAAATCGCCCGAATCATCTATGTTATGCTCAAAGAACAGAAGGAATTCGTCGACCTTGGTGAAGATTATTTTATGCAAAAAAACAAAGAACGTCAAATCAAAAAGCTTGCTAAAAAGGCCAACTCTTTGGGCTTTTATCTCGTCAGGCCCGCGAACTATCAACGGCTAGCAACAGGGAGCGTTTCCTAAGAGCACGAGATGTCGGGCTCAAAAGACTACCGGAATGACGTAATCCTTCCCGTTTTCGTTCAGACTAATT
>JAABYK010000050.1:426-3795 GCA_011775825.1 Candidatus Zhuqueibacterota bacterium | reverse complement strand
AAAAAAACAATGAATTTGCACGTTTAATGTATTGCTTTTACAGGTAAATATACTTAGTTTAGTTTAGAATAAAACAAAAAAGGGTGGTGATTCCAAATGAGCAAAGCATTATTAGAAAAAATGATACTCGAGGAAACGAAGAACTTGTCTCCCGAGACATTAGATGAAATCTTGGATTTTATCAAGTTCAAAAAACTAAAGGCCCTGGGAAAACAATCCTTCGAGAAAAACATAAAGCAAGAATTAGCCGATCTTAGTGAAATATCGTTAACTCATCTGGAAGAAGAATTCGCAAACTATAAAGAACGCTATCCTCGTGAACAGTAATTACGTGGTCGATACAATGGCAATGGTTCTACGGCTTGAGAAAAGAAAATTAAGCCATAAAGCAAAAGCCATTTTCGAGGAAGCAGAAAAAGGCAATGCCACGTTATTTGTTCCAGCAATGGCGTTAGCGGAAATTGGCTATTTGTCGGAAAGAAATAAAATTGATACAAACCCACAGGAAGTTAAAGACTACTGTCAGAGGTATCCTACAGTTCATGTCGAAGCGATCACAGAAGAAATAATCCACAAGAGTTTTGAAATTGATGATATACCAGAATTACATGACCGAATCATTGCTGGTACTGCTCACCTGAAGAATCTAAAACTTATTACTAACGACCAAATGATTATGGATTCCAAATATAATATCTACCATTTGGTGAGGACAGCATAACTCTGCATGGGAGCAAGGAGAGGGCTCTGACAAAATTGGACAGTTTTGTGACCTCTCAAAGGTTTATGTTAACAGTAAGTATGTGCTGTTAAAATCTCTCGCTGCTCACACTACTTGTTATCATCCTATCACATTCAAACTCTAATCTATCAAAAATCTCTCCCTTTAATCACCGCACCCGAAAGCGTTGAGCCACGGGTTTCTCAAACGCGCCGATATGGACTCGGAAGCTTTCGCCGGGCTCGCCAAACCCAATATCGAAACGGAACATGTTCACAAAGGGGACCAGGAATCGCAACCCGACTCCGTACCCGCCGATGAAATTGTCGGTGTCAAATTGGTCGGAGTCGTTCCAGACCACGCCTAAATCGCCAAACGCAGCCACCTGCAGTCCGACATCTGCGGTCAAGCCAAACAGACTCAAGAGCTTCGGTCTCATGAGGGTGACCCGGTATTCCGCCGTATTGATAAACTGATTCTTGCCCCCGCCTCGTGCGCCGACATCCCAGCCGCGCACGCTGTTGGTGCCCCCGATATGAAAATCCTCCACCGGTGAAATCTCATCGCCCACGTCGCCGGTGCTCAAGGTGGTGAGGGAGAACAGCGCCAGCGTGTGTTTTTCGATGATCGGAATGTACCTTCGGATGTCGAGGTTTAACGTCCAGTAGTCGTTGTCTGCGCCGAGGAAGCCACCGCTTTTGGCAATATCGATTTCATTCCACCATCCGGTGTGCGGATTGGACCACAAGTCCCGGCTGTCGTAACCGATGAAAAAGCCAAATGTCGGCAAGTTGTCCCGGTTGTCCGCGGAGAGGGTTCTGCCGGAGGAGTCGCTCTTAACGGAGAGGAAGCCGAAGCGTCCGCCAATGCGGCCATATTCACCGATGAAGCTGCTAATCCTGAGAGAAAGCTCGGTCGAGATTTCGTTGAATTGGTCTAACTCATTAAAGCGCTCACGTTGCAGAACCTCCAATGTGTAACCGAGATGATTTCCGGCAAACCACGGATTTTCTACAAACAGCACAATGTTGGTGGCGCCACCGAATCGGGCCGCGCCCGTAAAAAAGATGTCGCGCCGGGCCAGGTTAACCGATTGGAACCCCGGCCCCCCGGCAAACCCGTTTTCATCGGTCACCTGGTAGCTAAAAAACGGTAAATACGGAAAAATCTCCTTGACTTCGATTTCGAGAACTACGCCACCTTGCTCTTGAATCGGCTGAATGCTAAGTTGGCTGAAAATATCGAGTCGATCGATGCGTGCATAATCTCTTTCGGCGTTTTCCTTCAAATAGGGCTGGCCCACCTTCGAAGCCATTTCCCGGGTGATGATATCGGTGTCGGTGAAGCGCGCGCCTTTCACACGAATTTCTTTGACGATTTTCCCGTACAAGGCGTTGTGAGAATCATTTTGAGCCAGTGCTTTCGGCCCAAACGATGGCCATGCCAAATGCAAGATGAACAAAATGAATAGCAGTTTTGAGTTTCTCAATCCGTTCCCTCCAATATGAAATTATGACGTTTAATTTAATAGCTGTCACACAGGATTGCAACAAAAAAAGAGACTCATTTAAGTCGAACTACCGAGTCATACCTCGGTCTTGGTGAGGAAATATCGTTCCCAAATCCGTTCCCAAATGGAAATTTGGGAACGAGGGGGAAGGGACCATTTGAGACGAACGACAATGTAATTTAGCAGTTGATGAATTCAGCAGAGATTCTTATTTTTCAATATGAACCACGAAGCACACGAAGAAGGACTATTGAAACTTAATTAATTTGGAGTGCAAAAATCAGCGAAGCGTATTTTTGCCTTGAGAGACCTTCCTGTAAAAATGCGTTCGCTACGCTCACTGATTTTTACACTCCTACTCAATTAAGTGAGGAATTTCAGTGAACAGAAAGCAAGCCATTCGAAAAACCTCGAAAAACCATAGAATTAAGGAGGAAATCACCATGTCTATAAAGCAAATCTCTCCCGAAGAAGCTAAGGAGATTCTGGATAAAGAGGAAAATGTTACGTATCTCGATGTGCGGTCGGAGTTGGAGTTCCGCCAGGGACATCCCGAAAAGGCCGTGAATGTTCCGATCATGAATTTCGATTTAGGCAGTCAGATGATGGTCGATAATCCGGATTTCATGAAGGTCATCGAAAATAATTTTCCGAAGGATAGAAAGTACGTTGTGGGCTGCGCTTCGGGGCCGCGTTCGCAAGCGGTGTGCGAGATGATGCAGCAAGCCGGTTACAAAGATGTCGCCAATGTTGATGGCGGCTTTAGCGGCAAGCGGGATATGTTTGGCAACGTCATCAAGAAGGGTTGGGCGGAACAAGGTTTTCCGGTTTCGACGGGCGGAGGCGACGAAAGAAGTTATGAGACGTTGAAGAATAAAACAAAAGAATGAACAGCCCGATTTGCGAAACGAGTGCGGCGGCGATGATGAACCCCGAGTTCATCCCGATCACATCTGTGAGAAACGACAAATTAAGCTCACGTTTGTATTGAATGACTTCATTCAAAAGCAACAGCGCCGGATCGGTCGCTCTCGGTTGAATCACATAATTGGCGTTCAAATAGTGCAGCATTGCTTGCCACGCCCATATGAAGAGCATGCTTTCGAGGAAAAGAAAAAGTACGAGATAATTGCGCTTG
>JAABYK010000050.1:0-279 GCA_011775825.1 Candidatus Zhuqueibacterota bacterium | reverse complement strand
AAAGCGGCCTCAATGTTTTCTTGCCAAAAGATTTCAAACGTTGCCAGAGTTTTAGCAGCAGGAAGATGGTTACGGTCAGGCTCAGGTTTCCCAAAACCGATCCGAGATGCCAGGAGAAGCTTCGGGCCGCGAGATCGATCCATCCTAATTTGGTCAAGCCAAGCTGGGGCAGCTCGCGGAAAAGTCCGATGAGAAGCGATAGCGGCAGGAAAAGCGTGGTCAGGAAGTTCATCCCGCGAATGAGAACACTTTGAAATATCGAATATTCGGATTTTTCTA
>JAABYK010000577.1 GCA_011775825.1 Candidatus Zhuqueibacterota bacterium | reverse complement strand
ACAGTAGTGCCTGGCATCAACTTTGGCGAATCTCATAATACACCTCCTGGGTTTTGGTTAATAAATTGATTGGTTTCACCTAATATACAAAATCCAGGAGAACCTTAAACGTAATATCAACAGCTTGAGCCGACAAAGGGCAAGTACTTTTTGGCTGGTTTTGTGGCCATCGTAAACTATTTTAAATTAACAGGTTATGTGTCATATCGTCCTTTGCGGCTCAGCGTCACATTAGCGGTGACCAAAGATGACGATAGCAATGAATAGATAATGACCTTTTTAAAGCAAATACTACACAAATCAGGACATATAGTCTTATATGGAGCAACCCTGGCAATTTTGGTATTTGCCTTAAAGTGGCTCCAATGGAAATTCTTAATTACGGATAACTCCTTGGATATTTACATCGGACTGATAGCCGTTTTTTTCTCGATCCTGGGAGTATGGATAGCGATCCAGCTGGTAAAATCCAAAACCCGGACGGTAGTTGTTGAGAAAGAAATTTACCTGCCCCCACAGGATAATCCTGCAATAAATGAAATCGAACTGAAAAAGCTTGACCTGACTGAGCGTGAATATGAAGTCTTGCAACTGCTTTCAAAAGGCTATAGCAACGCTGAAATTGCGGAGAATTTATTTCTATCTGTGAGTACGATTAAAACTCACGTGTCAAATCTGTTTGTGAAAATGGATGTCAGAAGCAGGGCGCAAGCGATAGAGAAATCAAAGCGGTTGAGAATCACCCTGTAGCTCAACTCATACTTTAGTATGAAATCTCGAGGATTGCTGAATTTTGGTACTAAAGTATGAAGCTCGCCAGAGAAATTTTGCTATATTGCCTCCAAAAACAGGAGGAAACAATGAAACGAAACGTATTAATTTTTGGATTGATTCTCGGAACAATCCTGGCTGTACACATGGTTTTCATGGTGAATCTGCTCTATAATAATCCGGATCTTGAAAGCAACGATATATTAGGTTATGCAGCCATGGTCGTTGTTTTTTCCCTGACCTTCTTTGGCATCAGAAATTACCGTAACAAGCAACTGAATAGAGTTATTTCCCTTGGTAAGGCATTTAAAACAGGTGCGTTGATCGCTTTACTGGGTTCTACTATGTATGTCGTGGTTTGGCTGTTTTACTACTACTTGTTTGTTCCTGACTTTTTGGACAAATACATTCTGCACGTACTTAATGAAGCAACTCGAAACGGTGCCACAGCTTCTGAACTGGCTGCTAAAACCGAAGAAATGGACCAATTCAGAGAAATGTACAAAAGCCCCCTTTTTGTGATCTTAATTTCATATGCTGAAGTGCTGCCGATCGGCCTTGTTGTCGCTTTCATTAGCTCACTCATTTTAAGAAGAAAACCTGAGACAATTACCGCTAGCGAAAGGTAATACTCATGGATAACAATTCTATTAAGGGGTAAAGGAGAATAGAAATGAAAATCTCATTGACAAGCATCTTCGTGGATGACCCAATCAAGGCGCATAAATTTTATACTGAAGTCCTTGGCTTCCAAACCAAGGAATTTGATCATCATGCCCAAGTGGCGATCGTCGTTTCCGCGGAGGAACCAAATGGGACAGCTCTTCTTTTGGAGCCCCGGGGGGATTCGTTCGGGAAAGATTATCAGGAAACCCTATATCAACAAGGTCTGCCGGTAATTGTATTTGGGACAACAAATATTGAGGAAGAGAAAGCCAGATTGAAGGATAGTGGCGTTCAATTCCGTGACGATCTTGATAAGCCGGAATGGGGTCTGCAAGACCTTTTTGAGGACTCATGTGGTAATTTGATAATGCTTGATGAAATTTCGAAGACCTGACCAGTGAATGCAGCGGACATCCTCGTATCCCTCTTAAACGCGGTTGTCTGGAATTGCACCTCTGGTGCAGCTCCCGGAGCGAGCAATAGCAGAATAAGATCCCGGTGCAGCTGATTCCGTTGTTAGCCGGAAAACAAAAATACTGAAATAAGAGGAAAGGAAGATAATGAATGGAACGACGAATTCACCATATTGTTGTAGAAAGTTCGGAGGTATTGTTTGCGTTGTCACCCTTCTACTCTCGATGGCATCCTGCGAATCCGACTTACCAGAATCCGATGCTCAGTCAAAACCTGATCGTCAAGCACACATAAATCAGGATAGCACATTGCAGATAACTAAACCTTCAGACAACGAGATCGTCCTTATACGGACGTTTTCAGCTCCTCGCGAAACTGTCTTTGCCGCTCTGACGCAAGCGGAGCATTTGCTTCGTTGGATGAAGCCAACGGACATGGCTATCGTAGTTTGCGAAGTTGATCTTCGTGTCGGCGGAGCTTTCCGCTATGTATTCCAGCGATCAAGTGGCCGCAAGATCGAAGTCCGAGGTGACTACGAGGCGGTTGATCCGCCACATCGGTTTATGTACATGGAAACCTATGACTTTTCACCACTCAAAGTGTTGGTGACGACAACCTTGGAGGTGTCTGATGAAGAGACCGTCTTCAAGCAGACACTTGGGTACTCATCGAAACAGGAGCGGGATGCTGACTTTGACGGCGTTGTCACAAGCGCCGCGGAAGCCTATGAAAAGCTGGAACGCTATCTAGCGCAAATCAGGCAGTGAAGAAAAATCAGTTGTAATCCAAATAGATACATGTGGTTTTGTTGTACATTTTTCAATGTTTTTTTCTAACCTTAAACCAGTCAATTCGAATAAAGGCATTTGATAAAGATTTGATCAAAATTGAATTCATCCGAGAAGTTACTATACAAACCGCCTTCGGGTTGCTGCTATGGTGCTCGAAATGAGCGAGCGTTGTGTGACACCAAGCGATCACGACCGGGGACTGTGCATACGCTTTGCATTCCCGAAGTGCCAGCACCATATTTCCCCTGGCTTTTTCCAGGTTGCCCAGTTTATCTGCCAGGCGTGCCTCACGCACCAGAAAATCGAACGAATGGCGATTGAACTTGTTTGTGCGTAGGAGCTGCTCAGCTTCTTCGTACTTTCCGTAAGCCCAGAAGACATCAAAGAGACGAAGGTTTAATTTAGCTCTGTTTTCTGGATCAGCCGATTCTACCGCGGCTCTTGCCATATCGACGGCTTCTCTGAAACGATGTTCAGCCAGGTAAATTCCTGCCAGACTGGACTGCAGTGACGCTTTATCAGGATAGCGCTGGAGCAAGGCTTCCAAATGAATCTTCGCCTTTTGTAGATTGGTAGCTCCGCCGTACGCTTTAAATCGCAGCATGTAGGCCTTGATCAGTTTTCTACGCGCGACCCTATCCTCGCCGCGTCTTTTGTGCAGCCGATGTTTGAAGAACGCAATTCCGTCTTCCAACAGGTCTTGTTGGGAACGACTTTGCAGAGCGAAAATGTAGAACCGACTCGTCTACAACCTGGCCGGGTTCATCGATGAAAAGCCATCCTGAGAAAAGAACAAGCCCGGTCACTATGGAAATAATTCCCGAGATAACTTTGATTTTAGTCTTCATTTCTTATGCCTATATTATTTTGGGTATGCATCGAACCTAAAATGGCTGCATGGCTACGCCTCATCATCGACGCAGCCATGCATTCTGCCCACCAAATCTTAATTTGGTTGCGCCAGATATGGAAAGGCATTCAGGAACGCTCTGTCATTTGAATCGACGTTATCGCTCTGCTCCACATCGAGTTTGAACTGATACAACCCGTTGGGATTGAATGCGGCGGTATTCGTTTCACTTCCCGGCATCAAAATCGGACTGACCGTCATCGCAAACACCATGTTATTGCCACGACTGAAAACGTAAAGGTCGTTGATGTCGAGGTTGCTCTCGTCGGTGTCGGGTGAATCGATATGGTCGGCTGCTTGAATAACCAGCCCGGAGATTGCCAACAACCCTACGAGAATAAGAATAAACAAAAAACCATGTTTTAAAAACATATTACTACCCCTTTCAAATTATTTAGGTGAAAGAAAAATTACCGTGTTTTGGAGGAAGTACGAATCAAATCCAAAATCGGATTTATATTAATTTGGAAATATTTAAAGGAGGAGAAAAAAACGCCGGGTCTAAGCTACTAATGAGAAGTGCTTCAAGCTTGTTGAGGGTGGAGGTTCGGTTAGAAGAGATGGAGAAGTTCTGAGTTCAGCGGGGCTTTACTTGGCTATCCTCGCGTAACCGTGTCCAGCAAGTACATGTCGCCGGTAGGTTGGGGAACCCCGCCTTTGGGTTCCAGGGTGACTGCAAACGCTGTGAGATTCTCACCATCCCGGATGGTGTCGAGCAAACGAAGGATGGCTCCGTCCTCTTTGAAACTGAGGAGCCCTGCATCGACAGGTTGATTGCCTTTGAGCATCCAGAGTTGATTAACTTTATCTGCAGGAGGTTTCGGGAGGTCGAACGCTAGAAAAACAGCTTTATTTTGTTCCAGGTTCCAGAGAACTTTTCCTTCGGCATCCGGGGCAATATCGAGGCCCTTTAAATTAACGAGGCGGATTTGGGGCGATTGCACAGTTTTGATAATTTCATTTTTTTTCTCTAACTCACTCTCCAATTCCTGGACAACCTGCTCACTGATCTCCATCTGCTTATTGAGCACATTGATTCGATTGTGCAGCGAAACCGAATAAAAACTGAACCCTACAGCAAAAACAACAACCGCGAACGCCAGACCCCAGCTTATCCGCCTCCACCGAAGCCGGGCGTTTTCCAGCAGTTAGGCACTCTGGCTTGCCAGCCTTTCCGTTCGAGTCGGTGCTGTTGCAGGAGATTTTCCCGGGCCTTCGATGGCATCGAAGATTCTCTGTTTCACTGCAGCCGGAGGGGCTTCAGTTGGCACGGACAGAGCCAATCCGGTGGTCACTTCCTGCATCACGTCTGCGTTTTGCCACAAATAGACAAATAAATCCTGCAAAACGTCTTCCGCTAAAGCCGAGCGTTTTAAGATCTTCAAGGCCAGACCATAGAGGCGTGGGGAATGGCGATCGTAGAGTTCCGACAGCGCCCATGACTGCTTGTTCGCAATCTCGCGAAACAGCCCGCTATCGTCAGCGGACTTTTTATCTTTTTGTGAAATTGCCATTTTATTATCAGAAAATCCATCAGTAGTATACATCTTTGGC
>JAABYK010000027.1:724-6177 GCA_011775825.1 Candidatus Zhuqueibacterota bacterium | reverse complement strand
AATGAGTAAATGTCTCGGTTGTGGGATCGAAGCGATTCAGTCCGCCACCCGCCGTGCCGATCCAGAGATGGCCTGCCTTATCTTCCGCAATTGTGTAGACGTTGTTTGCGCCCAAACTGTGCTCATCCGCCGGATCGTGCATGAAGCTCGTAAATCGATCGTTGGCGCGATCGTAACGATTTAGCCCTCCGCTGTATGTTCCAATCCAGAGCAACCCGGAGGAGTCTTCAAATATCCCCCAAACCATGTTGCCACGCAAAGCGGTTGGATGCTTGCGACTGTTTTTAAGATGAGCAAACTTGATTTTGAACGGATCATATTTGTTGATCCCGCCACCGGGCGTTCCTGCCCATAAGGTACCAGAATCGTCAACCAGAAGCGACAGGATGATGTTGCTGCTCAAACTGGTCGATTCAAGCGGATCGTGGAGGTAGCGGCGAAAGGCCTCGGTACGTCGATCAAATCGATTCAATCCTTTTTCCGTGCCCACCCAAACATGTCCGCGCTTGTCTTCGACGATTTCGGTGACGGCGTTGCGGCTGAGGCTATTCGGATCGTTTTCGTCGTGTCTGAATGTTTTGAAGGCGCGCGCCTCCGGGTTGTATTGAACCAAACCCAGCGGAAACGCACCAAACCAGAGGAGACCTTGACGGTCTGCGTAAATGGAGGTAATGAACCCAATTTCAGCTTTTTCACCGGAGGGGATTTGAATTTCGAAAGGCGTGAAGTGCTCTTTTTCTCGGTCAAACGTGTAGACTCGACCGCCGTCGGTTCCAATCCAAAGGTTGCGCGCGCGGTCTTCATGAATGGCGCTGATGGCATTCACATCCGAACGCGTGCTGTCGATTACGGACGAGGCAAATTCGTATTTTTCTTGCGAGTACTTTTTCAGGCCTGAATTGGTGCCCAACCACAGGGTTCCAGAACGGTCCCGGACCATGCACAGAACAGAAACGTCTGACCCGCCGATCTTTTGCTGGTAATGGTAAAAGCTTTCGTTTTTGACATCAAATCTGTCCACACCCGCGGCTGTGACAACCCAAATCGACCCAGACTGATCTTCACTCAGGGCGTTGATGAAATTGTGGGACAAAGAGGTTGTGTCACGTGGATTGTGGCGATAGGTTTGGAAATGGATGCCGTCGTACTTGTTTAGGCCCTCCTCGGTCCCGAACCAGAGAAATCCGCGGCTGTCCTGTAAAATAGCTCTTCCGGTGCTCTGCGAGAGCCCCTGATCCACAGACAGATGTTCGAATTTGACCCGGTCGGTTTGGGCCGATAGAGTCGCGGCTAAAAGCAGGAGATAATAGAAAGTAAGAAAACGGGACTTAAGCATACGAAAATGTCACAAAGTAATTTCAAATTTGCTCATTTAATTACCCTACGGGATACCAAGTCCGTCATTCCGACCGAAGGGAGGAATCTTTTAGGAGACGCTCCCTGGTGGTCAGAACACGGATCATCAGAATGCACGGATTTGCAATCGGGCAAGGAACGCAATCCGTGCATTCCAATCATCTGCGTTCTACTGCCCGGCTGCAAAAATACGGTCGCTTCGCTCGCTGATTTTTGCGCCATCCTGTCGCATTTCCAACATTTAAACGACAAATTATTGTCTTGGTACCGCTTAGTAATTTTTGGTAACACAATGGTTCAAGTTCAAGTGGACTCGTCCCAAAAGACTTCTCGCTGCGCTTCTTCTAAGGTGCTGATTCAAGGGGAACTGCTTCGGCAAAAAGCGGCTCGCAGTGACGCGCCAAAACCATGTCATTGCGAGACTCGCGCTTCTCAGCGACTCGAAGCAATCTCCTGCTTCTGGAAACGGCCTTTCCTTCCCTATAGAATGATGATAGTCAGCGACAGCTTCTAAGGACAGCAAGATGTCATTCTGTAAGAATCTTTTTTTGTAGTTGAATTTGTGCCAGAAACTAAAAAGATTCCTACGGAATGACAGTAGCGGTGTCTTTATAAATAGAATGCCGCAGCAGCGACATGTAAAGCTCGAAATGACAGAGTCATTCAAATGGCTGATTCCTGCTTTTGTTTTAAAAAATGTTCAGTAGCGAGGCTGACTCAATAAAACGAAAATTATTCAAAACGCCAAACACTAAATCCGCCGCAAGACGACTTTAAACCCAAGCGCTTTTAGTTTATTCGCCAACCCTGTTCTCTCTTCAGGAATACTGATCTGCGTACAGTGAAATTCCCTGCGGATGGGATAATCTCTCCTCAACGAATCAAAATAAGTTGTTCTTTCCTCGTGTGGCAGTTCATCTATTTTCCGTAATGAAGCGTCATCTCGGCGGACATCGTAGCTGGCAAGAATGGCTGTTTCAATTACTTCGTTGTCGTCCTCGATTTCAGAAAATGAACGCTGCTTAACCGGCTCTGTCGGCAACTGATCTTGCGGATTCCAGGTTGGGGGAATATTAAAATACTCACAAGTCGCTTCATAAACCATTTGCGTTCCCCGAACCTTACCGTCATAACTGTAACCCGCGATGTGTGGCGTGCCGATTTTAACTTTTTCCAGAAGCTTCGTATTTATTCTCGGTTCGTTTTCCCAAACATCGAGTACCGCAACATGACCAGCTTTGTCCAACCATTCCAACAAAGCTTTTTCATCAACCACTGAGCCGCGCGATGTGTTTATCAACACTGAATTTGTACGCATCGAGGACAGAAAAGCTTCATCGACCATTCGGTAGGTCGGATATCTGCCGCCGAATTCAAGGGGGACATGCAGAGTTACGATGTCGCACGAAAGAATGTCTTCAAGGGTCACAAAGTCGGGCCCTCCGGTATGTTCTTGCAACGGGGGATCGTTCACCAGGCACTCGACATCTAGGCCCCGGAGTTTTTTCAGCAAGTTTGAACCCACGTTCCCGCACCCGATCATGCCAACGGTTTTGTCACGCCAATTGAAGTCCTGTCCCCGGCTTAGCACACAAAGCGCACTGAAGACATATTCTGCGACGGAATTTGCGTTGCTCCCTGGTGCACTTGCAAATCCGATTCCTTGTTCATCGAGATACGGCACATCGATGTGATCGTGGCCGATGGTGGCAGTGGCAACAAGTTTCACCGAACTACCGGCCAAAAGCTCCGGCCCAACCTTCGTAACAGAACGCACCAACAGGACATCCGCGTCCGAAATGGATTCGGGTGTGATTTCCCGACCGGGATGTGTGACCACGTGACCAAGCGTAGCAAACGCCTCGGATACAAACGGGATGTTTTGGTCGGCTAAGATTTTCACTTCATTTTGAATTGCTGACATCTTACACAAGTACTTGTTTTTTTATTTCCAAGTCATATATATTGTGATTGCAGTAAGTCCAAGTTAGCGGGATAGAATGATTAAATTAACTCGCCACGCAAAAAACAATATGAGAGTTTACAAAATTGCAATTGAAGACATAAAATTCGCAATCGGTGATTCGGAAACAAAAGAACGGCAAAATGATAAAACAATTGTACTCAAAAAAGTTAAGAATAAATTTGAAAACATGCCATTAAAAGTTGTCTACAAAGTGGAAGATGATAAACTTATCCTAATCACAACTTACGCGCTAAAAAAGCGCACAAGATAAAATAAACGAAAGGTGAATTAACCATGAAAGTGAGTTATGACTCAGAGGCAGATGCTGCCTATATAAAACTCTCAGACGAAACGCCAAACGGTGGAACGGAATTAGGCGAAGGAATCATTCTACACAGTACACAGGACAACAGAATCGTCGCTATCGAAATCCTGGATGTAAGCAAGAAGTTTTCCGTCGAAGAACTGTACAGGTTTGAAGTGGAAAGAGCAGAAGCTGCGTAGGTTTCAGTCCGCTTTCGATGGTATACATTCCGGGCGAACCTTGATGATGACCCGGTGTCTTGTTCTTACTCTCTCTTTGTTTCTTCTCTTTTGTCTCTGGTGACAACCTGTAGCCACGTGCGACAGCAAAGGCATTGTGTCGCGTCATATCACTATATAATCGCTTTTCTAGAAAAAATCTTGTCACTTTTTGGGAACTCGTGCTCCATTCTGGCGTTTTCTATTGATGAATTTTATAAAGTCTTTCCCTAACATTCATATACACAAGTTCTTGCACCGATTTTTCGTTAAAATTGAATTTTCAATTAACTACATATTGGGCTTAGCTAAAATAAAACGAGGGAGCTTATGGCTAATGAATCAGGTAAAGCTATGATTGAGGCAAAAGGGCTGAGTAAATTTTTCGGACCTTTTGTAGCAATTCAGGACATCACCTTTTCCATTCCCGAGGGCCAAATTGTTGCATTTTTAGGCCCAAATGGTGCCGGCAAAACCACCGCCATGCGGATTTTGAGTGGCTTTCTGTCCGCCAGCGCAGGCTCGGCATCAATTGCAGGACTCGATGTCCAATCGCAGCGCCTGCAGGCTGCAAAGCATTTGGGCTATCTACCCGAGAATGGCCCACTTTATCAAAACATGACACCTCTTGAGTTGCTGACATTTTTTGGTGAGGCACGCGGTCTTGAACCTGATGTTTTCCGAAGAAGACTGGATAAGGTTATCGATCAGTGTGCGCTGCAACTGGTTTTGGAAAAACCTATTGACAAGCTTTCCAGAGGGTACAAACAGCGAGTAGGCCTGGCACAGGCCTTACTGCATGATCCTGATGTGTTGATTATGGATGAGCCAACGGCTGGTTTGGACCCAAATCAGATCCGAGAGTTTCGGGATAATATCCAAAAACTAGGTAAATCCAAGACGATTTTACTTTCCACACATATTTTACAAGAGGTGGAGGCAGTTGCTGACCGAGTTTTGTTTGTCCACGACGGCCGATTGATCTTTGATGGCCGCCCGAACGAATTAGAAGAAAACGGTTCGCTTGAAGAACCTTTCTACAAACTGACCAATCACGGTCGGCCACCTGAAAATGTAGTCAAAAAGGAGGCAAGGGCATGAAGCTAAAGATCAAGAGTTTTGAATTGAATATCAATCCTAAGATTGTGGAGTCCATTGTCAAACGTGACTTGAGAATGTATTTCAGCAATCCTACAGGATATGTTTTCATCACATTGTTTATTTTCTTAAGCTCTATGGCAGCCTTTTGGCAGCCACGCTTCTTCCAAAATAATCTTGCTAATCTTGACCAGCTAAACAACTTGTTCCCGTTGCTGCTTTTGTTCTTCATCCCGTCGTTGACCATGGGCGTCTGGTCGGATGAGCGTAAACAGGGCACGGATGAGCTGTTGTTAACTTTGCCGGCAACGGATCTAGAGGTTGTATTGGGTAAATATGTAGCAACCCTGAGCATATACACCGCTTCTTTGATCATTTCCTTTATTAGCCACTTTTTCGTTCTGGCCTGGCTTGGCAGTCCGGATTTAGGCTTGATGATCGGGAATTACATCGGCTACTGGTTTGTTGGAGCGGCGCTCATTGCGGTGGGCATGTTGGCATCTTTGTTAAC
>JAABYK010000027.1:0-680 GCA_011775825.1 Candidatus Zhuqueibacterota bacterium | reverse complement strand
TTCATCGAAGCGGCAGCAGGCGCCCTCAGTGAGGGCTTGGAAAGATTTCTGGAACCGTTGGGCGTATTTCTCCACTTTGGCGACTTCGAGCGTGGAATTATTAGTTTGACAAGCTTGCTTTACTTCATCTCGGTAGGCGCCATTATGCTCTATCTAAATGTGTTGCTTATTGGGCGGCGTCACTGGCCAGTCGAAGCGGGTGGTTATAAAATGTCGCTCCACCAGAGCGTTCGTGCCGTGTCCATTGTCATCGCGGTAATTAGTTTGAATGCAATCCTCGCCCACGCGAGTTTTCGCCTCGATGTAACCGCCGAACAGTTGCATTCCCTTTCGGACGAAACAAACAGCCTTCTCAAGGAAATTCCGGCCGACCGTCCTGTATTTATTCAGGCTTACATCAGCCGGGACGTGCCGCAGCAATACGTGCAAACTCGTGCGAACCTGGTGGGAACCTTGCACGAACTTGATGCGACGGCAGGAAATCGCGTCGAGTTGGTGGTTTATGACACCGAACCTTATTCCGAGGAGGCGCGTGATGCTCGCGATAAATTTGGCATTACGCCAAGAGACATTCCCGAAGTGGGAAGCGCCCAGGCAAGTTTTAGCCAGGTCTTTATGGGCGTGGCTTTCACTTGCGGGGCTGAAGAAGAGGTGATTCCTTTCTTCGACCGAGGATTGCC
>JAABYK010000548.1:1915-3142 GCA_011775825.1 Candidatus Zhuqueibacterota bacterium | reverse complement strand
TACCTTCGGACAAACCTCAAGAGCATAGCGCCGGCGTTTATGATGAACTTATTCAAGAAGCGGATGCTCTATTTGAGGAAAGCAAATTCGAGGAAGCAAAGAGGAAGTATCAAGAAGTCTTAGATCAACATCCTAATGATGCCTATGCAACGGAGAAGGTAAAAGCATGCGAACAAGAGATTGCTAAAAACCAAAAAGAGGCCGAGCGACAAAGTTCATATTCGAAGTACATTAATCATGGGAACAGGCTATTTGACCAGGGCAAATTTGAAGAAGCCAAAGCAAAATATGAAGCCGCCTTAGTCCAAAAACCCGGCGATGGCTACGCCAAAGCCAAAATAGAGAACTGTGACCAAATAATATCCGAAAAGCAAAAGGAAGCCGAAGGGAATAGACTGTATACAAAATATAAGAGCGAAGGCGATCGTTATTTCAATCAGGGCAAATACACGCAAGCTAAACAGAAATACCAACAGGCGCTTAATTACAAACCGGGAGACTCCTACCTCTTAGCACGCATTGGGGAATGTGACCGCCGGCTTGCCGAAGCCGACAAGCCCAAAGCCCCACCCGACATGGTGCTGATCCCTGCCGGCACGTTTGAGATGGGCAGCAACGACGGCGACGATGATGAAAAACCGGTGCACAAAGTTTCCGTAGATGCCTTCTACATGGATAAATACGAGGTTACGGTTGAACAATACGCTGAGTTTCTGAATGCTACGAACCATCGCAAACCTGCTAATTGGACGGAGCAATTGCAGAACCCAAAACGTCCCGTTGTGTATGTTAGTTGGAACGATGCTGTTGCCTATACAGAGTGGCTTTCCCAAAAGACGGGGCAAACATACCGCTTGCCTACGGAAGCGGAATGGGAATATGCCGCGCGCGGCGGAAATACCGGCTATGGCGGTAAACCAAAATACCGATATCCTTGGGGTGACGATGCCAGTCCCGACAAGGCAAATTATCGTGGTACCGGAGGCAAAGACCGCTGGCAGGGAACCTCGCCGCGTGGAAGCTTTGATCCCAATGGCTATGGATTATATGATATGGCCGGCAACGTTTGGGAGTGGTGCAGCGATTGGTACGCCAGCGACTATTATGAGAATAGCCCCGAGAAAAACCCAAAAGGACCGGCAACAGGGGACTATCGCGTGTTGCGTGGCGGCTCTTGGAACTACGGCCCGCTCGGCATGCGGTGCGCCTTTCGCTTCAGAAACCTTC
>JAABYK010000548.1:0-1823 GCA_011775825.1 Candidatus Zhuqueibacterota bacterium | reverse complement strand
TTCGCCCGCTGCGCGGGCGAGCAAAATTTTTTGAAAAATGGCCCCTTCGGAGACGATTCTCACTTTGACGTATGACTTTTTACTCTACCTGATTCCGCAATTGAGCAAGTATCCGCGGGATCAGAAATTTGTACTGGGAGATCGCATCGAAACCCTGGCTCTGGATATACTTGACGATCTGATCATGGCGTATTACTCGCGGGAAAAGTTAAAAACCCTGGAAAAGGCTAATCTAAAATTGGAGCGTCTGCGTTTTTTAATTCGATTGAGCCACGATTTGAAGTTGTTAAGCAACCAGAAATACGGCGTGATCTCTCAAAAGATCAATGAAATCGGCGGTACCGTCGGAAATTGGATGAAATCCATAAAGAGCAAGCCATGAAGACTCATAAAAATTTGTACGGCCATATTTGCAGCTTTGAAAACTTGCTGAGGGCCGCTAAAAAAGCACAAAAGGGCAAGCGCTACCAGGAAAATGTCGGTCGGTTCAACGCCAATTTAGAGCACGAATTGATTCAACTTCGGCGGGAATTGATAGAGAAATCCTATATCCCGGGAGCATTCCGCACCTTTACCATTTTCGAGCCTAAAAAGCGCCTGATTTCTGCCGCGCCCTATCGGGACCGGGTAGTGCACCACGCATTGTGTAATGTGATCGAGCCCTTGTTCGAAAAGAAGTTTATTTACGACAGCTATGCAAATCGCGTCGACAAGGGCACGCACCGGGCCATTTTGCGATATCAGAAATTTTGTCGTAAAAATAAGTTTGTCCTGAAATGCGACATCAGAAAGTACTTTCCCTCCATCGATCATGAGATTTTGAAAGAAGAGATTCGGCGTACCATTGGCTGTCGAGATACACTCTGGCTCATTGACCGTATCATCGATTTCAGCAACGAGCAAGAACGTGTTTTTGACTATTTCCCCGGAGACGAGTTGTTCACACCTTTACAAAGGCAGAGAGGGCTGCCCATTGGGAACTTAACCAGTCAGTTTTTTGCCAATGTTTACCTGAACCGATTCGATCATTTCGTCAAGGAGCAGCTTAAATGCAAATTCTATCTTCGTTACATGGACGATTTTGCGACGCTTGGAAACGACAAAGAACATCTGTGGGAAGTGAAAAGTGAAATGGAACGCTTTTTAGTGCGTTTCCGCATACGCATTCACGAAAACAAATGTCAAATCTACAGAACCGAAAAGGGCCTGAGCTTTCTGGGGTTTCGAGTTTTTCCGGAATTTCGGTTACTTAAAAGGGAAAATGTGGTGCGCACCCGACGCCGGATTCGGCGTTTGCAGGAAAAATACGCAGCGCGCAAACTGTCGTTTGAGGAGGTTACGCGGTCAGTGCACGGCTGGTTAGGCCATGCCAAATTTGGCGACACCTACGGCTTGCGAAAGAAATTGTTTGAAGAACATCCTTTTGTGAGAACTAATTGAAAGGGGGCGGACTCAAAGCAACGCGTGTTGCGTGGCGGCTCTTGGAACAACAACCCGAACAACATGCGATGCGCCAATCGCAACAGAAACAATCCCACGAACCGTAACAACAACATCGGTTTTCGTTGTGTTCAGGACGCCGAATATGGATGCCAGAGTTCGATTGTTTACGGACAGTCGAAGCGAGCATACCGCCGTCCAGAGTTCGTTCCAGTCTCGTTTCTTGCGGGACGAATAGAGAAAAGGTTTGGGGCGGCAAGTAGCGGGTCGAAAGCTGTCCCAAACCAATATTAACCAGGAGGAACTTGTCGTCGTGCCAAAATTTTGATTTTGCGAAGCAGAGCTTTTTCGCAATTGCGCTCCCAAATGGAAATTTGGGAGCG
>JAABYK010000514.1:1127-1293 GCA_011775825.1 Candidatus Zhuqueibacterota bacterium | reverse complement strand
AAAATCTTCGAGTTTTTGCTGTTGTGTGGCAACCTCGACACCCTCTTTGTGAGCATCGGTGCGTACTTGCTCAAGCCCGGTCTCAGAAATATCAACGGCGGTAACATCAAATCCGTGTTGCGCTAAAAATATTGCATTGCGCCCTCCTCCACCGCCCATATCAAGC
>JAABYK010000514.1:533-1053 GCA_011775825.1 Candidatus Zhuqueibacterota bacterium | reverse complement strand
CCTTCCCTTTTGCTTTTTTATACTGCTCGTCCCAGGTGTTCATATGTTGTTACTCTTCCATAAACCGCTTTTCGTACGTATGGTAGTCGGTCACAGGGTTTAATGTGCCGTCGGCAAGGATGTAGGTGTGCGTAATACCGACTTGGTCAATAAAATATCGGTCGTGACTGACCAGCAAAAGTGTACCGCCGTATTCCTGGAGCGCTTCTTCAAGCTCGGTGAGTACTTCAAGATCAAGGTGGTTTGACGGCTCGTCGAGAATCAAAAAATTGGGTTTGCGTGCCATGGCGGTTGCGATAATCAACCGTGAGCGCTCGCCGGGGCTTGCCTCGGAAAATGGCCGCAGTACTTCGTCTTCGGTCAGGCCGAATCGATTGAGCAGACGCCTTCCTATCCCCTCCTCTATGTCGGTCTTTGCAAGGAATGCACCAAGGAGGGTGCGATCTTGATCGAATTCATTCTCTTGCGGCAGGTAGTCGATCGCAACGCGGGCGCCGAGAGTGGAGATGCCCGCGTCGGG
>JAABYK010000514.1:293-483 GCA_011775825.1 Candidatus Zhuqueibacterota bacterium | reverse complement strand
TTTGCCGGCGCCATTCGGTCCGAGGACGAGTACCTTCTCTCCGTACCACACGGACAGATCGATCGGACCTACGATTGTATTGTCGCGGGTCTTGGTGAGACTTTCGCAGGTGAGGACCTTGTCGCCCGAACGCTCCGCCTCTTCAAAGATAATATTGAGTGGAAGTTTGCGCTTGGGCTTTTCAACCTCA
>JAABYK010000514.1:0-211 GCA_011775825.1 Candidatus Zhuqueibacterota bacterium | reverse complement strand
TCTCTGTTGTGTACGCCTTTTTCTCTTTTTCTTTTGCCGACATCTTGAGGCGCTTCTTTTCTGCTTGCGCGTCTTGATATTGTGCCCACTTTCGTTTGAGTGCCGCTTCTTTTTCTTCCATATAATCGGTGAAAGTACCGGCATGTATGGATGCCTCTCGTGTGTCTTTATCGAGCGCGACTACTTTGCTAATCGTCCTATCGAGAAATCG
>JAABYK010000002.1 GCA_011775825.1 Candidatus Zhuqueibacterota bacterium | reverse complement strand
GTGGCCGGATCAATGCCCAGAATGCGCGCTGCTTCACTCAACTCACTTGCAATTTGCAATACTTTTTTAATGTAACGCTTTTCCATTTCTTCCAGGGAAAGCAGCTGCTCAGTGGTTTCCGCTGCCAGGCGTACTTCTTCGGGCAGATCGCTGAATTCGACCTGCCCGTTATTGGCCAACAGAGCCGCACGTTCCATTACATTTTCCAATTCCCGGACGTTGCCACTCCACCGGTAAAGCCGGAGGGCCTTCATTGCCTGTGGTGAAATTTGGATGTCGGTATCAGGCGAAAATTTTTCCAGGAAATGTTGAATGAGCAATGAAATATCCTCCGAACGATCCCGAAGCGGCAAAAGCCGCAGCCGCACTGCATTCAACCTGTAAAACAGATCCTCACGGAAGGCGCCTTCTTCCAGCGCTGTCTCCAGATTTTTGTTAGTAGCGGCGACAATCCGCACGTCAACCATCCTGGTTACGCTTTCACCCAACCGTTCAAATTCCCTGTGTTGCAGGACACGCAACAATTTTGCCTGAAGCGCCGGTGTTAACTCGGCGACTTCATCAAGGAAAACGGTGCCATTGTTTGCCATTTCAAATCGGCCTTGCCGGTCTTTAATTGCTCCCGTAAACGCGCCTTTTACATGACCAAACAATTCGCTCTCCAACAAGTTTTCCGGGAGCGCCGCACAGTTGATTTTCACAAACGGCTGTTCGGCGCGGTCGCTATGTTGATAAATCAGGCGGGCAAATAATTCTTTACCGGTTCCGCTTTCGCCTTCTATCAAAACACTAAGATTCGTTTCCGCCACCCGCTTAGCCAAATCGATCATTTCTAACATTTGTGGATTGCGAGTAATGATATCGTGAGTGCGGAGTAGTTTACTTGCGTGTTCCCGCAGGGTTTTCACTTCGCTCTTTAGCTGATGATATTCCAACACTTGTCGGGCGAAGAGCTGCAATTCGGTAAAATCAAACGGTTTTTGCAAATAATGATAAGCCCCTTTTTTAATCGCTTCTACGGCGCTTTCAATTGAACCATGAGCAGTGATGAT
>JAABYK010000155.1 GCA_011775825.1 Candidatus Zhuqueibacterota bacterium | reverse complement strand
GGGTTCCGTGCTGATATATCGCGCCGGTCATGCGCAGGGTTACGTTTACGAGAAAACGGGGCAACATCGAAAAATTATTGATAGATAGATTATGTTTGAGGAAAATGAAACGACTTTTGAGGAATTCTATTTACAACTAGAAGCTAAACTTAGAGAGGTCGTTCCTCATGTAGAAATTAGATATAAAGCAGAACTGGCCTGGAAGATAAATAAACTGAAAAAAGATAAAAATGCAGTGATTCTGGGACATAATTATATGGAGCCGGCCTTATATCACTCAATTGCTGATTATGTAGGCGATTCCCTCGAATTGAGCCGCAAAGCTGCTGAGACTGAGAATGACATAATCGTCTTCTGCGGAGTAAAATTCATGGCAGAGACTGCAAAAATTCTCAGTCCTGAAAAGACGGTTCTTTTGCCTTCCGAAAGGGCGGGATGTTCTTTGGCAGAAAGCATCACTGCTTCAGACGTGCGAAAACTAAGAATGAGATTTCCGGGAGTGCCAGTTGTTACGTATGTAAATACTTATGCCGATGTGAAGGCTGAATCAGATATTTGCTGCACATCTGGAAATGCTTCGGCCGTGGTGGATTCTTTAGAAACGGATACGATCATATTCTTACCGGATGAATATCTGGCGAAAAACGTTGCTCGAGAAACAGGCAGACACATTATTTTCCCAACTTATAAGAAAGGCAATGGTACCGACATTGATTTTCAGATGATTGGCTGGCACGGCAAATGCGAGGTGCATGAAAAATTCACAACGGAAGATATTGAGAATGTTCGAAAACAATTTCCGGATGTAGTTATACTCGCGCATCCGGAATGCAGTCCGGAAGTTGTAGAAGCTGCGGACTTTTCGGGCAGCACCTCAGGGATGACTAAATATGTTGAGCAAACATCGATGGGCCGTTATTTGCTTTTAACAGAGTGTTCAATGGGTGATAATATTTTGGCCGCCAATCCTGAGAAAGAAATGCTTCGGCTTTGCGGCGTCCGCTGTCCACACATGAATCAAATAACACTTGAAGATACGCTCAAAGCATTAGAACTCAACCAGTATATGATTGAAGTACCGGAGTCGATTCGTGTAAGGGCTGCCAAAGCGGTAAGGCGCATGCTAACGATTAGTTAGATGGGTGGCGGGGAAAAATTGATACATTTAAATAGAAATGAACCTAATCGGGGAAGGGCGGGTTTTCTCTCCCGCCCTCCCACAATCCCGACACTTCGGGACGGGTCCGCACCGGGCGTTTCACCCCGTTGGATAAAGAAAGTTCCTTGCATCACAAAAGACTGCATTGATAGTATCCCACGGGGTGAATCGCAGGATGAATCAACATCAAATGCAAGAAGTTCATCGAGCATGCGTCAAAAATCCCATCGCCTCACTCGGCCATGATCCTTTTCCAGATCGGAGGGACTCTGAACCAGCTCAAAGAAGACCACTCTCCCGTCGGCAACCGTGACGCGTGCTACGTGCTCAACATAGCTGGCTCATGGGAACAAGCGGAGGCGGACAGAACGAACATCGAGTGGGTACGGCGTGGACAGATATGAAGCCGTTCTCAACCGGCGGCACGTACATCAAATTCAGACCGCGGACGAAAGACGCGACCGTATGGAGGCCGCGCTCGGCAAGGGGCTACAGCGGCTCGCCGAGGTCAAAGCGAAATGGGATCCGGAGAACGTGTTCCGCACGAACCGTAACATCAAACCGGTCTGAGAAAAAGCAGTGCTTGCAGCCGACAGCGGGGAGCTGGTCTTTTGGTTAGTTTTATGTTCTTTCAATCTCCTTTCTAAACAGGAAGTTAAGTTCATTGAAATCCCGCTACGGCTGAAACTCGTTAGGTCTTTGGTAATTATGAAGATTCTTACAGCGAGATTCGAGTCATTCGCAAGGGCACTCTCTACTCAACAGCGGCAACGAGTGTTCTCATAACAACGACGAAAGGATGGAGGGGAAACTGATGAAAAGATCAACTACTGTTGGAACGGTGTTAATATTTGCTTTAGGTTGTGCGCTCTCAGTTTGTGCACAATCTGAAAGCAATATTGATAACTCAGAGATAGCTTGGCAATCTCGAGACAAAGAACATCTTATTGAACTCTTTGCCGTAGGCGGACGCCCTCATAACCTTGATGTGGGACATAAAGTTAAAATCCTCGTGAATCATGGCTTTGCTGTGGGTTATTCTGAAGAAAGGCGCAATCCATTGTGGGCAGTCTACAAAGCGAGTGAGCTCTTGGGGGATGCCGAAAGGCTTCGCTACGAACGACCGAAGTTTTATTTCAGAGATATCCGCGTCACACCTGCTGTGGATGGCCGTACATTCGGCGGTGGTTTTGATAGGGGACATATGGTCCCCAATGCAGTTATCGGCTCGCAGTATGGAAGTCTAGCACAAATGGAGACTTTTTACATGACGAATATGTGTCCGCAGAATGCCGATTTGAACCAGGGACCGTGGATGAGATTGGAGCGATGGATTCCCCAAGCAGCAGAAGAGAATGATCATATTTTTGTTGTGTGCGGTCCAATATTTGGTGATAAACCAGCTATTGTTGATCGAGGTCGGGAACGCGGTATTCAAATACCAGATGCATTCTACATGATACTCGTCGATGCTGACCAGGAGTTCAGACCTCAACCATTGATAAGACTGTTGGCATACAGGTTTGGACAAGAGACGCCAAGAGACGCTGATTTCCAGAATCGTCAATTATTTGGGGTCTCCGTTAATGACATTGAGGAGGCTACCCAACTCGATTTTTTTCCACTTTTTGAGGTGCTTTTTGATGATTGGGAAGAAAGAGAGAATGAAGTGGAGATGAATCACTGGTCTTTAGATTAAACTTCGAAAACGTATTCGGTGCCGTGTTGTGGAATGCGATGACTACAGCGAACCCTCTTAGAACCCATGTTATGACGGTTCCTGAACCGAACATCCACAAGTAGACTCAAAAGCCATGTCTTCACTCCCAAGCCAGCCAGTACAAAATCATTATAGGTTCGCCATGGAATTGTGGTTCAGAACCTTGTCAGCTTCTGTCGCAATCAAAAAAATCTTGATTATTTGCAGTAATTTCAATACTCTTTTTCAAAATCAATCTACAAACAAAAGGGGAGTTAAGCCTATCATACTAATCGGGAACGGATGGGTGCCTGGTGGCCTCTGCGGTCTTCAAAACCGTTGCGCCCCGATTATTCGGGGTGGGTGGGTTCGATTCCCACACGTTCCCGCTTTTGCTTCTTAGTCTGAACCCAATCAGCTCAGTTCACAATTCTTGGGAACAAACACACTCAAAATGTAATTTAATTTCCGAGAGTCTGGAAGAAAGGGAATATCAGAGCATGCGATGTTGTTAGTCGTTTTAATTCTAAACTCTAAACTAACTAATTAACATTTAACATTCACCAAAATTAAGGAGGATACGTATGAAAAAGACTTCCGTCGTTCTTATCGCTTTTGTTTTGCTTACCTTCTGTGCTTTCGCCCTATTTTTGAATGCTCAGGAAAAGAAGGAAGAGCCCAAGCAGATCGCGGGGACTTTGGTGGATCTGGCTTGCTATGCCAAAGCAGGCTACCTAACCAATGACCATGGCGATATGAAGAATTGTGGGACCATGTGTGCTTCAGGTGGTCTGCCCGTGGCTCTCGTCGATGTAGATAAGAACGTTCATTTTCTTGCCGTGCCGGCACCGGGCTATGCCGAGTATGTCGGTCAGGAAGTGCGCTTAACGGGCAACCACGGAAAGCACGCCGATGCGTTCATTCCTACAAAGCTCGAAGTCAAAAAAGATGGAGAATGGGTCGAAAAGAAACTGCCCAGAACCATGATGTAAGTTTTGTCGCATCACGCCTTTTCAAAATAAGAAGGGAGAGTTTTCGACTCTCCCTTTTTTGTTTTTATGTCAGAATTTCAGCGGCCTGATCAATTCAACTACGACAAGTCAATCCACAGATTCACCGCCTCATTCCAATAGCCTGGTATTCTCATTTGTCAAGCTCCAATTATACCAGAATGTGTCAATGCCTGTGAATCGCTCGGGACATTTTTCCCCAGCGCCGATAAACGCCTCTTCGTCAGGATTGAACTTGCAATCAGAGGCCGTGTAAACCCATTCGCCATCTACCTTTTTGAAACCCGATTCAGCCGATTGATAGACCACGGTCGAACGGAAAAAAGCCGCACCTGCAGGTCTATACATAAACAAATGCAGGCCCTCGATTTCAAAAGCTTTTCCGCCGATAATGGTCTCGTGTGGCACAGCGTAGCTCTGCCCATTATGATGGAAAGCGAAGATGGGCTCTTTGGTGGGTAATCGGTCATCTTCTGCGGTAGTGCCACGGAAACCTCGCCGCGAACGGAAATACGTGCTGTAAGGATTGCCAGCGTCCTCTCGGCCATTAACCGAAAGAACCAAGGTATTCGGATGTTCGCCTACCCAGTCTTTCCATTGCACCCTTTTGGAAACAGGCAGCTCTTTGAGTTTAGTGCCCTTAAATTCACCTGCGATGGATTCTCCGGACATGATCGCCCAATATGAATCGGTTTCAAAGTCTTGCATGACCAAAGCACTGTGCATGAGTCCACCCGAAGCCTCGAAATTCAGATCTTGACCATTATATTCACGGTCGTACACGACGCCGGTATTGGCAAGCGGTCACCAAACTGCTGCAAACGCCTGATCGCCGATTTGATCGTTCACGACCTCGTGACTGTTCAACAAATTCAAGCTGTAAGCTCTTGCCTGGCCATCGATGACCACACCGAGGACCCACGAATCATCCGAAATGTTAGCCTCATCTGCAGACAAGAACTCCGGGTTGGTCACGGCAGAGATGGCGCCTCGCGGCAAGATCTGTTTAAAATCATCAGGTAAATCCTTGTTCTGTGAATAACCGCAGGCAGTCCAAAGCAATGTCCACACAGTTAATCCAAAGGAGAGCACAAATTTCATAAATCCTCCGTAGGGTGTTTTTAACTGAAATGTGAATTCAAACGCAATTCAAGTAACGAAAATTTATGGTGTTACATTCCCTCATTTAAGAAAATTCGTCAAATAGCTTGCTTTTTTCATGAAAATTTTTGTACTTGCCCCACATGAGCAACGAAATAACACCCCGAGAATTGGCCGACCAGACTCTTGCTTCCCTGGAGCAACTGGCTGATCCGAATTCTGCCCGGCGGTTTCAGCGATTTTTCAAGCCACACGAGACGGTGCACGTTTATGGGATCAAAACGCCCAAAATCCGAGAAGTGGAAAGAACGCTATACGGCAAAGTAAAAAAAGCCTGGTCCTATGTCGAAGCCCTGGAATTTTGCAACCTTCTCATAGCCCAGAAATTTCATGAAGGCAAAATCGTGGCTATCCTTTTGTTGTCGCGCTGGCAGGAATCCTTCGAAACATCTTTGTTGAATCGAGTGGAGGGTTGGCTGACAAACGGCGACTGCAGCAATTGGGCGGCGATCGATGCGCTTTCGCTGTCCATCGTCGCGCCCCTCATTGAAAGATTTCCTGAATTGGTCTCCCAAATCTGCTCGTGGGCGAGCTCTGATAACATGTGGAAACGTCGGGTGGCCCTGGTCTCTTTCGTCTCGTTGGTTAGAAAAGGTGAATGCCTCGATGTGGCCTATCAGCTGTCGGAGCAGCTTTTCGATGACAGAGAAGACCTCATCCACAAAGCTACGGGTTGGCTCTTACGTGAGGCGGGCAAAACGGATTCAAATCGGTTGGAGCGTTATATTTTGAAACACGGGTCAAAGATGCCAAGAACTGCGTTGAGATATGCCATTGAAAAGTTTCCCAAAGAAAGGCACCAAGAACTTTTGATGAAAACCAGATAAAGAACCAACCGATCTGCTTAGGATTTCAGAAACACAGTCAGAGGGCCTGTGACGATTGCGCTACTTTCCCGCTTCCTGCTTCACTCATCCCCAAACGACGTTCCCACGGCCCGGGCTGCTTGAATCTCCTGGCAATTAGGAGGTACGAGCTTCTGTTTAGCTGTCGCTTCTTTGAGTGAAACGTAACGGATCGTGTTGCCCTGTAAAGCCACCATCACACCAAATATGCCCTTTGATGCCAACTCACAGGCTTTAAAACCGAACTTCGTAGAAAGGTTGCGATCGAAAGGCGTGGGTGAACCGCCGCGCTGCAAATGTCCCAAAACCGTCACGCGGGTTTCGAGCCCGGTGTCTTCTTTAATGCGGTTCGCAACCACTTCGCCGATTCCGCCCAATCGCCTGGCATCCGTCTGTTTCTGATCGATGGCTTTTACGACAATCTCGCCATCGGCGGGCTTGGCACCTTCTGCAACACAAACGATGCTAAACCGTTTGCCCCGTAAACTACGTTCCTTTACCTTCTTATGAATGCTCTCCCATTTAAATGGGATTTCCGGAATGAGAATGACATCTGCTCCGCCAGCGAGACCGGCTCCAAGGGCAATCCAACCGGCATAGCGGCCCATGACTTCGATCACCATGATTCTGTGGTGGGACGACGCCGTTGTGTGCAGACGGTCGATGGCTTCGGTAGCAACAAACAAGGCGGAGTCGTGGCCAAATGTCAAATCCGTCCCCGCGAGATCGTTATCGATGGTTTTCGGCACACCCACAATATTTAATCCCAAGCTCGAAAGCTGCTCACTGATATGCATGGTGCCATCGCCACCTATTGCAATGATGGCGTCCAAGCTCCAACGGCGGTAATTGCGCACGACTCGTTCGGATTCGTCCACGATTTGAATCGACCCATCGAGCTTCTCTTCCGGATAGTGAAACGGGTCTCCCTTGTTTGAAGTCCCCAATATAGTGCCACCCTGACTGAGGATTCCCGAGACTTCCTTATTGCTGATTTCATGCATTCGCCCTTCTACGAATCCTTCAAATCCATCCTCAATACCAATTACTGTCGCATCGTGCCAGTCCATCGCAGCTTTGGCCACCGCCCGAATCACTGCATTCAATCCGGGACAATCGCCGCCGCCGGTAACAATACCAACTCGCTTGATTTTAAGTTCGGTCATCTTCCGAATCCTTGAATTTCTCAGTGAAGCTCTTTATGTTCAAATCTAAAAGGTTCATAACCCCCGACCACTTGGGATCTGAAAGAAACCACGGCACAATCGAGATACGATAAAGTAAAGATTCCAAAGAACAAAGTCAAATTGGTTTGTTAAATCTTTATGATTTTGGGTTTTTAATATAGACATTTTGATTTTTTTTTAGTACCTTGCGGTGTTTTAATCAAACTGCGATTTTTGACCCCAAAAAACAGCGGAGCAATGGAAATTAATTTTAACAGTACAGATCAATTTAGTTCACGACATATCGGACCCAATGAAACAGAGCTCGAGGAGATGCTTAAGGTCATCGGAGTCGAGTCTTTGGATGACCTCATCGATGACACGATCCCGGCAAACATTCGGCTGAAGCAGGATTTGGATCTGCCTGAGGCCATAACCGAGTTCAGAATGCTGCAGGAATTGAAAAACGTGGCCAAAAAGAACAAAGTATTTAAGTCCTACATCGGACTTGGATATTCTGATTGCATTGTTCCGTCGGTTATTCAACGAAACATATTCGAAAATCCGGGATGGTATACGCAATACACTCCGTATCAATCCGAAATTTCTCAGGGACGGCTGGAGGCTCTGCTAAATTTTCAAACCATGGTTATGGATCTCACAGCCATGGAGGTCGCCAACGCCTCCTTGCTGGACGAAGGCACTGCCGCGGCTGAAGCCATGACCATGTGCCATCGATTGCGGAGCAGAGAATTAATTCAGCGGGAAGCCAATTGCTTTTTTGTCTCGCACAAGTGTTTGCCCCAAACCATCGACATTCTGAAGACGCGGGCTGAACCTCTGGACATTCAACTCGCCATCGGTGATTTTCAAGATTTCGAATTTGATGAAAAAACCTATGGTGCGATTGTCCAATACCCGGACGTGAACGGAAACATTTATGATTTTTCAAATTTCATCAAGCAGGCCCATGACGTTGGTGCTTTGGTGACCGTAGCCGCAGATTTGCTCTCTCTCGCTTTGCTAACCCCGCCCGGCGAACAGGGGGCAGATGTGGTCGTGGGGTCGTCGCAGCGTTTTGGCGTGCCATTGGGGTACGGCGGTCCTCATGCGGGCTATTTTGCTGCTCGGGAAGACTTTAAGCGTCACATGCCGGGCCGCATTATCGGCGTATCCAAAGATACCCATGGGAATCCTGCCTATCGCATGGCGTTGCAAACACGGGAGCAGCATATCCGCCGGGAAAAAGCCACGTCCAATATTTGTACCGCTCAATCGCTTTTGGCCATCATGGCCGGCATGTACGCGGTTTACCACGGACCCAAAAGACTTCGAGCTATTGCCGAACGCGTGTATTCCTTGACCAGGATTCTCGAAACCGAACTGACAAAGCTCGGTTACCAGCAAAAAAACGACGCCTTTTTCGACACACTTAACATTCAGCTCAACCCGTTTTCGGGGCATGACATCGAAAAGCTTCGTTCGTTGGCAGAGGAAGCCGGGATAAATTTCAGATACATCGACCGAAAACATGTTGGAATTTCACTGGATGAAACCACACAGCCGGAAGATATGCAGGAGATTGTCAATATCTTTGGTGCGGCCGCGGGAATGCATGTTCAGAAAGTTGACTTTCAACAGCATGCCAAAACACGCGACATCGAATTTCCGGAGGCTTTGAAGCGTACCAGCACATATCTCCAGCATCCTGTATTTAATTCCCATCATTCAGAAACCAAAATGATGCGCTATATCAAAACATTGGAGCGCCGCGACCTCTCGTTGACCACATCCATGATTCCGCTCGGTTCGTGCACCATGAAACTCAATGCCGCCACCGAAATGCTGCCTGTGAGTTGGCCCGAATTTTCGCGTTTGCATCCGTTTGCGCCCCTCCATCAGGCTAAAGGCTACGCCCAAATTTTCAAAGAGTTGGAAGCGGCTTTGTGTGAAATTACCGGTTTTTCGGCGGTTTCTTTACAGCCAAATTCGGGTGCACAAGGGGAATACACCGGTCTACTGGTTATACATGCTTACCACAAAGATAGAGGCGATGACAATCGCAACGTGGTGTTGATTCCTTCGTCAGCACATGGCACCAATCCGGCGAGCGCAGTGATGACCAATTCAGAAGTCGTCATTGTTACATGTGATGACAACGGCAACATCGACGTGGAAGATCTGAGAAGCAAGGCCGTTCAGCACAAAGAGCGTTTATCTGCTCTCATGGTCACGTATCCTTCGACGCATGGCGTGTTCGAAGCCCGAATCCGTGAAATTTGCGACATTATCCATGAAAACGGGGGGCAAGTCTACATGGATGGTGCGAATCTGAATGCACAAGTAGGTTTGACCAATCCGGCCATTATTGGTGCGGATGTTTGCCATTTGAATTTGCACAAGACGTTCAGCATCCCGCACGGGGGCGGGGGTCCGGGCATGGGCCCCATCGCCGTGGCCAAGCATCTGGCGCCATATTTGCCAAAACATCCGCTAGTGGAGGTCGGCGGAGAGAAGGGCATTCATGCGGTGTCTGCAACCCCGTGGGGAAGTGCCAGCATTCTGCTGATTTCTCATGCCTACATAAAAATGTTGGGACGAAAAGGTCTGACCGATGTCAGTAAATATGCCATTCTCAATGCTAACTACATCCAGGCTCGATTGCAAAAAGCCTATCCGGTGCTCTACAAAGGCAAGAATGGACGCGTCGGACATGAACTGATTTTCGATCTAAGGCCGTTCAAAGAAACCAAAGTCGATGTGCAGGATGTGGCCAAGCGGTTGATGGATTACGGCTTCCATGCACCAACGGTCTCCTTCCCGGTACCCGGCACCATGATGGTGGAACCTACTGAAAGTGAATCCAAAGATGAACTGGATCGATTCTGCGAGGCTTTGCTGGCCATTCGGCAGGAAATTCAGGCCATCGAGGAAGGCAAGGCCGATCAAGAAGACAACCTCCTCAAAAACGCCCCACACACAGCCGTCGATGCCCTGAGTGATGACTGGAAGCATCCGTATTCCCGGGCTGAAGCTGTCTACCCTCTGCCCTATTTAAAGGAAAATAAATTTTGGCCGCCGGTTGGCCGAATCGACGATGCCTACGGCGATCGGCACTTGATGTGTGCATGTCCACCGGTGGAGGATTATGAGGCATAATCGAAGCTTTCCTAACAGTCGAGTTATGAAAATCTGATCGCATTTAGGTTCAAAAACGTGGGAAATGGGACGTTATTCGTGGAGCGTAGAGCGTAAAGCGAGAGCTTCTCCACGCTCTACGCTCTACAGGACCACCAGGTCACATGATGCCATCTATCAAAAGACCATCGTTAANNGCCTTTGCGAGCAAGTTGGGCACAAATTTCTCCGAGAATCCTGCCAGGAAACACCAAAATATGAGCAACGCCAGATTCCTAAAATCAAGAAATGGTGTAAAACCTGCCAAACTCCATAACTTGTTCGTGAGGTCGTTTGCAAACTCCTCTAATTTCTCTTCCGGAAGATTGGTGGCTTCATCAAGATAGGCCTTCGCTTCCACAACAAGAGAATCTTTCCCTCCATCGACATCGCTCAGAAGATCGATTGCAGCTCTCACAAAAACATCCGATTGGCGCTTTAGCTTGTCCTTTATAATCGTGCTGTCCGGGATTTCGAAGATGATGAAATCAGAGATTATTTGGTTGGTTTTATGTTCCTTCACTTCGGGAGGCGTAAAGCTGGGGAAAACAGATCCGGTGAGCACTTCGGCTTGTAGGACATAGTAAAGAATGAGTGCGGCACCGATACCGATGATGGCCCGCGTTCCAACATACCCTCTGCGGTGCAGTCCTTTCAGTTCATCAAAGCTGCTGGTAGAAAGTCGATTTTTCAAACTGACAATCATGCTAAAAGAAGCACCAACGAGTCCTGCTCCCATAGCAACAACGATGTAGTAAAAATCATGTTGTAGATTGAAAAGCTCACCGATACAAATCATGAGTCCGAATAACGCGATTGAAAGAATAAATGCAGCGCCGGTCCGTTTACTTGCGGTTCTCGAATACCATCGTCGGGTTTCTTTGACGGCATAATGCCACTGTAGATCGTTAACCAAACGATTCAACAAAGCGCGTTTGTCTTCGTGACTCGACAAATTTTCGGTTTTTTCTTTGTCATAGTGTTTATAGAGGTCATCTGAGAAAATCAGTTTCGCCTCCACCATTCTTCTTTCAAGCTCCACATCTAAACTCTTTTCATCAAACACCTCTATGAGCAATCGTTCGATCTCATAGGCATTTTGCCAACTTGTCACTCCCAGCAATTCTTCGATTCTCTGCATGATTTCGGGCGAAGCTTGCGGATTGTTAACCTTCACCTGTTGGAAAGTCGCAAGCAAGGTCACATAGAATTGCTCGATAAGCTGCAAATCTTCTTGAGCGCTCTTTCTTTTCTTCTTAATGCTCTCTTTTGTGTTCATGGGCAGGCCTTTCTCAGTTAGTCGTTTTGACCAAAAGCCGACAGTTAGTTTTTTGAAACGAATACAGCAAGATGACAGCGGAGGGAAGAATTCTAAATCGGGCAAAAATTATCACAAAAATTAATTATTGTCAACAAAAATGGTCAGATGTTCCATTTATTTTTTTGGAACAACAACGAGGAGGCCCAACTTACTCGACGTATCGTTGGGCTGGAAAGAAGACAAAACTCACTCATTAAATAAACAAGAAACACGCCTGCAGAAGGGGAGTTCCCAATGAGACATTCAGCGGGCGATTTCTCTCGTTTCCACAATTAAATGTGGTACATGGTTCAAATCCCAATCTAAAACTAAGCCTTGAGCGATCCGCTTTGCATTCTGAGTAGAATAGATTCTTTCGACAAGATACAGGGCCGGTTCGTAACTCAGTGCACCGCCAACCGAGGTGATGTATTTACCATCTGCCACAAAATTCACATCGAACCGGACATCCACTTTGGGGAACATGTCGGCGAATCGCTTGCGATCGGCAGGAAACGTCGTCGCTGCACGACCGTTCAATTCACCGGTCGCCGCCAACGGGAAGGCCCCATCGCAAACGGTGATGACGTATGAGGCGGA
>JAABYK010000161.1:1144-1301 GCA_011775825.1 Candidatus Zhuqueibacterota bacterium | reverse complement strand
ACGAAAAATCAAACATTTTAAAACACATTCATGCTTGTATTAGTTATCAATTGCGGGAGCTCATCCGTTAAATACGATTTGATTGAAGTTGAAGAGAGAAGAGAGCGATGCAGCGGTGTTATTGAGCGCATCGGGGCGGTTACATCGATTGTAAAAC
>JAABYK010000161.1:689-1000 GCA_011775825.1 Candidatus Zhuqueibacterota bacterium | reverse complement strand
CGCACGTAGCCGTTTTTGATACTGCCTTTCATCAATCCATTCCACCGGAAGCCTACATGTATGGAATTCCAAACCGGTTATACCGGCGCCACAAAATTCGCCGTTACGGATTTCACGGGACTTCCCATTACTATGTAAGCAGGCAATATTACAAACAGACCAAAAAGCCGAAAGAGAAGACAAAAGTTATCACTTGCCACCTTGGTAATGGAGCGTCCATTGCAGCTATTGAAGGCGGTGAATCGAAGGACACGTCGATGGGGTTCACACCACTTTCGGGTTTGGTAATGGGTACCCGGAGTGGAGACCTT
>JAABYK010000161.1:228-603 GCA_011775825.1 Candidatus Zhuqueibacterota bacterium | reverse complement strand
CATGCGTGATCTCGTTTCAGAGGCAGAGCACGGAGACCGACGCTGCCAGCAGGCCATTGACGTGTTTTGTTACAACATCAAAAAATATATAGGAACTTATTACGCTACATTAAACGGATGTGATGCGATCCTCTTCACGGCCGGTATCGGGGAGAACTCTCCGTTGATCAGGGAAAAGTCGCTCGAAAATCTGGATGCACTCGGAATTGAGGTGGATCCAAAAAGAAATGCTGCGGCAAAGCCGGGAGAGATCGAAAAGATTAGCTCGGATTCTTCAAAAACAGATGTATATGTCATTCCCACAAATGAGGAGCTGGTGATAGCCATTGATGCCGCAAAAATTGCATCGGCAAGCAACCAAAGTCCGTGGGTTTG
>JAABYK010000161.1:0-134 GCA_011775825.1 Candidatus Zhuqueibacterota bacterium | reverse complement strand
TTGATTCGTTTCCTGATTGTCAATGGCAAAATTGGCCAATACACTTAATCCAAGAAAAAGGCCAGCAAGAACGGCCGTTGTTTTAGATAACAGATCAGCGGTTCGTCTAGCACCCATTGAAGACCCACCGGCCA
>JAABYK010000302.1:323-9183 GCA_011775825.1 Candidatus Zhuqueibacterota bacterium | reverse complement strand
TTAAGTAGGCCAGCCAAGAGAAATGCAATCTTTCTCTGTGGAAATGAAGTGTCGATTAGTTGAGAATAACCAGCGCTTATTTCGGCATAGGTGAAAAGCGTCTACTAATTTAGCCCTGCTTCCACACCATTTTATAACGTTAATATAAAAGATTTCTTCATTGACGCAAGCGAAAACAAGTAAGAACTCCTAAATCTTTTAGATTTCAGGAATTGTGAGTTTGCAATGCATAATAGACCTGATGTCCTCAATTAATCGTCGTCTTTTCTGCCCACAAGGCAAGCTCTGAAACGCCCTGAAGTTCAAAACTATCTATATTCCCCGTAGTTGGTTTCCTTTTGGATCTTCTGTTCCTACAGGACATACAATGACCAAGAGCACGTCAGCTGCGACACGCCAAACCACTGCTTTCCTTGCCCCTTCCCTCACACCAAGGACAAAAGCCATTGTCGTTCCACGCCTTGGAGTTCATCTTATTGTTGCAATTCTTTTTGTTTGCATTCAACTGCTTTTTATCTACTCTAAAAACAAGCTTTGTCAGTACTAAGATGAAACCCTTCAAATTTATTAAGAGACGCCTCGCAAGATTCCGCTGGTTTCGTCGCTTAACCTCACGCGTGGTTGGCTGGCAGTAGAGAAAAACCACCATTCCTCCCTATCAGGGCTGTCAATTTTACACGGCAAATATTTATCCAAATTCCTTTCGCAACGTTTTTTTCGGTTTTCTAACGAACTAACGTGATACTCCGTTTTTTTTCCGTGAGTCAAACTATTCGATACTAAAAAAAAGAAATTTTCCCTTGCTTTGGTAAAGAATCTTCTTATCTTAAGACCACGGGGTTTTGACCGCTCGTCCACCACTAGTGAGATCATGAAGGCCAGGCCTTAAGACCGTCTCTAGGTTTTCGAAGGCCATCGATAAGTGTCTGCGGCAAAGCCCCGTCCATTTATATAATACTCCTTTTCCCATCAGTCCGTTTTTTTCTTGGCTTAAGCTACCCTCGTTTTCCCTGAGAGCATGCACGCGGTTATAGTCTGCCAGGCATTTTGGGAAATCCTGGTAAGACTCGGCAAACTGAACGTTGCAGACGTTTCAAAAGCAGAGACAGCTCTTATAAACGCAGGAGAGATCAACGTCTCAACTTAGGAAATAGATTTGACAAAGAATTGGTTGTCGGCGAAGCAGTTCAAGATTATCAAGGTTTTCCAAAAATCGTCAGTAGTGCAATTACTTTTTCCACCCAGCAAATTTGAAATATGAAAAGTCCCAATCGCTAAACATCGGAGACCGGTTTCTAAAGACGGAATAAACTCCGTGCGATTTAAAAGACAAATTCGCTGAAATCTGCTTTACTGCTATGATAACGCAGCGGTTGTTCCGCTTTGCCTTTCTTCTGATCAGCATCAATTCCCTTCGTTTTGGCGGGGAATTTTCTAATTATACCCTGATACATAATGGGAATTCCTCAACTAAAAATGAGGAGGTGACATGAGGAAACGAACGTTCACAATTTAATCATCCCGAACGCATCCTGTCCTCCTCCCCTTCACTTCATCCAACTCTTCGGTGGCTTTCAATAAGGCTTCTCCAGGAATAAAATACATAAAAATAGATGGCTGGTACTTTTTTCTCCGTCCGGAAGGAAATTGCCAATCCAAATTGCCCTTGTCTTTTGGCTTCTCCTTACTAACAAAAACTTTCTATCTTTTTTAACGATGGCCACGGCGATGGTCATCGATGCTCCTTGTTGGCTCTCAATGCACATTTTCCGGGCTTTTTTTCTCCTCGACTGTTTCCGTTACAACACCCGCGCCTACAGTCCGTCCACCTTCACGAACAGCAAACCGTACTCCTTTCTCTATGGCGATGGGAGAAATTAATTCGACTTCCAGATGTGCATTATCTCCAGGCATCACCATCTCTGTGCCCTCGGGTAACTTAATCAACCCGGTAACATCCGTCGTGCGAAAATAGAACTGAGGACGATAGCCGTTGAAGAACGGCGCAGGACGTCCACCCTCTTCTTTGGTTAGAATGTAAACTTCGGCCTTGAATTTTGTGTAGGGTTTAACGCTGCCCGGCTTAGCTATGACCATCCCTCTTTCTACTTCGTCTGTTTTAATCTCTTTCAACAGCAATCCCACGTTATCTCCCGCTTCGGCAGAATCCAAGGCTTTCCGGAACATTTCTACTCCTGTGACCACACTTCGTCTTTTGGCGCCTAAACCTATGATTTCCACTTCATCACCCGGTTTGATAACACCTCTTTCTATCCTGCCCGTCACCACTGTGCCCCGGCCTGCAATACTAAACACATCTTCAACAGGCATGAGAAAGGGTTTAGCAATAGCACGCTTTGGTGTCGGAATGTACGCGTCCAGAGCATCCAGCAGTTCTTGAATACTCTTTGTCGCCTCGATATCGTTTGGGTTCTTCAAGGCCTTTAATGCACTCCCGCGAATAATCGGAATCTCGTTTGCCGGGTAGCCATAGCGCTTCAACAAGTCTCGCACTGCCAACTCAACCACTTCCAGTCGCGCTTCATCCTCAATTAGATCAACCTTGTTCAAGAAAACTACAAGTGCGGGCACACCTACCTGGCGAGCCAGGCGAATGTGTTCCCTGGTCTGCGGCATCGGGCCGTCCGCCGCCGACACCACCAAAATGGCGCCATCCATCTGGGCCGCCCCAGTTATCATATTTTTTACATAATCGGCGTGCGTGGGACAGTCGATGTGAGCGTAATGGCGCGTTTCAGTCTCATATTCCACATGAGCGGTGGCAATGGCAATACCTCGAGCCCGCTCCTCAGGAGCTGTATCTATGCTTTCATAAGAACGTGGCTCGGCTAACCCTTTGGTTGATAGATAGGCCGTAATCGCGGCCGTTAGAGTGGTTTTCCCGTGACCGACATGACCGAGGGTTCCAACGTTCACGTGAGGCTTGGTTCTTTCAAATTTTGCTTTAGCGCCTACTGATTGGACCTTCTTTTCTTGTGCTTCTTGTTCGAACAACCTCTGATTCAGTGGATTCATTTGAGCCGAACCTATCGGGCTGGCTGCTGCCTGAGAAAGGCCCTGAGCGTCAACGCCCCTCCGGGGTTGATACAACGTTTGGATGGCTACCAGCCCTCTGCCCGAATTAGTCGACAGCGTTAACGCCCCTTGAGACCCTGTGGCGCTACAGCCAAAAAACAGCGTTTCACCGACTACGACAATAAGACAAATGCCGAAAACTTTTTTCATTCCTACCACCTCGCTTTGGATTGGTCATGATTGACAACAAACTTCTCTGAGTTCATCGAGAAAATACCCTACCTCCTCGCAAAAGAAAAAAACAATGTTTTAATCATCGCTCAAAAGCCTACTCTTCTTTGGACAAAATAACCGACGTCATCAGGCGAGCGAGAATTTCACCACGGTTGGCAAAAAATTGCCATTTGCCATTTTCATCAACAACAGGGAGCGAATCTAGATGCAGTTCCTGCATCGTTTCTAAAACTTCTTTCGCCGACGTGCCGGGCTTCACAGAATGTTTGCTTATGCCCGTCATATTTTTCAATTCTCGAAAACGAACACTTCCCTCATCAGCGGGCAACTGCGCAACAAATGGACCGGAATTCATCCAACCGATGAACTTATTTCGTTGCTGAAAGACCACATAACGCAGGCCCAGAGTACTAACGTACTCTTTAAGTAGGGGCACAGAATAATTTAGAATTTCATCCGTTATAAGTAGGGTGTTTATTGTTCTGGTCGGTGACTTGGCCAGTTCTTCTTGGAGTTTTAACAGTGCCGACCGTGAGCCCTTTCGTACCACGCCTTCCGAGCCGTCAAGTCCCTCGATGGATAAATCGTTAACAGACAAATCCTTGATTTCTGTGTTTGTGGCTTGTTCGCCTAACTTGAGAAAGCCCCCGATCTCGATACTCCCGCCCGCTTTAATGCGCTCCACAGTCACCGTATATAATTCACCCACCTCGCTATGAAATATTAATAACAGAAGACCAAGAATGATCGGCCAGACCAGCTTATTAATCAATGGAATCCAATCTTTCATCTTACTCCTAGGCATTTCTGATTAATAAAAAAATACAGAGTTTTCTATTTTTCTATTTGAATGAGAATTCAAAGAAAAACAAGTTCGTGACGAATATATAGCAGCAGTGCTCGGAAGGTAGATGCGACATCTTATTGGGAAAGGTCACGATCAGTAGAAAATAACCAATGCTTGTTACCTGTTTGGGAGAATCGGCAATCCTTTGTCGGGCAAAATTTGAAAACGAAACCCTTACTTCTTGAATACCCAAGTACCGGAGAATCGACTCTCCCGGTCCAGAAAACAGGCCTTCGTTTCTTTATGAGCGATGCATTCTTCGTTTTGATGACACCCTCCTGATGAGAAAAACTTAATCTTTGTAATATGCATCACCCCTATTTCATTCAGACTCTGAAATGTCTTAAAAGTAATCAAAATTAACTTTTTGTCAAGTGAAATTGCGAATTTATAAAATTTACCATTTGTCCACTTTCTCCATCAATACAGGGTATGGACGCCCTCTAAATCATGGCTCATCATAAACACATGGTTATCATGCCAATGTTCGGGTTGGTGCCGATTTTCTTGATTTGTCTGCTTATTTTTTCCTTGAGCAAATCGTCCTTAATCTTTAAGAAAAGCACTCCGAACTTTTCGTCAAGAAACACCCTCGCCATTTTTTGATTGCCATTAGAATTTCTTCGAATCCATTTTAACCCTTTCACCTTTGTCAATTCGTTTCCAGGCTTCTTCGGTCCGAATCTCAAATTCTACGTCTTCTAATTCTTTACACTCGTTCATTTTTTGCAATATCAGTCGACCATGGCTTTTTGTAATGACTAATTGTCTCCTTTTGTGAATTCCATTCTCATTTCCTGAGGCATCACGATTTGACCTCTTGAACTTATTTTAGTGATAGTTACACTGGTTATAATCATCTCAACCTCATTGACTATTTAAAACTCTCGATTTAATGCCAGATGTTATGTTACACTAAGTAGTACCAGATGAAACGTCGTCCGTTGAAAAGACGAAACAACAGTTTGAATCACTGGACGGTTTTCTCAGGGTACATAATCAGAAGGTGTAAAAGCGAACTGCAGGATGACCAGCGGATTCGCGATGTTTTACCATCATGACACGTCAGGATTTTGCAGAAGTCACATTTTGGCAAAGTAGTGACCTTAACCAAAGTATGCCGCTGACCTTTTGGTTTTGAGGCTCTGCAATGTTCCCTTCTTTCGGGTTGATGGAATAATCCGGCAAATAGGAAATAGGGCATTGTTGACGAGATCGAGTTGATCGATTCAATTCAAGTTTAAAACCCCCAACGCAACGATAGAATTGCCGCGCCATAGCGCCAAGTCAGTGAAGATGTGAGCGCTTCACCAGAAGATGCGGAATCGTATGATTCGATTTCAACTGAAAGTTGCCGACCGGGTTGAAACTGCCAAGCCAAGAATGCCCACAGCCGAAGCGCTCGGTCCCAGGAATAAACCCTCTGATCGTGAAGCGTGGTGCGCTGTGCACCAATACCGATTTCGAATGCAACGGTTAACGGCCAAAGACCGCCAGGTTCAATATACGACGCCAGCTCAACTGTCTGAAATCTATCCGGAGCAAAATATCCTGCTTGAGTCGAATGTGAGTAAGTCAGTGCTCGATATTGTCCGGAAACCTCAAAACCCGGCTTGAGATCGAGTGCGAGTGCCCCGCCATACCCGATACGAACATTCTGATCAACATTGCTTTCGAGCATCCCTATCCGGCCCAGGCCCCGAAGTCGAACGAGGCGGTAGACAGGAGCACTGAATGACCAGCGCAATTCTTTCAGTACAACTTGCTGTGACACCAGAAGAGGACTTGAGATCACAGGCGAGTGTTTCAGACGAAGCTCTCCTCGGGCTCCGCGTGCAGGAGCACGCCAGCGGGCGCGTAAGTAGAAGAGGGGAGTGATGAGTGGGGACGGAGCATTTTCATCATTAATTGTACCTGTTTGAGCAAGGCCGACCCTCGAGTCCAACCTGAAACTGCTGCGAGGTCGCCAAGTTCCGGCAAAGCTAAACTCATAGGATCTCGCCTTGCGCGTCGCGGCTTCAATGGTAGCCCAATCTACTCTTAAACCGACACGGGTGCGATCAAAGGCAATCCACTTCCCGCCGACTGCACCTCGATAGACAGAGTTGCCATCCGAATCCCAACTGCTGCCCAACAGGGGAATCACGACAGGCGCCGCCTGAGCCTTTACATAGCGAAGACGGTCTGCCGTCTGGTCGTCTTTCTCGATGGCTTGCGCATGTTCGTAGGCGGAAATGGCCTCCCGCAATTGGCCAGCACGATGACGCGCACGACCTAACGCTCTCCACGCGTGTGGTTCACGAGGTTGAACAGAAGTCCAATGCTTGAACGCAGCAATTGAGGCATCGGTTTGCCCAGCCTGGCGAAAAATCTTACCCAGTCCGATCCAGACATCTTGTTCGGCAGGAGCAAGCTCAATCGCCTGGTCGTAACGGCGCAACGCCTTCTGAAGGTTACCCGCTTTCGCCAGTGCGTCTCCGAGAGCCATATGCCCCCATGGGTCCAGTGGCTCCAGAGAGACGTAGCGTCGGAACAGCCTAATTGCCGGCCTTGAACCTGGCGGCATTAACCGCGCTAGCTGATAAACGGCGCGTGAGTTGTTCGGATTGTGTTTGAGTACGCGACCGTAGGTCAGGGCTGCCCGTACCAAATTACCGCGATTAAAAGCAGAATCCGCCGCCGCCAGAAGAGTTGAAGACGAATCGGAATCAATGCGGTTGTGGGCGTGACCGTCCGATGGAATGAAAACTAACAAGAGAGCTAAAACGATGATCGGATAATAACGATTCATAAGAACGTGTTCCATAGACGTTCCAAACGCGTTGGGACGATATTCTTTCGTTGACGGGACTGCGGTAGCTCTACGTAATTCCTGGGCCATGATCGATAATGCAATTCTATAACCAAGCTAACCGAACGGCTGAACGTACGTCGCCGCTTGCGATGATGCACGAATAGCTTGAGGATGTGTACACTGCCTATGACAACTGTCAGAAGTCCCAGGGTCAGGAAGAAAAATGTAACCTTGATCATATTCGGTACTTGTCCGCTAATCGAGCCGGAGGATGATACTTGATCGCTGGCATAAGTCTGATACGAAATAAGCAGCGATCCGAGAAGCCAGCCAGTCAGCCAGATGCCCCCCAAAATCCCGACGGCAATTGTGAACTGAAGCAGAATTAAACGCCACCGTTTGGATGGACTACGTTTGCTGAGCATCAAACCCATTTCTCGAATCGGCATCCAGAGCGCGCTCAGAAGATAAAACAGACCACCAATTCCGGTTCCAGGAAGTCCAGCATTCATATATCAGTGCCCCTTTTCATAGACCATGAACGAACGACATTGCACGCACTCAGACCAAACCGCTTTAAGAAAAAAGAAAGCGTTGACTGTGCGCAATACGAAAAAAGCAGGTAGGCTAAGAAGTGCCTTCCCAAACTCCTTACGAGGTAAAGCACCCACAAGCAGCGGCACAAGTAGCGCCGGCACATCAATAACATAACCTATAAAGAATAAAGGATTTCGCAAAATGATAGCGAGCGCCGGCAACACGAACAGAAAAACGAATGAGGCAATGGCCGCATCCCAGGTGGCGACCGCGACAGCCGAACGGAGATAAGGAATCTCCAGGAGACCTTTCCAATGTAGTTTTACGTTTTGTACGAAACCATGGGACCATCGGCGAAGCTGTTTGCTGATAAATTTATAGTTATGAGGCTCTATCGGATAAGAGACCGCCTGAGGGATGAAACGGACTTTGTAGCCAATCTGATAAAAGCTCCAGGTGAGATCCATGTCCTCTGCAAGCGTTCGCGTGGACCAGCCTCCATGTGCTTGCAGCACTTTTGTTCGGTACATAGAAAAACACCCCGAAGAAATCAGTGGCTTCTCGTAATAATCTTGGACCTGTTTGTAAAAAGTGAAGGCGAATAAGTACTCGACATAGCGTCCGCGTTCCCAAAGTGTACGCACGTAGCGCGGAATAACAAAGCCGCACGCGGCCGCAACCTCTGGATCCTCAAAAGCGGTTCTTAGATTTTCAATGGCATTAACCCCCAGCGTAGTGTCCGCATCTATGGCCATCACAAATTCCGTTTTCACCCTTGGAAGGGCGAAGTTCTGCGCCCCTGCTTTGGAGCCTGTATTTTGGGATGGACGCACGATCGTAACTCCGAAAGAACAGGCAACACTACTCGTACTATCGTTCGAGCAATCATCGACAACAATGATTTCACTCGGGACCATTGTCTGTTCTTGCAGACTCCTTATGGTATCACCAACCGATTCTGCTTCGTTATAAGCCGGAATGATGACCGTTAATCCCTTGAAGTGGCCTTGATTTAGTTTATTCATGTTTTTTACGTTGTTCAACATCAGCTCTGAGAGTACCTCTGCAGTTTTGTTTGTTATTTTTTGACAGTAATATGCTTGGGACAACAAGAACGCCTACGTTATAATCCTATATTCCCCCCTGAGAGCTAAAACATCATATTGTTGTCCGAGATCAACAGGATGGGCTTCTAAGCAATCGATTGCAATGTTTGCGGGAGTTAGAATAAGAGGATGAAAAAACGAAGCTAATGAGTAAAGCAAGATTGAAACTTCTGATGTCTTTCATGAAGCGTCCTCCTTAAATAATTTTGGAATTAAACTGCAAATCATGTGCCAGGTTATCAAAGGCATTTGAGCAGTCTAAAGACATGAATAAATGGGACACAGAATGACTTGGAGCTTTTAAGG
>JAABYK010000302.1:0-215 GCA_011775825.1 Candidatus Zhuqueibacterota bacterium | reverse complement strand
AAAACAAAAATCCGCATTTCTCTTAAGCTGTTGAACAAAAGCTTTTCCAAAAACAAGAGGGCGATCAGGGGAGTTCTTATGGCAAATGCTATCCTGAAAACTGCGCAATTCCCGGGTATCTGCAAAGTGCATGGATGTGGCAAAGATGGGAATTACTACTACATCGCAAGCGAACACATAAATACAGAGAACTGGCTTACATTAAATGAAGATAA
>JAABYK010000682.1 GCA_011775825.1 Candidatus Zhuqueibacterota bacterium | reverse complement strand
AAGGCTTGGTCTCCACGTTGGCCCACCACATATGTTCCTGGCCTTTGCTAAACGTCCAGGTGGATTTGCACGCCATGGTACATGTCTGGCAGGCGATGCAGCGATTGATGTTGAACACAAACGCAAACTGTCGTTTCGGAAACGCCGATGGATGTGGGTACTCCATCTGACGGCCCAATTGCCAATTATAGACTTGTGGCATGATTGTTCTCCTTCTTGCTTAAGAATGAATAACTTTTCAGGACACAGAGATTGATACAAATGGCTCTTGAATTTTATCTTGCAATTTGCTACTATTCATTATTATTAAATAATCAACTAAGCATGAACCTAAATGGATATTGATAAAGTCGCCCGCGCTTGGCGCCGCTCAAGTCAAGAAGATCTTCGGGTCGCTCGCAGCCTACATGAAAAAAAACATTACGCTTACTGCCTATTCTTTTGTCATTTAGCGGTTGAGAAAGAGCTGAAACGAATCTATCTCCTTCGCTGCAAGGAAATGCCTCCTTTCATTTACAATCTTATCCGTATCGCCGATGAATGTGACCTCCAATTGGATAATGCCGTCAGAAAAGATTTGCAAGAATTGACTACATTCAACATAAAAGCACGATATGAAATCGTAAAAACGCAATTTCATCGAAAAGCCACAAAATCATACACAGAGAAATGGCTGAGACGAACCGAACAAATTCTCGAACTTCTCAAAAAAAGCAAGTAACTAACTCCGTTCGAAAACAGGTTGAGGACTACTTGAATCACTTGCGTAAACAAGGTCTTTCCGTTCAAAGTGCTTTCATATTTGGCTCTCGGAGCACAGGCAAAACCCATCGCTGGAGTGATATCGATGTCTGTGTTGTATCGAAAGACTTTGGCCCTCATAACGATCCTCTTACTTATCTCTGGCGTGCATTAAGAAAACAGGATGTCAAAGCCGGTATCGAGCCAGTTGGTTTTCATCCCGATGATTTTGTAGACGATCTGCCATTGGTTCATGACATCAAGCGTTACGGCGAACGAATTATTTGAAGCTCGTGCGCCCCCAGATTCCGAGACACTCATCCACGATCTCTTCGATGCGTTTCGCTCCCAATTGCAGATAAGCCTGATGAGCTCCGGCATAGAACGGCCGAGAAAAAATGCGCATCAACTTTTCCTTATCGAAGCCCATGCGGGCAAACTCTTCTGCGAACACGTAGACCATCTCTTCCGTCGTCTCTTCGGTCGCTGGAAGTTCTACGCCCACAAGCATGTTCGGATCGG
>JAABYK010000156.1:560-2751 GCA_011775825.1 Candidatus Zhuqueibacterota bacterium | reverse complement strand
TTTCGTCCAGCCGGTCAATCAATGGGGAATACCGAAACCGCCGAGTGGTTACGCGCCGCTTGAAGGTTTCCTGGTATTCGTTGCGGGTTTCCGCATACCGGGAATTCGAATCCACCTCGCGCAAATCGGTATTGCCGCCATCGGCAANNCGGCAATGCCGGTCACCCGCCCGCTGGTCATGGTGTCGGATTGTCCATCCGTGTTGTCAATCGCTTTCCCGAACGGGATCCATTTTTGTTTGTGTCCGGGCTCGATGGATTCAGGCATCATGAAAGCAGGCACTTCCGTGTCCATCTGCTGAACTTCAAGAAAGACCTGATCCATATATTGATCGATGAGAAAATTGGGGAGGTCTCCATTATATTTGGAGACTTTGATTTGATTTAAAGTAAAAGCCATCGTCGTGGCCTCCTTTCGACAAATTTCGTGTTTCATTCGCCGGAAAGGGTGTCCACGCTGATGGCGTGAGCTTTCCTAACGTTTCATCAGGTACGCTGGACCTGGTTGTTTGCTACAACCATTCTCCGGGTCCGCAAAGCGGGGTGTCCCGAATTCCTTGTTTGCCAATGGGGTTTCCATTCGCCGGTCAGGCCAACCGTATAAAACAACTTACTTCTTCAATACTTTTTCAATCGCTTCGATCACAGCAAGAAATCCTATGGATTGCACCTGCAATTCAAGGCGCTCGTCCTTGGCTTTGGCGATTGCCAGAACGCGGGTGTCTAGATTTGCCATGCATTCCAACTGCTCTCTTGCCGTCAATTCTCCGAACGGCAACGTTGATCGATCCTTTTGTTGCTTCTTTTCCTGTTTCGGTTTGGGCTCTATTGGTTTGGTTTCTGGTGCTACTTGATCTGCTGGCATTATTTCTGTCCTTTCAAATTAAAAATTTGCTCTTTGATTTTGAGTATTTCGCTGTAAACAGCTTTCTTTTGATGCGTCGGTGCCTTCAAATGTTCGCGCTGTTTTTCTTCCAGTTGTTTTTCCAGCGCTTCAAGATTCCCTTTTGTCTGCTCAGATGATTTCCCGTCATGAATCGCCTCGTCCTCCAGGTTCATCACTCCAACCGAATGCAGAATTTCATAGCGGTCTTTGAGAGAAAGCTTGCTTAAAGCCTGTTGTGCGCCCTCTGACATGCTTTTGAATGCTTGATTGGAAAGCGCTACATTTCTGTGGTAGTCACTGCCCCAGTTTTGTTCAAGCAATTTCTTGTCAAATTGTTCCTGCTCTTTCGCCTGCTGCATTTCCTCATTGAGCTGGTCCTGCAAGAATCCATTGAACTGCTGCTTGGAAATCCCATGCTTATGGGCCAATTTGCGGTATTGCTCAATAACTTTTTGCTGTTGTTCGTTGGGCTGAAAATCAATTTCCTCCCCTTTTTCATTGGGAACCTTCAAGGACAGTTCGTAGTCTTCGGGCTTTTCCGGTCTCAATTTGCTGTAGAACTTTTCCCAGTCTTCGGGCTTGGCATCCTGTCCGGGAATACGGACACTTTGCTGTATAAAGTTCTCCTTTTCTTCAAGTGCCTTGGCCGCTTCATCAATCGTTTTATAGCGTGTTGCCACAGGATTGTTTTCAAAGCCCTTCGGGGGCCAGTTCGGAGATGCAGGTTGTTCCTGCTGCGCTGGAGTCTCCAGGCCAGCATTGACATCTTGTTCTTGTGTTGCTTGTTCTTCAGCCATTTTTGCTTTCCTTCTTTGCTTCGTTTATTCGGTTTCTTATATAGCTCAAAACTTCTCGTTTGGCGTTGGATTCATGGGCAACGAGCGTGTTGCCCGTCTGGAATTTCGGCCTCAAATGGGCTTCCAACTCCTGTAATATTTTTTTCCCTGCCGGGCTGTCCAGCAGTTTCCAATGACTTAATTTATCAGCCACCTTGCGCCACCTTCTGAGCAGTCGCCAAATCTTTCACGGCTCCTGCGCCTTGCTGCAATCCCTGCAATTGCTGTTGCGCCTGCTGTACTCTCTGAAATTCAATAACTTTATCGTTGACTTCTTCCTCAGATCGAAAAATTCCCAAATCGGATATACCCATACTGTCGGCTATCAAATCTTCCACCTTTTGAAAATCCACCTTGAACAAAATTTCGGGAGTTTGTGAAAGAATCTCCGGTGGTATTTGCCCCAGCATCTGCGAGCGTGTGAATAAGTAATTGATAACCTGTTCCGCTTGCGCCATCTTCTGTGCCCT
>JAABYK010000156.1:289-505 GCA_011775825.1 Candidatus Zhuqueibacterota bacterium | reverse complement strand
CAGGCAATAAATCCTTGCGGTCCAATATATCGAATGATCGGTCGATCAGATTGTTTAACAGTTCAAATTTATGGCCCCCGAACATCGGGCCAAGTATCCGATTCTTAATCTCAAGACTAGCTTGGACTTGGGTCGCCGAAGGTGGCGTTTTCCCTTCCTGGCTGATTTGAATCTGGTCTGCAAAAAACTGTTTCTTGACTGATTCACGAAGTTCGG
>JAABYK010000156.1:0-167 GCA_011775825.1 Candidatus Zhuqueibacterota bacterium | reverse complement strand
ATCGTCCATGATTCCCCGCTGCCTTAATGTTGGCGGGTTCAAGGCCTTATCATAAGATTCCAGTTGAAGACCTACCGAATCATTCAAGGTTCGTATATCGGGCAAGGCATCACGGGCGGGGCTGTTGCCCATTTCCTGACCCCGTATGCGTTCCCAGCGGACAATCA
>JAABYK010000147.1 GCA_011775825.1 Candidatus Zhuqueibacterota bacterium | reverse complement strand
TTTGACATAGTCAATCTACTATATCCAACCTCTAAACCTGCATTCGACAGTCGTAGGTAAAAAAATAAGGGCGTAACTATTTATTGTGAAAAGAACTTAGATTTGATTGTTCAAATGACATCGTGTGACTACAAAATCAGACATCCTGTATGTCTACAATCGTGGATGGCTCCTTGATATTTAAGGACTTAAGGATACTTCTCTGCTCTCTGGTTAATTCGGTTAATTGCGCCACGTGCTTGGAGTCGATTTCAAATTCGCCGTAGAACAGTCGATGCATCTCTCGGCGTACTTTTGGCCAGCGTTCGCCGCTTTCGTGCTCGACAATGCGAACCAGAACCAACGCGATAAAACAGAGAAAAATATGGCAGCGAATGCGTTCATCTTTGCTATGATGATTCGGTCGCAACTCAAGGGTGGTCTTCAGGGTTCGAAACGCATGTTCGACATCGTAGAGTTGTTTGTAACCCAAAACAATATCTCGCAGGCTCAAGGTGTCATCTGAAGTCTCGATGAGATATTTGCCATCGTAGCGGCTTTCTTCTTTGAGCTTTGCGTGGTCGAGGTGCAACGAACTGTCTTTATGTGCTTTGAGATATTTGCCATAGATACGATGCGCCTTCAGCTCAGAAGCCGCTTTGGTTTGGGTTTTGCCGCCCAGTTCGGCCAGTTTTGCTTCCAGCGTCTGGATTAAGGTCTGGCGATTCTGCTCAGCGCGTCTTTGTTCTTTGTCATTTTTGACCAGCACTAAACGCTTGCGTTTTTCGCCCTCCCCGATGACGACTTCTTTGGCCCAAAGTTGGTCTTCTATCTGGGTGTAGCGACCCTTTTGTCCGAGGGCTTCTTCGACATCAGCTTCACCGCTTTTTAGCTTGCGCCCGACGATATAATGACCGCCGCCGCGCTGCAGGTATTGTAGATTGGTTTCCGAACTCATGCCACTGTCGTGCACCACCACGCAGCGGTTCAGACGCCAGCCGGCTAAATCATCTTTGACTCGTTCGATGGTGGACATGTCAACGGTGTTGCCGGGGAACATCCAATGCTTGACCGGGATGCCTTGGCGGGTCACGGCCAGTCCGATGACGACTTGGGGTAAATCACCGCGTTTGTCTTTGGAGTACCCTCGTTTTTTGAGGTCCGATTCGCTCTCGGTTTCAAAATAAGTGCTGGTGGTATCGAAGAACACCAAATCGACTTCCAGATTGAGGAGATCCGCCACCGACCAGTAAATCTGTTGCTCCAGTTCTGCTTGATGCGACAAAAGAAAATCCATGGCGCGATACAAGACCTGTACGTCGATTTTAGGTAAATCAGGAATAAAGACGTCTTTTTCTACCCATTCGCTGGTGGCTAATTTGCTGGTCGGGGCCAGGCAGCGATTGGCCACCATAGCAAAGACGGCCTGCGCAATAGGCGTTCGAAACTCCCGATGGGCCACTCGCTCTTCGATGAGCTTGTGAAAATGCAGCCGTTGCCACAGAGCCGACAACAGATAGATGCCGCCAAAAGAACAGCTGCACTTCCACTTGAACGGGCGACCTCGGCTCCTCAGAAGGGCCTGGGCCTCCAAAGCATTTTCGGCGGGCAGAAAACGCGAGATGCTTTTTACCAGACGTTTGAGTTGCTCGATATCGAGATGTTCAAGGCGGCCAAAGCTATAGAGAACTTTAGCTTTGCTGTGGCCTTTTTCGGGGTCGCGTTCATTATGGGCCAATTGCACGTAGGTGACTTTGGAGCCGTCTTTGTTCTTGCGGGATATGGTTCTAATATACATGCCCACAAGATAATAAATAAGGCACAAAAAGTCAAGAGATAGGGATAACTTCGTGTGTCTACGCATTTTCACGATAGGGACAGATTTAACAACGTAAATATTGAACTTAGCGCCGTTTTTGAGGCCATCGTGTGCGCTGAACTGTCGAAGTCAGGGATAAGGTGAAACTGCATCAGTCAAGAGAAATCTTTT
>JAABYK010000457.1:267-1470 GCA_011775825.1 Candidatus Zhuqueibacterota bacterium | reverse complement strand
GGTTGTGAAAATGGGGCCACGCAACTCGTATCCGTGCAGGACCAGAAAATGCAAACTTTGCCAGGCCATCAAAAACGCATTAATTCGGTTGATTTCAGTCCGGACGGAAATTTATTAGCAACCGGCAGCTCGGATAAAACTATCCGACTTTGGAACCTGCAACAATTGGATGCCGATCCAATTGTTTTGAGCGAGCATGAATCCTCCATTCGGTCTGTTGCCTTCACTGCGACCGGCGATACGCTTATCGCCGGTACGTTTGGCAAAGATATCATGCTTTGGTTAACCAACACAAAGAAACTGGCGGAAGCGGTTCAAAAACACGTTCCGCGCAATCTGACCCTGGAAGAATGGCGGGAATTTGTGGGTTCGGAGAGCGAGTATCCTTATACAAAGGTGAAGGATTAAAAGTTCGTCGAAAATTGTGTTTTGGGTTTTCAATGTCTGACTACAAACTTTGGACCTCAAACTCTGTAATTTAGGTATATACTAAAATTGCACGTCTAAAAGACTTCTGCACAATCCAATTCAGTGTCATTTCGAAGCGCAAGCGAGAAATCTGAGTAAGCGCTAAATCGGATTTCTCTGCCGACGTTTCGGCATCGAAATGACAATTAAGCTGTTTTGCTGAAGTCTAAAAGAGGAGGCGTAACATGAATACAAGTTATCCTTGCCATAGAGACGGGCGAGCNNTCAGCCTTTTGCTTTGCCCTGAACTCAATGCCCAAACCTTCACCGCAGTTACCAGCGGTCACATCGTCAATGATGGCACCTTGTCATCAGGGGCTGTCTGGTTCGATTTCAACAACGACGGCCATTTAGATCTGTTCGTGGCCAGTGGGCCACTAGATGACGTAGATGAGGCACCAGGCCACAACCTTCTGTACATGAACGACGGAGATGGTACATTTAGCCGAATTTTCAGTGGCGATCTGGTGAATGATGGCAGTGAAGCTACTAGCGCGACCTCGAGTGACTATGATAGGGATGGCGATCTGGACATATTTGTTACGAATGATGAGGAGAAGCCCGTTCTTTATCGTAACAACGGCAAGGGTTCCTTCTCCAAAATCAGCAGTGGCGCGATTGCAGAAGATGTCCCTTTCGAAGCTTATTCGGCTTGCTGGGGCGACAGCGACAATGACGGCGATTTGGACCTTTTCGTGGGAACTCAGGGGTTCGTAAAAAACTCTTTGTTCACAA
>JAABYK010000457.1:0-168 GCA_011775825.1 Candidatus Zhuqueibacterota bacterium | reverse complement strand
TATCACAATAATGGCGACGGCACCTTTACCAAGTTAACCGAGGGCCACATTGTCAACGATAGCACCAATTCTCGGGGCGGCAGTTGGGGCGACTATGACAATGACGGTGACCTTGATTTGTTTGTCACGAATAGGAATCATGACGCCCAGTTTGATCCCCCTGAACTT
>JAABYK010000022.1 GCA_011775825.1 Candidatus Zhuqueibacterota bacterium | reverse complement strand
GTTCATACCGTTTTGGCGAACGGCGGCATTGATTCTGGTGATCCAGAGTTTGCGAAAATCTCTCTTTTTCTGCCTTCTGTCGCGGTAAGCGTATTGTAACGCCTTATCCACGCTTTCCATTGCCGTTTTGATCAACTTACTTTTGGCGCCGCGATAGCCCTTGGCTTGTTTTAGAACTTTTTTTCTTCTTCTATGAGATGGTACGCTGTATTTAGCTCTCGGCATATTTCCTCCAAATTAGGCTAAAATCATTTTCTTTACACGCTTTTTGTCTGTTGGATGGACTGTTGTGGCAGTCCTTAAGTCTCTTTTTCTCTTGCGTGTTTTTTTTGTCAAAATATGGCTTTTGTAAGCTTTGTGACGCTTAATTTTCCCGGAGCCTGTAACCTTAAATCTCTTCATCGCTCCTCGTTTGGATTTCATTTTTGGCATAACTGCTCCTTTATTTCTTCGTTAAGAACATAATCATGGTTCGACCTTCCATCGTAGGCTCGCGCTCAACTTTCGCAATATCGTCAAGCTCTTTGGCCATTCTTTGAAGAAGGTCTTCGGCAAATTCCTTGTGAGCCATTTCCCTGCCTCGAAGCAAGACCGAAGCCTTCACCTTATTCCCTTTTTCCAAAAACTTTCGTGCATGATTCGTCTTGAAGTTGAAATCATGTTCCTCAATTTTTGGTCGAAGTCTAATTTCCTTAACCGTGATGACATGCTGCTTCTTTTTTGTCTGTTTTTCTTTCTTGCTCTGTTGGTATTTATATTTGCCGTAGTCCATGATTTTGCAAACCGGCGGCGATGCGTCTGGCGACACTTCCACGAGATCCAGCCCCCGGTTGCTTGCCAATTCAATGGCCTCATTTCTGTCTAGTATCCCTACCTGGTTGCCATCAGAATCAATTACTCGCAGTTTCGGTGCGCGAATTCGTTCATTGAGATTGGGTGGTTTTTTCTTAATAGCGAATCCTTCCTTTCAACTCAGTTAATAATCATATCCTTTATTTCTTGGTTTAGTTTGTCTTTGAATTCTTGCAATTCACATTTCCCCAAATCTCCTTGTTTCCGTTTTCTCACAGCTACGGTTTTGCTACCAGCCTCTTCTTTGCCTACCACAAGCATATAAGGAATTTTTTGCATTTCAGCCTCGCGTATCTTGAATCCGATTTTTTCGTTTCTTTCATCCAATTCCACGCGCAAGTTTTCTCGTCTGAGCGTTTTGCGAACTTCTTTTGCATAGTCTATATGCTCGTCCGAAATCGGTAAAACAATCGCCTGCACAGGGGCTAACCAAACGGGGAAAGCGCCGGCAAAATGTTCAATCAAAATGCCAATGAACCGCTCCATGGAACCGAAGGGCGCCCGATGGATCACCACCGGACGATGTTTTTGATTATCGTTTCCAACGTATTCCAGATTAAAACGCTCAGGCATCACGTAATCTACTTGAACCGTGCCAAGTTGCCAGGAACGACCTAATACATCTCTGATCATGAAATCAATCTTCGGTCCGTAAAAAGCTGCCTCGCCTAATTCAATGTGATAATCCAATTCTCGGGCTTCCGCAGCTTCCTGTATGTCCTGTTGCGCTTTCTCCCACTGCTCATCGTTTCCGCCATATTTTTCCGGGTTGTTCGGGTCTCGAAAAGACAATTGAGTTTTGAAATCTTTGAACCCCAACACTCTGAATACATCCTTGATCAAGTCGACGACTTCATTGAGTTCATCTTTCAGTTGATCCGGCCTGACAAACATGTGTGCATCATCAATGGTGAAGCTGCGCACTCGAATAATCCCGTTTAATTCGCCAGACTGCTCGTATCGATAAACGGTACCAAACTCCGCAAATCGCACGGGCAGATCTCTGTAGCTGCGCGGCTTCGACGAATAAATTTGAAAGTGATGCGGGCAATTCATGGGTTTAAGCAAATATTCTTGCCCTTCACACGTGAGCGGATCAAATTGGCTTTCCCGGTAATAAGGATAATGTCCGCTGGTCTTGTAAAGTTCGATGCTGCCAATGTGGGGTGTCACGACTGGCAAATAGCCACGCTTTCTTTGTTCGTCCCGCAGGAAGTTCTCCAACGTTTCTCGGACAATCGTCCCTTTGGGCAGCCAAAGCGGCAGTCCGCCTCCAACCTTTGGAGTAATTAAAAACAGCTCTAATTCTTTTCCGAGTTTCCGGTGATCGCGTTTCTTGGCTTCTTCCAAGTTCCTCAGGTATTCATCGAGTTGCTTCTTTTTAGGAAACGATATTCCGTAGATGCGCTGAAGCATTTTATTGTTTTCGTCCCCGCGCCAGTAGGCTCCTGCAATATTGAGTAGTTTGAATGACTTGACCTTTCCGGTTGACGGAATATGTGGTCCCCTGCACAGATCGACGAAATCGCCTTCCTTGTAAATGCTTGGCTGTTCGTCGTCCATGTCTTCAAGAAGTTCGAGCTTGTAAGGGTCTCCCCTATGCTTGAATAACTCAATGGCCTCGGCTTTTGAAAGCTCATCCCGCTGAAACGAAGTATCGGATTCGATGATTTCGCGCATCTTATTTTCGATCCGGCTTAAATCCTCAGACGTGATTCGCGAGTCCACATCAATATCGTAGTAGAAACCGTTTTCAATCGGAGGTCCCACGCCAAATTGCGCCTCAGGATAAAGCTCCTTCACGGCGTGCGCCATGATATGAGACGTACTGTGCCAGAACGTTTCCATGCCTTCTGGATCATCCACCGTGACGATTCGAAACGCGGAATCTTCATGTATGGGCCGATCAAGATCGATTAACTTTCCATCGAGTTTGGCAACCACAGCCTTTTGTTTTAATGAATGGCTACCGACCTCTTCGATGATATCCTTCGGACGCACCCCTTTTTGATATTCTTTGATCGAACCGTCCGGAAATTGAAGTTTTACTTTGTCGGAATCAGGCATGTTGAATGTCCCCTAAAAAACGGTGGGCGCTACTGGATTCGAACCAGTGACCTCTTGCATGTCAAGCAAGTACTCTAACCAACTGAGCTAAGCGCCCATCTGCGAACCAAAAAAAGCGTGTCGTGAACAGCCCATTGACACGCTTTCGCGGAATTTCTATCTTAACACTTTGCGAATTTTCGATCGTTGTGAACGTAAATTAAACTTGTCTTCGCGAAAGGTTTTTTTCTAAATTTTCAATTTAACAGGAAATTGACAAAAAGTCAAGGCTTTTTTCCGTGAGGGCACTTTTAGTGACGTTGTGACCCGACATGTTCATCAGCATGGTACGAACTACGAACCAACGGACCGGATTCCACATGCCTGAACCCCATGCCAAGCCCCTCTTCCTTCAGGAAAGCAAACTCGTCCGGATGCACGAACCGATCCACAGGCAGATGATCTTTGGTGGGCTGCAAATATTGCCCCAAAGTTAAAATGTCCACTTCAACCTGTCGCAAATCGTCCATAGCCTCTAACACCTCGTCAGTGGTCTCACCAATGCCCAACATTAAACCCGATTTGGTAAGCATCCCCCTTCTCTTTGAGTGGTGGAGAACGCGAAGAGTCCAATCGTACCTCCCCTGAGGGCGCACAGGTCGATACAACCTCGGAACTGTCTCTGTATTATGATTTAAGATATCTGGACTGGCTTCGATCACCCTGTCAAGTGCCTCAAGCTCGCCTTTGAAATCCGGAATCAGCACCTCGACTCGGCATTCGGGCACATGTACCCTTGTTTGCCGAATGGTTTCCGCGAAAATAGAAGCGCCGCCATCCTCAAGTTCATCCCGGTTAACAGAAGTGATCACGGCATGCTTCAGTGCCATCTTTTTCACTGCCATTGCAACCCTGCGCGGTTCATCGGTATCCAAATAGAGTGGCTTGCCTGTCTTAACAGCACAAAAGCCGCAGCTTCGGGTGCAAACATCGCCGAGAATCATGAACGTGGCTGTTCG
>JAABYK010000051.1:1046-1313 GCA_011775825.1 Candidatus Zhuqueibacterota bacterium | reverse complement strand
TTAAACTCGGACAACTTGGAGGGCGATTGTGACGATCTTTCCGTGTTGTACGCGGCGCTGCTCGAAGCCTCGGGTATTTCTACCGCTTTGCTGAGCGTTCCCGGACATCTTTTTATGATGTTCAATACCGCCATACCGTCCAGTCAACGCTATCGATTCTTGGTAGAGGACGATATGGTCATCGAAAAAAGTGGTTCCTATTGGATTCCTGTGGAAATGACCTGGATCGACTCCACTTTTGCCGAAGCCTGGGCAGAAGGTGCCCGG
>JAABYK010000051.1:324-949 GCA_011775825.1 Candidatus Zhuqueibacterota bacterium | reverse complement strand
GAAGGTTGGAACGATAAATATCTCAAAGATCATTATTTCTCCGTTTTAGAGAAGCAGCCCAACAATACATCCGTTCGCAATCTTTTGGGTATCCTCTATGCACAAAACGCCAGAATGGAAGAAGCAGAGCAACAATTCGAACTGCTCTACAATTTGCACGCGAAGGATTTTTCGACTCTAAATAATCTGGGCAATGCGTATTTCATGCAGGCGAAATATGAAGACGCCGAACGATTTTATCGGGCGGCCCTGGAGCAAAAGAAGTACGGCGGGGTGTACCTGAATCTCTCCATGCTCTATCACTGGTGGAAGTACAAACACCAGGACAACCCCGAATTGTTTTCGAAGTATGACAGCGCCTCGGCGCAGGCTCTCAACGAGGCAGGACGTCTTTTAAACGAGAACACGAATCTCGCCCTGCAGTTATTGGGATTCGCAGACGAACCTGTGGATGAAGACAAAGGCAAAGCGGGCATATCCGCNNCATATCCGCTAAAGATTGGAAGAAACTCTGGCGGTCCTTCAAAAAGACGTTTCACGATGTATTCAAGCCCAAGAAGAAAGAGAATCAAAAGCTGGTGAGAGTGGCCGCCCCAAAAGCTGGCGAGCCCGACGCCAACCGGGC
>JAABYK010000051.1:0-246 GCA_011775825.1 Candidatus Zhuqueibacterota bacterium | reverse complement strand
GTACTTTGATCAAAGGAATGGCTCTCGGAACGGGCTTTTGGCTGGTCTTTATCGTTCTTATCGGATTCTCACAAACCGCAAAAGACATCTATTCCGGTCTGGACGGCGTCTTCTACGATCTGTTGTTCCGCGTCAAACCCAAGACTCGCCCCTTCGAAAAGCTGGTGGTAGTGGATGTAAGGGACGAATTACAAGAACTGAGGCGAAGCGATTACGCTCGGCTAATCAACCAGTTAATCGACGGTG
>JAABYK010000078.1 GCA_011775825.1 Candidatus Zhuqueibacterota bacterium | reverse complement strand
ACCTTGCGGCACTCAAGAAAGTCCTGTTCACAGAATTGAACGAGTTTGTTCAGTTCCTTAAAAAGACCGGCGAAAACTCGTAATGGTTTTGTTTGAATTGGAAGTAACCGCACAGGAGAATTTAGAGTGAATCCAATCCTCATACTGCTGGGCGGATTGGCCATCTTGAGAAGCCTGGCGTCGCTGATTGACAGCGTCCGATACCGGAAGACCGCCGAAAACGCGCTCGAGGAGGCGTATCCCCATTTCGCACCGAAAGTCAGCCTGATCGTCCCGTGCAAAGGCATCGACCCGGGTTTTGACGACAACATCCGTTCATTGCTGAATCAGGATTACCAACATTTCGAAATTATCTTCGTGACGGAGACAACGGACGATCCGGCCTACTCTCGACTCAAAGACATCCTCTCTCGCATCAATCGGTCGGCATCAAAGCTCGTCACAGCAGGCGTCACGGACAAGTGTGCTCAAAAAATTCACAATCTGCTGCATGCCGTGCAAAAAGCAAACGCTGAGGCGGAAGTGCTGGTGTTTGCGGATTCGGACATCCGGGTGCACGGAAGCTGGCTGCGTCATTTGGTACGGCCGCTGCAAGACCAGCGCGTCGGCGCCACCACCGGCTATCGTTGGTACATGCCCATCAAAGGCAATTTCTGGTCTCTCGTCCGTTCCGTCTGGAACATGACCAGCGCCAACGTTTTATTCAGCAACAAATACAATTTCGCCTGGGGCGGGTCCATGGCCATTCGGAAAGATACATTTGAAGCACTGCACATCGCCCGCAAATGGCAAACCGGCCTGAGTGATGATATGATCCTAAGCCAGGCAGTCAAAGCTGGCGGCTACGGAATTAAGTTTGTGCCGCAGAGCATCGTCGCGACATATGAAAAAACCTCCTGGCGTTCGCTTCTGGAATGGACTTCCCGTCAATTGACCATCGTTCGGATGTACGAACCGAAGCTCTGGAAATTTGCCGCGTTTCCACAATGGCTGTTTAATTTCATCTTTCTTTTGGGATTCTATTTGGTGATGAAAGGGTGGCTCACAAATACAGCCATTCCTGTGGCGGTTTGGCTGATGATGAGCGATTTGCCG
>JAABYK010000554.1 GCA_011775825.1 Candidatus Zhuqueibacterota bacterium | reverse complement strand
TATCAGTGTTTTTTTTCATTTACCTTCTAATTTTGAATAACATTACTCTGTTTTATCAATCGTGTGTAAACATTGAGTGAAGAGGTGAGTTTGGATACGGCAAGCGAATACACATTTGCATTATGGCCTTTGCTTGTTTATGGCGGTGCAGTAATCCTACTGGTCGGGGTGATGATTGGCCTGTCATATATTTTAGGCCAACGCCACCAGGAAAAAGAAACCGGCGAACCTTTTGAATCTGGAATTCTATCAACCGGATCGGCACGNNAACCGGATCGGCACGTTTGCGTTTTTCGTCCCACTTTTATTTGGTTGCCATGTTTTTTGTCATATTTGACTTGGAGGCGGTTTTTATTATTGCCTGGGCCATTTCTTTCAAAGAAGTCGGCTGGTTTGGCTATATTGGCGTTTTGATCTTCATCTTTATCCTGCTTGTGGTTCTTATTTATGAATGGCGAATCGGCGCGCTTGATTTCGGTACCAGTGGTAAGAACATTGTTAAATTGTACAAGAAATTAAACAAGAAAGAATTTATATAATTATGAAATGGTGGTTAAGTAAGGTCGAACAACCAACATCCAAGGTTGAGGGGAGCAGCTCATTTGAAGAGAATGTCCAACAAACTCTGGTCCTTGCGAAATTGCAGGATTTGATTGCCTGGGGACGCAAAAATTCAATCTGGCCTTTTAATTTTGGCCTTTCCTGCTGCTATGTGGAGATGGCCACCAGTATCACCAGCAAATACGATATTGCCCGATTCGGCGCAGAGGTAATTCGCGGTACGCCCCGGGAAGCCGATGTGATGATCATTGCCGGCACGGTGTTTCTCAAAATGGCACCAATCATTAAACGGCTTCATCAACAAATGATGGAACCCCGCTGGGTGATTTCCATGGGATCCTGCGCCAATTCGGGTGGTATGTATGACATTTACAGCGTAGTGCAGGGAGTAGACAAATTTTTGCCCGTGGATGTGTATGTGCCCGGCTGCCCTCCTCGCCCGGATGCCTTCCTGGAAGGTATTACCTTGTTGAGAGAAGCAGTCGGCAAAGAAAAGAGACCGTTAAGCTGGACGATTGGCCCGCAGGGTGTTATTCATTCCAAGCCGCTAATCATGAAAGAAGAAAGACGCGAGCAACGCAAGAGAATGAGCACCTTAAGACCTCCGGATGAGGTTTGACAATATAGCAATAGTAAACTTTATAAACTTTATGATTAACGTGTATTGCTCTTTGTTTTTGTTTTCACATGTGGCGTTCAAAATCGATTCGGAGAAATGGAATTCATTGTTTATGGGTCAGGAAGAGTGAATCATACATATCGGATCTTGTCATGAACACTGAGGTGAAAGTCGTTACCGAGTTACAAAACAAATTTGGTGAATCTGAATTTACGGTTCAAGNNCCCTTTGGTTATCAAGAAATAAGCTTCAGCACGTTCTGAGATATTTAAAGACTGAAGCGGATAAACCGTATAGAATGCTTTACGACCTTACCGCCATCGATGAGCGCAGTCGTTCGAATCGCAACGGGCAGCCCGACAGTGACTTTTCAGTTGTGTATCACCTTCTCTCGTTCAGGCGAAATGAAGATGTCCGCTTAAAGGTGGCGCTCAAAGATGAATATCCTTCCCTACCCAGTATTACAAACATCTGGCCATCCGCCAACTGGTTTGAGCGTGAAGTCTACGACATGTTCGGCATTAAATTTGACGGCCATCCCCACCTCAAGCGTATCCTGATGCCATCCACCTGGCAGGGGCATCCGCTGCGTAAAGACCATCCGGCACGTGCTACCAATATGGGACCATTCGAACTACCGGAAGATAAACAAGAAGCCGAGCAAAAAGCCCTCCAGTTTAAGCCGGAAGATTGGGGGCTGGAGCGGAAAAGTGAAGATACCGATTTTATGTTTTTAAACCTCGGCCCTCAGCATCCCGGAACGCATGGCGTTTTGCGCGTAATCATGCAACTGGATGGGGAAGACATTGTCGATGCCATTCCCGATATTGGCTTTCACCATCGTGGTGCGGAAAAAATGGCCGAGCGCCAATCCTGGCATACCTATATCCCTTATACGGATCGAGTCGATTACCTGGGCGGAGTGATGAACAATCTGCCCTATGTGCTTAGTGTGGAGAAACTCGCCAGTATCGAAGTCCCGGACCGTGTTAAAGTAATCAGGGTAATGATGTGTGAGTTTTTCCGCATTGCCAGTCACCTGGTCTGGTATGGGACGTTTGCCCAGGATATCGGTCAAATGTCCCCGGTGTTTTATATGTTTAATGACCGAGAAAGGATTTTTGACATTGTCGGCGCTATCTGTGGTGATCGCATGCATCCCAACTGGTTCCGGATCGGCGGTGTCGCCCAGGACTTACCGAAAGGGTGGAATACTCTTGTCAAAGAGTTTGTGGATTATTTCCCCAAGCGATTGAAAGAGTACCAAAAACTGGTCATGAAGAACCGCATCCTCAGATCGCGGACGATTGGAATTGGCAGCTACACTCTGGAAGAGGCGATAGATTGGGGTGTCACCGGCCCGGGATTGCGGGCTTGCGGATTTGAGTGGGATTTTCGCAAAAAACGGCCTTACTCTGCTTATGATCAATTTGAATTTGACATACCCACTGCGGAAAACGGTGACTGTTTTGATCGTGCCCTGGTGCGAATCGAAGAGATGCGACAGAGCTTGCGAATTATCGAACAGTGTCTGAATAACATGCCTTCCGGTTCTTATAAGTCAGACCATCCCCTGGCAACGCCGCCGCGGAAAGAAGGGACCATGCGCGATATTGAAACCTTAATCACCCATTTTTTAAGCGTCAGTTGGGGACCGGTCATTCCCGCAGGGGAAGCATTTATGGGAATTGAAGCGACCAAAGGGAATAATGGCTATTACTCAATCAGTGACGGCAATACCTCTCCCTATCGGGTGCGTATTCGGGCGCCCTCTTTTCCTCATCTGCAAATGATCCCGCTCATAAGTAAGGGACACACGGTTGCAGACCTTTTAGCAATTTTAGGAAGTATTGATTACGTATTGGCAGATGTTGATCGTTGAGAACAGATTTGCGTTCAGTATTAATACAAATGCAGGTTAAAAATGTTAACGGATGAAGAAAGAAAAGAAATCGAAGAGGAAATAAAACACTATCCGCAAAAGCGTGGGGCATGTATTGAGGCGCTGAAGGTGATCCAGCGTCATCGCAATTGGGTCTCCGATGAAAGCATCAAGGATGTGGCGGAGATGCTGGAGATGACACCTGATGAACTGGATGGCGTGGCTACCTTTTATAACCTCGTCTTTCGTCACCCGGTAGGACGACATG
>JAABYK010000294.1 GCA_011775825.1 Candidatus Zhuqueibacterota bacterium | reverse complement strand
GAACCTCTACTTTAATGGTTTTCGAACTTCCCAGACGCTCGAATTCTCCTTCTTGCAAAACTCGCAGTAACTTCGACTGTAATTCCAGCGGCAAATCGCCGATTTCATCCAGAAAAATGGTTCCGCCATCGGCCAGTTCAAATCGGCCGATTTTGCGGCCCAACGCGCCGGTGAACGCACCTTTTTCATGACCAAACAGTTCGCTTTCAATAAGATTCACTGGCAGGGCTGCACAATTGACCTTGACCAGCGCTCGTTCTTTGCGGGCGCTTAAATTGTGAACGGCACGGGCAAGCAATTCCTTGCCTGTACCGGTTTCTCCAAGAATGAGCACTGTGGCATCCGTTTCGGCCACCTGTTGGACTTTTTTCAAAACTCTCTTTAATGCCTCACTGTTGCCGATGATCTGTTCAAAATTGTGTTCGACTTTAAGCTCTTGCTGCAAATAAATATTCTCCGCCTGCAAACGATTTTTCAATTGTTGAACTTCGGAAAGGGCTTCTCGGAGGGCTTCTTCAGCGTGTTTCCGTTCCGTGATATCGCTGGCATAGATATTGACATATCCCTGGTCAATAATGGGTATGAATAAAACGGAGAATATTTGCTCGCCACAGATTGCCTCTACCTCTTTGCTCTTTTGCGATTCAAAGATATGTGATATCTGGCTTTGCAATTCATCCGGCAAAAAGCAGTCATCCGCACAGCCCCAGGTTCTTCGTAACGCTGTACTGCCGTGATTGGCGTAAATGATTTCACCGGTTTTTGCAATTCTCATGATTGGATTGGGATTTTCATCTGGGAATTTGGCCAGGCTTTCAATTTCATCCACCGCAAGTTGGTGCTCACTAATATCCCGAACAAAAAGACAACTGTACCCATGTCCTTCATATTCGATGTAACTGGATGAAACCTCAACCAGGACCATGCGGTCGTCTTTTGTGCGATAACGGGTTCGAAAGCTCAACGCTTTCCGTCTTTTGAGGTCTGTCCAATCCTCCGACCAATTATCAGCCAAAAGCTCTCCGTCGATTTGATAGATTTTCATGCTCAGCAGTTCATCACCTGCATAGCCAAACCATCGACAGGCGGCTTCATTAAAGCCAACAATTCGAGCCTCAGAGTCAACCCAAAACATAGCATGTTGGCCCCCTTCGATGCTAAGATTTGCAGATTTCAGTGGCTTACTCACCAGATTTTTTGTGGTGCTCACAGTCCTCTTAACGTTCTCTACTTGCCAATAATTTCTCCACTGCAGACAGCAGATTTGCACCGCTGTGACACTTCCAAATACATTGATCTGCAAACCAACAGCGGAAATCAAGGGTAAAATCTTTGGAACTCGATTGAAACAGTATCAATGTACCCTTCCAATGGCTCGCAAATTTGACGATCTCATCGAGTCTTTGTGCGTCCAGATCAAATATCATCAAATTAAAGTCAACATCCTGAAGTCTCCTTCCATTGCTACCATTTAGATGACTGATCGACCAGACACGGCACCCTTTTTCTTTCAGCTTTGCACGTATTAACTGGTGGCGAATGGGTTCCGACTCACTGAGTAATATCTTACACATCCGGCGATTCCTATTATTTTATTAAAGAATAGTCTCAATCGTGAATGCTTCTTCGATGTCTCACTAGGATTTTTTTGTGAACACCGGTAGCGAATCGTCTATCGTGTAAAAACTCCTTTTTATCAATTGTAAGAAAAGTTCTTTATTATTCCTTAACCCGACAGCGCCGGAACCAAACAGGACAAAGTTAAAAGCTGTAGCGACGCAAATGTACCTGTACTAAAGGATGACATTCAGAGAATTTTTCCAAGTGGAATGATTCATAATTGGCTTTACAAAAACCTGACGAGGGGCTTGCTGTTTTTATGTCTGAACTTCCCAAACCCTCGTCAGAGTTAAGTTAATTTGGAATCACGACTGATCAGTCAATTATTGAGGTTGTGCTTCCGAAAGATTGTATCCGATCATGTAGTCATTCTTTTTACCACCGCCAGATGCGTGGCAT
>JAABYK010000402.1 GCA_011775825.1 Candidatus Zhuqueibacterota bacterium | reverse complement strand
ATTTTTATCACCAAGCGTGGAAAGGTCGTTGCCAAGGTCCTACCCTACGACGAAGATGCAGAAAAGAAGGCAATCAAACAAAGACTTGCCGGATCCGTTAAATTCTACAAAAAGCCGACAGAGCCGGTTGGGTTGGAGGATTGGGAGGTTCTAAATGAGGGTGATGATTGACACCCACTAAATTATCGCGGAATCAAATGCAGCTCCGCCTGCCGTCCGTCGATAAACCGCACACCCTCCTCCGTGAAAATGATGTCCTCTTCCAGCATGATGCGAATTTCTTTGTTGTCCCATTCCGGAATGGCGACGTTTACATTCAATTCGTTGGAATGTGCGGTATTGTAGAACAGTTCGTAATCGCCCTTTCCGGGTACGCCATCTTGCTGGTCCCATAAGCCAATGGTCGGACCGGCGCCATGTCCGTGAAACCCGATGGGATGGGTGTAGATCGTCGGCTTGATGCCTTCGGTTTTGGCCTGTTCGAGAGAGATGGCTAAAATTTCGTTTCCCGTGCGTCCAACGACAAAATTTGAGTTCAAAATATCTTGCAACCGATTGCCGATGGCGAGGGCGCGCTTCAATCCCTCTGGTGCATCGTTCTCGCCGGGCTTTAAAACGTAAGCGTGCTGCTGCGTATCTGTATTGAGTCCGAGATAAGTGATGCCGAAATCCACATGAATGAGGTCACCGGGCATGATTGTCTGTGATTCCGGTCGCGCCGCAAACGAACCCGACCGCCCCGGCTCTTCAGCCCGCTGCACGGAGACCGAAGGGTGAAACCAGGTCACCAGTTTCAACTCGCGAATGCGTTCGCGATACCACCATTCCACATCATCCGTGGTGATGACAGTCGGCTGAACGACTTTGTCGGACAATCCTTCGGCGATGATGCGGTGGGCAATTCGGCAAATCGTCGCATACACCACAATCTCTTCCTGCGTGCGCGTCTCCAACCAACCGATGGCCAGCCGCTCGCCCGACACAATCCGATGGAGGTACTTCTGAGGAACCGCACTTCTAAAGGCTTCGAATTCGCTGTGTGTGATGCCATCGGCTAAAGCGAATGTTTCTGAATAATTCAAGGCGATGCGTTGTGGGTCGCGCTCCTCGATGACTTCCGCGAGCCGCTGCCATTGATCGGGCTGCTTTTCTTTATCCCACGCGTTGTTGAAAAACTCACCAATGTCGTAGCGGGCCACGGCCAACCGTTCCACGCCCTTTTCGGGGCCACTGTCGTGGAAGACCAGAATCGTGCGCCGTCTCGCCGCTAACCATTTCGCCGGCAGCATGGTTTTGATAACCGGATCTTCGTTGTATTCGCGTGCAATGATGATCCACATATCGATGTTTTCTCGGCGCAGAAGTTCGGGTACCACTGTGTTCAGACGAATGGTCAACCAAGTGTCGCGCATTTCGGCGCGTTCGCGCATGGAGAGGATGATCGGCATGTCCGATTGCGCGTTCAGCGGAACAGCAGGTTGCGCAAATAAGACGAGAAGCATGGCAACGACAATTTTGACAAATTTCATGACTTCGCCTCGGTTTCGTTAAGTTAAGATAAAAATGCAAATTACTTGGGAAGGTCGATGAGCAAGTGTAACATATCGCGAAGAAAATGTCAAGAGATGACTACCACGGCGAAACTTGGATGTCATCCAGGAGAAATTTTCCCAGGAATTCTCACCTTCGTTCATGTTCCACCGAGTGTTCATTTGACGCGTCATCATGGGACCTGTACATTCACCACCTCATGAGCCTCTCTCAGAGATATTACAAAAATCGAAAAATCGGTAAAACCTCAGTTATGGTGAGGCCTGTCATTTCGAATCTGATTTTCTTCCTTCAAGAATAGAATTACTAAAGCCAAGAAAATCAGGTGAGAAATCTTCTATTGTGCAGATTCAGATTTCTCACTCCGTTCGAAATGACAAGCCAAACCTCACTGTATCTGAGGTTTTACATTCTGCTTGACTTTTATCTGTGTTTTTTTAGTTTTGATCATTCCTACTGCCGGTTGTCGAAGCGACCATTCCCTCCGAAGCCGATAACGCATACGACATTGACGTTGAAAACATCCGCTCACATTCGATAATCTTGTTCTTTGCTGCAAATCAAACCGCACCTGAGACGTTCTCCCTGCCCACCAACAAGCGAGGAACTTGCTATGAAAGTATGGCTGAAATCTTTTCTCTTTCTTTTGTTGAATGCGGCCCTGCTCTATTCGCAATGGTCGCAAGACCCCACCGTAAACACGGTTTTAGATAAACCCGGCAACCAGCGCGCACCTCTCATCGCCACCGACGGTAAGGGGGGTGCCATTGTGGCCTGGGACGAGGACAATGGGGTGTTTGCAAATTGGGTCGATAGATTCGGGTTTCGCCAATGGGGCAATGATGGCGTCCGCATTACACCTGTAGGCCGGATTGCGCTTGTGACCAATATCATCAGCGATGGTGAAGGCGGTGCGGTGATTGTTTGGGAGGACTTAACCCATGCGCGCGAAGTAGGTACAGAAGTGATAGATATTATCGAAAATGAGATGTTTGTGCAACGCGTGGATAGTTCAGGCCAATTGCTCTGGCACCCGTCCGGTGTTGCTGTGCGCACCAAGATCGATAGTACGACGGCTTTCAACTTCGAGATGGTGACTTCGGACCACGAGGAGTTTATTGTGGTCTGGACCGAGGACCGTCGGCATCCGTATCCACAATCGTTGCCGTTAGATTTTTTCGCTCAAAAGATCGATCTCGATGGCAACCTTTTGTGGCAAGAAAATGGCGCATTGATTACGGTGGATGGGGGTTTGGTGAACGTCCGTCGGCGGGTGGTCACCGACGGCGCGGGTGGGTTTCTTCTGGCGCGATTTGGGGAAGGCAATGGCAACACGGTAGTGGAACGCATTTCCTCTGAAGGGGAGTTGTTATGGCAGCCGGGTGGCGTGCCGGTGAATACCGGTGGGGCCTTTGATATGGATTCAGGTGGTCAAGGCGGCGCTGTTGTCGCCGGCGTCTATTTTCCTGGCGGTGGCATTGTGCAAGTAAGGGTGCAAAGAATTAGTCCAAATGGAGAGCTGCTCTGGGGCGAGAGTGCGACAGTCGTGACTGATGGAGCTGACTTGGATACTTCTCCTCACATTGTAAGCGATGGCCATTACGGCGCATACATTTATTGGGACGCCAAAGACCTCAATGGAGAAAGAAAAGGTTTTTTACAACACATTGATGACTCTGGTACCATACTTTGGTCACCAATTGCCGTGAGGTTCAATGTGACCTCGACTATCCATCCGTTTTTCATTAGTGATCTACAAGACGGTATGATTCTTTTAGCAATCGATTTTTTCGGAACATCCGAAGGACAGTTTTGGGCAGTGAAGGCTGATTTCGACGGTAATCTAGGTTGGACTGAACAAGGTGTTCTATTCCGCCAGCGGCCGGTTAACGATTGGCCGTTTGTCTTCGATGTAGTT
>JAABYK010000498.1:901-1068 GCA_011775825.1 Candidatus Zhuqueibacterota bacterium | reverse complement strand
TGACCAGGAAACAGACGAAAATGATTGTCCAGACTCTCGGCAGGGTTCTATTCACTACCACATTAACTATTGTTTTGTCTTGTCTTGAGCCGCTTTGTAAAACCGTTTTGCCTGTTGTCCCAGGCTGTCTGCCTTGACGCGCATCTGCTGTTCCTGGTTTTTTAGAA
>JAABYK010000498.1:240-824 GCA_011775825.1 Candidatus Zhuqueibacterota bacterium | reverse complement strand
CAAGTCCGAACTTTGACGTTCCAGCGACCCAACATCCAACGCTTCTTCCTGCTGGTCAAACGTCGAAATGTCCGCGACAAATTCGTTGATGCGTGTTCGGACCCGCAGTTCTTTCTGCAGCTCGTTTGCCTGAATACGCATCCGATTCGCCAGGCGCCGGAGTTTGTCCTCCTGATCCTTCAGTAAGTCGGCCTTCTGTTCGATCTGTCTTGGAGAATCATCCGGCTCAATGTTGAGTTTGGAAAGACGAATCGACTCCAGCGAGGGCATCCCGATTCTCTCTTTGATTTGAGCGCTTTTATCGCGGAGCACTTGGATTTCCGCCAACACTTCCCTGCGAGTCTGCTCTGAAATCCTCTCTCGTTCTAACTCTTCCAATTTGTTTTTTATCTCAGCATCGTAGCGACCGATCAATCTCCGGCCCAACTTTTCAAGGGATTCATTCAATGTGCGTATTTCGGCGTCGATGGCAGCGATGTCCCGGGACACATCTTGTGACGTCCGCAAGAGTCCTTCCAGTTTCTGGCGCTGAAAATAGTTGAGAGTCTCTTTGTCCTTCAACCCCCGAATTTCTTCACGATAGT
>JAABYK010000498.1:0-173 GCA_011775825.1 Candidatus Zhuqueibacterota bacterium | reverse complement strand
CCCCCGAATTTCTTCACGATAGTTTTGAACTTGCGCGGAAAGCTCATTTCGTTGGTCGGAAAGTTCAGTGATGCTAGAATTGACGGCGTCAAACCTTTTCTTCAGCTCGGCTGTTTCAGGTTCCTGCGACCAAAGCCCGCTTTGGAATGCAGGCAGAATGAAAATTATGACCA
>JAABYK010000629.1 GCA_011775825.1 Candidatus Zhuqueibacterota bacterium | reverse complement strand
CTTTGCCAGTTTGGGACACATTTACGATTTCACCAAAACCTTAGAAAAAGAACAGCCAACCGAACCCAGCCTGGCGACGGAGCTCGCACCGAATTCCACACTTTTGCTGCAAACCTACCCCAATCCCTTCAATCCCGAAACTACGATTAAGTACACGGTTCCGCAGAGCGGTCGGGTGCGACTCAACATTTACAACATCCAGGGGCAGGTTATTCGCACACTGGTGGATGCAGAACGGGCATCGGGAGACTATCAAATTCGCTGGGACGGGCGAGATGCCAGGGGGTTGGCGGTCGGTTCCGGCGTTTATCTGCTGCGGATTCGGGTCGGGGAGGGTACTGCGGTAAAAAAGATAATGCTGCTGAAATAAAAACCACATCAATTTTTTTCAAAAGCCAGAATCCATGATGGATTCTGGCCTTTATATTCTTGAACATTAGGGACACCGAGTCCCGCAGGATTATCACGACCACCGAATAAATTGTACCCGTAACCAACCCTTCGCACGATAGGATTTAACCACTACCTGAAAGCCTGTAGAAAGGTGACGATGAGAGACACATCCGGTGCGCCATCGTCCAGGCCGACGCCGAGACTGCCGCGAACCCGACCGCCATTTCGGAGCGCATAATCGACGCCACCCGTCAGCAGGCCAAATTCGCCCTCGGTTGTAAAATTGAGTTCACCAACAACGCTAACTTCATTGGTAATCTCATGGATGACCCCTCCTCCGAAGCGGAGCACGGTTTCACGGTCACCACCAACGAAGAGTACGGGCCAACCGCCGCCTTCAACGGGAATTCCCTCCAAAAAATCTAAACTTAGGCTACCGATAACCACTGTGCCTGGTGTTACCGGATAGCGCACGGCCCCAAACACGCCAAAGTTGCCCTCTTCTTGCCCGAGATCTTCAGAGCCGATTGGCAGGACAATGAAGCCGCCTGCCGATATCTTGACGCTGGTCCGAGTCGGAAAATGATAAAGCCCCACAACCCTCAGATCCGAGATACCGGATTCGCCATCACCAACGTCCGGATCAAAATTGAGAAAGGCGAGGGAAGCGCCAATTCCAAATTGCGAATTGAAATGATAGGTTCCACGTGCACCGATATTAAGTACATTAAGATTATCATAATTACTAAACCCAAACATGCCTTCAATATAGGGAGCATCAGAAATGGCTGCATCCCGAAAAAACGACTGAAACGGATGCACATCATCTAACGTTCCCTGGCTGTAAAGGTGTTGAACGCTAATCAGACAGACCGCAACAGTAACAATTCGTAAGTATTTCAAGTTGAACCTCCTTCCAGGTGTTGGTTTGTTAGAAATTGAAATGAGCGTATTCACTCAAACCTTGCCTTAGACCTACCGTACTTAGATATGGTACGGCACCGAAAATCATGTAAATTTATAAGGAAAATTTAAAAACGCAAGCGGAATTTTAGGCAACTCGGGCTGAGCTTCACAAGAGCCCAAGCTCCAGCACAAAAACGACAATGTTCATATCGAAAACAAAAACTAGACCCGTATCCGACAATTCCTCGGATACCAAAGCTTCGACCAACCAAACCCCACCGAAAAACTCAACGACCTCTACACCTCGGAATGGGCCCTCTACATCAACTTCTTTATCGCATCAGTTAAGCTCCAAAATCATCAAAACACCGTGATAAACCCAAAAACCCCGTTGCAAAGACTCTTTAGAAGCAAACTCTCCCACTCCTGCAACGACAGTTCGACTGCCTCAACCCCTTTGTTCTCTACCAACAAATTAACTCTAACCAAAAATATTTGAAATTTTCATATTTTGCCAATGGGTATCTATTGTTCGTTCTTTGTCGCT
>JAABYK010000600.1:6268-6729 GCA_011775825.1 Candidatus Zhuqueibacterota bacterium | reverse complement strand
GGAGGTCTGCCATTTCAACGATTCACAAAAAATCATGGCCGCCCCTTCAGAGATAGCAAATAAGCAAGCAAATCATCCATTTCACGTTCGTTCAGCAGTTCGTCATAATTGCCTGGCATCATGGAACCGGTCTGGGTGGTTCGAGTTGAGATATCGTTCGCATCAATAAGAAAGCTGGTGCCGCTCTTATCCGACAGAGTCAGCTTGCCATTCCTTTCTTCGATCACAATTCCCACAAATAGACGACCGTCTTGGGTTTCAATCAGCTCCTCTTCGTAGCCACTGACAATATTCGAGTCGGGCTTGACAATCTTTTTGAGAATGTGCTCCGAGGTACGAAAGCTGGCAATGGCGGTCAAGTCCGGTGCAATGGTGCTGCCTGCGAGTTGGCCATCGGCATTAATTCCGACGTGACAGGTGGCACACGCAGCCGGCCCCTTTGAATCGAAAAACAATTTGCG
>JAABYK010000600.1:0-6258 GCA_011775825.1 Candidatus Zhuqueibacterota bacterium | reverse complement strand
ACCATGCAAGCAACTCGTGTGGTAGTGTTATTTGAGCCGGGTTTGGCGTTCCTCCCAAGCCCTGCAGATACAGAATCACGGCTTTGATTTCAGCGGGAGACAAGGCGATGGGGGCTTTGAACACCTCCGGCATTTCATTGTTGTATTTTTGAACGACAAAGGCGCTGGGTTCTGCGATGCTTTGCACCAGGTAGGCGGTGGCATTCTCAAGGCCCAACTGTTCGGCACGTTTTTGCGCCCTGCTACCGATAGGTTCGCCTTCTTTGCCCTGGCCGAGATTCGGACCGCGAAGAGCATAGCCGCGATCTCCGATGCGGTGGCATACGTGGCAGCGTCCTTTGCCCCAGAAAATCGACTCACCCATGCGTTCGGTTATGGGAACCTCCGCAAGATGCGTGTCCGCAATCTTCGGCAAGGAACGAATCCAACTGTACAGTAGAAAGGATACCACAAATAGCGAAGTGACGGTTATCAGCAGCTTCAAACGCATGAACGAATCCTGCAAATCAAATACGACATCACAACAAATCTAATCTGGGGATTCATTTACAAAGAATCAAAGGGGAATTCGCGGAAACGCAAAAAGGGTGTGTCAAATTAAAAGCAGACACACACCCTTGCTCGCTTATTCTATTTCTTTGCCACTTTAATTCAAGTTACAAAACCCTGACAGGATTTGGCTGTTTTTATGCCTGAAATAGGTGTTGCCCAAAACCCTGTCAGGGTTAAGTTAATTGGGAATCAATACACTACTTCAATTCGAGGAAGCCAATTCCTGAGCACCCATATCCGCTTGAGCGCTGCTCGGAGCGTATTCGAGGCTTGCATCGGCTTCACCGCCTGCGGGAACGGTGACCTCGGCAGTTTTTGTCCCCAAGGTTTCCTGCCAATATTCGACGGTGTAGGTGCCAGCGGGCACATCGGTAATCGTGAAATTGCCGCTCTTGTCCGTGACCACATGATATGGATGATCTGCTACGGCAATGTAGCCGCCCATCCAATTGTGGACGTCGCAGGCCACCCGAATGATTTCCGGTTTTTCGAATGTTTCGGTCATCTTTTTCTTGAATCCGGGTTGCGCCTTATTTATGGGCGGGTTCTTGTCACTGTAAGTGTGGATGTTGTGCAGAATTCCATCGCTGTTCAGGATCGTCAACGACTCACCAACCGGAACGAGTGTCACATGCGGAACAAACGTACAACCGTTTTGATCCAACTCAAAGGACTCACCCATGGCAGAGATGGCCTTGCCTTCACTGATGTTTGAGAGCTTCACAACGACGTTGGCCAAACCTTTGTCCTGTGAGACCACAACATCCTTTTTGTAATGGTCCACCTTTCCGCAAACATTCACATCTTTGGTCACCTCAAGTTTTACCTTGGGCGGGATTTGGCCAGCGAAGGTGACTTTACCGGTTATCGTGCCACCGTTCGTCACATCCATTGCCATGTAACCGGATGGAGCGGCCATTTCCGAGGGCTTTTCAGCCATCGGTTCTTCTGTTTCTTCGGCGGTTTCTTCACCCCCGCCGCAACTGACGATAAATGAAGCGAACATCAGTGCCAGAATTAGGGAAAAAAGTTTTCTCATTTTTGATAATCCTCCTCAATGATTAATGAGTAAAGAGTTAAATGAACACAAACAAAAGCCGTCATTCTTTAAAGCTGGATTCAGTTCGCGGAGAGTGAAAATCAAAAGAAAGGTCGGCTTTCGCGATTTTAGTTGCGTACGTATTTCCTGATATTCATGAGATAATCTCGTAGCGCCTCGATCTGCTTATCGGGATCGCCATGGAGAATGTCTGGCAGAGCCTGCGCTATGTCTGGATAAAAGCTGGGCATCTTTGTGCCTGGCTGCAGAGCCTGGGGATTTTCAATCCAATCGAAGACCCAATCCGGGTTCAGTCGGTCAGGCGCCAGTAAGAAATCGGGTGCCCAACCTTCCGGGCCGCCTTCAGGCTTTTTGTCGCCGACCTGATGGCAACTAAAGCAGCTCAAATAGTCATCCGAGTAGAGTTTCTCAGCCGCCTCTTTTTCAGCTTTGGTCAATTCAACCTCCACTTCCATAAATGGTTCGCTAACGCCCTCGAGGGCTTGAAAGTACTCAATGAGGTCGTTGGCTTCGTCATCGCTGAAATCGAATGTTGGCATGCGGACGCTCAGCCACGGTCGAATTTGAGTGGTTGGATCTTTCAGGAATTCAAACAACCACTTTGGTTGGACTTTTCTGCCTTCGCCAACCAAATCGGGCGGGGCAAAGGACGCCGCTTCATCCACACTGACGTTCAAATGTTCTGCGACTGTAGGACGAATGAACCCTCCCCGCCCTTCAATGATGTGGCAGCCGATACAATTATAATGACGCGCCAATCTACGACCTTTTTCCAGGGCATGACCTATGCGCCCTCTATCGTGCACATAATTCGCTCCGATCGTGCGACCGTCCCAACTCTTCAGCAGCGCTGCCAGGGTTCTGGCGTCTTCTTCGGAGAAGGCAAAGTTGGGCATACGTTGAATAACCTGTTCCGTCGCATAGGCACGAGAGTTCTTCAATTTGCCGATGGTCCACGCTTCCCAGGTTTCCTCGGGAACTTCACCCCTTGCCAGGGCGTCTCCGAAAAACAGCTCTTCGGGCGTTTTCGCGCCAAATTCATTCAATGAAACGCTAACTTTACCTTCTCCTTCCATACCCTTTATTTCGTGACAGCCGTGACAACCAAAGTTTCGAATGATGGCCTTGCCCTCTGAGACGAGTTCTTCGGCGTCCAAATCGACCCCGTCCAAACTGCTAACCAGTTTGCCGTTTTCTGTTCTTGTCATCAAATAAGCGGTGATATCCCGTGCCTCGGAATTGGTCAAACGCAGGCGAGGCATGGGTGTGTCGGGATTATACTGTTTCGGATTCTTGATCCAGGCATAAAGCCAATCCCGATTCACCTTACTGCCAATTTTGGTTAATTCCGGAGCGATGTCATACGGCACATCCGTTTCTCTGATTTCCCGATCCCTTTCTGTCACCACATGACAGCCTTTGCAGCCGAGGCTTTCAACCAACTCTTTGCCTCTTTCAACCGATCCGCTTGACGGAGCGGGAGGTGGGCTGTAATCGCTGTCCTTGCTAATATTGGTCAAATAAGCAGTCACCGCAAGCGCTTCCTCGTGAGAAAACTGCGGATTCGGCATTCGAGTATGCTGCCGGAGTGATTTTGTGTCTCTCACCCAACGGTAGATGAAATCCGAGGTAGTTTTTGCAGTGACGTCATTTAAAGGAGGCCCGATTTTGGGGGCATCCTCATAACCGGCAATTTCATGACAGGCATAGCAGGCCAGATCATACACCATGCGTTTGGCCTTGGAGAGAGCGGGAGCATGATCGACACGCATTTCTTTGCTGTGACATTTGTTGCATCCCGCTTCCTCAAATCCATCTGTTAGCAATGGGTGCTCCCAAAATTTTACGAAGCCATGAGCAAAATCCGCAGACTGCAAAGCCGGACCTTGACCCTCGTGGCAGGGCGTACAGCCAAATTGATTCACCGGGTGAATGTCCAGGTAAATATCGTGCTTGGGGTGTGTTTTGAAGGGCTTTGGGTAATCATCGTAGCTGCTTTTGTCAGCGTTCACGTGACAACTCGTACAGCGGTCCACGCGGTCAATGAAATTTCCAAAATTGCCTTTAACAAAATCGGACAAAATAAATTGCTTGATTTCTATTTTCCGGTCACCGATTAACTCCTTTCTCTTCTTCAGCTCATTGACCGGCGCCAGCATCACTTCGATTTCGTTTTGCAGACTGTCGATCCTGGAGCGATAGCCGGCGATGCGTGCCTCAATCTCCTCTTTCTTGGCTTCGGCGGTGTCCCACTTCGATTTAAGTTCTGTCACTTCTTCGTTGAGCGAAGTGGCTTTGGGAAAGATGGCTTCGGCTTTTTCTTCCTCTCCGTGATGTTGAGCATGTTTGTATTTGTACCACAGCGCATCGAACTCGCTTTTGGCAAAGCGATAATTCTGCATGGACTTTTCGATCTCCACCTCGACTTTCTGGAGATCGGATTGCAAGTCTATATAAGCTTGACTCTCCAAATCAGCTTTTGCCTGCTCCAACTGTTCGCGCAAAGCCTTTAATCGGTCGCCGCTTTTTTGTTGCAATTGCTCTTCGGTGGTTTCAAGCTCCGCCGTTACATTTTTGTATTCCAGTTGATTCAATTCTTGTTGATAATCCTGCCAGGGAGCCCGAAGATCGATCATGTCTACAATGGCCCAAAAGGTTGTAAGGGCCAGCAGGCCAGAAAGAATAAGGTAGACAGGCCCGTAATCCCGTTCCTCGAGAGGAGTTTTTGATCGCTTAGGCAAGGACGACCTCCTTAAATTATGAAATGTTCTTGCTTAGACATTGAACCACGGCGTAACCCAGATATATTTAATATTCCAGATCCATCTGAGAATCATCTTGATTGGCAATCCCACCATCGTCAAAAACAGGAATGCCAAAATCGAGTATCGAGCGGCTCCCAATTTTCTGATAAATTCGGTGTTCCTTTTCCAAACGTAATAGATAACACCCAGGGAGTAGTAAGCCGTCAGGACAAATCCGCCGAAAAAGAACGCACCCACGGAACTGCGAATTCCAAACTTTTGATGAAGGTCAACATTGGTCATCGCCACGACTTTATGGATGTCCCATTTTTCCCAGGGTGCAAAAAAGTTCCAGCCCGGCCCCCGTAAAAACGTTCCGACAAAAATCAAAGCTATCCACAAAACAAAAAATCCGAACAAAAATGTGGAAATGGCGAATTTTCTTTCCTGCCAGGTGTAGTAACCGCTTCCTTTTGGATTTTTGTCTATGTAGGGGATGGCCATCAACCCAAGGATAATGAGGGTGGGGAACAACACACCCGCGATCCAGGGATCGAAGTAAACGAGCATTTCTTGCAGTCCGAGAAAATACCAGGGGGCTTTCGAGGGATTCGGGGTCTTCGTAGGATTTGCCGGCTCTTCAAGCGGCGCATCGATCACGATCGACCAGACCGTTAGAATTACCATGATCAAAATCGAACACAAAAACTCGTTGCGGGTTAAATACGGCCAGGTGAAAATCCGGTCTTTGCCCTCTTCCTGGAGTTTATCGTAGTCATCTTCTGAAATCAGCTTGTCATTCCTTCTAGCCTGTCGCATCGCCAGCCAGGTGTAGTACGAGACCAGGACAATCATCATCACGATTGGTATGTTATCGGCCTTTGTTAGAATGGCTAGAAAATGTTCCATAGCTCTTCCTTAAAATGATTGACAGACTTGAACGGGACTGGTTCAACTTAGAACGAAAGGAAAAAACTTGACGTATTCTCAAATAAGCAAATCGGCATTATCGGCGAGCAATTAAACCTTCCTCACTCTTAGCTTCTAGTTCCAAATAAAGATTAAAGCGGTCCAGATATGCCTCCGTCTTTTCTTACCCGCCAGAAATGAACGGCGATAAAAACTGCCAGAAATAATGGGAGAAATATGCAATGCAAGACATAAAAACGCAGCAACGTTGGTGGTCCTACTTGAGTCCCCCCTAATAAGAGAAAGCGTACATCGTTGTCTGGTCGCATGCCAAGTTCAGGCCCAAATGGTCCTTCGTGTCCCAATAATGGCGTGGCGCGTGCCATATTGGTGCCAACCGTAACGGCCCAGATTGAAAGCTGGTCCCACGGGAGGAGATAGCCAGTAAAGCTTAACAGCAGCGTTGTCGTTAACAAAATGACGCCCACCACCCAATTAAATTCGCGCGGCGGTTTATAGGAGCCCGTCAGAAACACTCTGAACATATGCAGCCAAACAGCTATCACCATGCCGTGAGCCGCCCAGCGGTGCATATTGCGTAAGAACATCCCGAAAGGCACGTCAAATTGTAGATACTTCATGTCGTTAAAAGCGTATTCCGCGGTCGGGCGGTAGTAGAACATGAGCAACACACCGGTCACGGCGGTCACCATAAACAGCAGGAATGTTATGCCGCCCATGCACCAGGTGAAACGGATGTACGCACCGTGCCGGGGGATTCTTGTAGGATGAAGATGCAACCAAACGTTGTCCAAAACTTGCAGGTAGCGGTTTCTCGGATTGTCCTCATAACTGTGTCGAAACATCGATTTCCAGACCTGCGACTTCGTGACTCCGTCTTTCATTTTGTTGAACAGAGCTTGCATCTTATCTCCTTATGTTGTATACAGATACCGTCGGTCGTTTAAAACAGAATGACAAATATAACCACAT
>JAABYK010000614.1:6242-6535 GCA_011775825.1 Candidatus Zhuqueibacterota bacterium | reverse complement strand
AGTAAATTCAGAAATGTCTGTTTCAACTGGTCGCTGTCGACCGGAATCTCAGGTAGTCTCTCAAAATTCTCTGAAATCTCGATCCCTTTGGCGCTTGCCTCGGGTATCACCAATGTCGCCGCTTCGTTTAAAGGTTCGTTGAGGTTCGTCATCCGGAGTTCCAATTTGGGTGGACGTGCAAATCCCAGAAATCTTTGTATGATATCATTGATTCGGAGCACCTCATTGACCACCGTTTTCGACAGACTCTTATATTCCTCAACGTCTGATCTGGGTTCGAATTCGCGATGCAA
>JAABYK010000614.1:0-6145 GCA_011775825.1 Candidatus Zhuqueibacterota bacterium | reverse complement strand
GTTTCCTCCATGGCGCGACGTTCGGTCAAGTCTTTAATAACCGCAACCGCCGAATCCACCTCGCCATTCTTTTCTTGTAAAGCAAAGGTGCTGATTGAAATGATAGCCCGCTTCTCTGGAAGATTATACTGAGTCTCGACGTCGGTCACGCCCCGTCCGCTTCGTAACGTTTTTTCCAAAATGGACTCACTCCGGATGAGTTCGCTGCAGCTTTTTCCAATCGCATCTTTGGCAGTAACCCCGAAAAAGAGCTCCGCAGCTTGGTTAAACAAGGTGATTTTTTGGTCTCGATTGATGGCAACGACTGCGTCGGCCATGTTCTCCAAAATCTTGCCAGTATAAGTTTTTGTGCGCAAATAAGCTTCATCCAATAGCTTATAATTTTGATTCACAATGATGAAATTGAATACGAGCACACCACCCGCTAAAAGGATCACTGTGATCAGCGCCAATCTGCGTTTCGTTCTGGCGTTGGCTTCGATAAGGTGATCGCTCTTTAATCCGATGCGAAACAAGCCTACGGAAACACCATCAATAATAAACGGAGCGGCAACTTCAAACGTCTGGCGCCCGTCAAATTCGGACATACGAGTCGAAGGGGTCTTATTGTCCACAGCCTGGATCAAAAATGGATCGTTCTTGAGCTTTGATAAGCTGGTCACGTTCTGTGAGGCGGCAATGATACCCAACGTATCCTGAATGGCAACATACTCAATCCCCTCTCTTTCCGCGATGTCGTTGATCAGTGTACCCACACCGATATCTTTGCGCAATTGCAGCATTTCGTCAGCATCAATATTCACGACTACAGCTCCACCACCAGGCCGCTCTACCGCAACGGCGTAGCGTTTCCCCCGGCCATAGCGCGAGTCTTTGAACCCAATCACTAAATCATCGGTTTGCTCGGTCAAAAGGGGCCGAATGAAATCTTCCTGGCGGTTTAGCTCAGTAGAATTTGTGTGATCAGGTGTGTGACTGCTCAGAACCTTACGGCCGTTCTCATCGAACAGATTGATGCGGTAGAGACTGTTGTCCTGCGCTATTTCCGCGAGGTCATTTTGTGAGAGTTGTCTCTGTTGACTCATTCTGGCGATGAGCCTGGCGTTGTTCAGCAGCCGTTCGGCCATTTGATGCTCGATTTCACTATAGGCGAGCGTGGCGTTGTCACTGCTCACGGCAATGGCTTCAATCAGGGAACTGGCCTCTTCAGACATGATGTGGCGTATCTCTTTTTTCATTTGATACAACTCCACGACTGCCGAGACCACCAGGATTGAAGCAAGAGTCAATGTGACAGCAACGATAAACTTGGGTCGCAGAAGCAATCTGTCTCTAAACCTCTGTGTGTTTGTGTCTCTCGTCATTGTCGTGCTACGCTTTTAGATCCCGGATAAACAGAGCAAGCCATTTACTTACTCGTACCCATCTTTTCGTTTTCGGCATGCAGTATGGACACGATGTCAATTGGACTCTTGTTGTGTTTTAAAGCTAATTCCCGAATGTTGCTGTCAGCCGTGGCCTCGATGCCTTGATTCTGCAAGCGAATCAAACAATCCTCTACAGGTATTTTCAGTTCGCTACAAACCTCGGTGATACTCTTTCTGCCGTAGCCGCTGCCCTTTGTTATCTGTGGCGGTTTCACGGCCTGTCCTGTTTTGATTTTTTCGTAGAGTTGATTCGGTGTCAGATTGTGTCGGTTTGCTAAATCTTTGATCACCACCAAACTGTCTGCCCCATCGATTCCTTCGCTTTGCAATCGTTCCTGAATTTCTGCCAGAGGAATTTGGACCGTTTGTGCAAATTCGGTCAAGGTCATCAATTCCGCGTGCGGCACAGGGGGTTCGGTTTGCTCGTTGGCCCAGGAATTCGACAAAGCCTCGCCCCATGTCATGACGGTGCTGAATGGGGGCGTCTCTGCCAAAGTTAGAATCAAGATGCTTGCGCTAAGAATCCCGGAGAGCGCCAATTCTTTGCGGTCCTTGCTGCCTTCCTGAATTTTTCTTTTTATGTACGCCGTCAGGGGTTTCCAATTAAATTTCAGATGGAAAACAGCCGTCACGACGAATATGAAAGCAAAAATCGTATGTACGGCCTGCCAGCCTTCTTTCGTTACTGTGATGAGTGTCCAGTTCGACCAGAACGCCACTCGGCCGGGCGGTGCAAAATAGAGAATAATTCCCGAAATCCCGATCATAAGAAAAGAAAGTAGAATGAATATGCTTGTGAAAGCCCGCCAGTTTACCTTATTCGAGTTTTTCTTGTTCATCGTTATTGTCTTTCTCCTTAACTTAACTTGATTTGTTGCTTTTACAGTTGGATGTCTGATTCGGAAAAAGGATACAGGATACACATCGAACTCGTAACCAAGGGTGAGAAAATCAAGATTTGTGCCAAACACACGGAAAAACATGATCTCAACTTTGCATAATTTAACGTTTTAATTTTATGAAACTTACGTTCCTCATTAAATAACTGACGATTTTACTTCAAGTTCTCAGTTCCTAAATGTAAGAAAATTGTCGACCCATTTTTCAAAATTGCCAAAACAAGACCACGCTGTTTTTTCTTGAATTATCCATTCGGTTTTGCTAATTTAACAAGCATATGAAAACAGTCACCTCAAAAAACCATTCTAAAGACGGCGATGTTGCGTTGGTGAAGGCAGCGCAGAAAGGCGATCAGAAGGCGCTGCAAGAACTGGTGAAAAAGTATGAACAGACCGTCTACGGCTTTTCTTTCAAGGTGTGCCGAAATCAGGACGACGCCGAAGATACGTTGCAAGAGGCCTTTCTCAGCATATTAAAGTCGTTGAAATCCTTCAATTTCAAATCGAGTTTTTCCACCTGGATTTACCGCATTGTGTCCAATTCGTGTCTGATGAAATTTCGTAAGGAGAAACGCGATCGCTGGGAATCGTTTGAGCAACTGGACCGTCCCGAGGAACGCATTAAGGAGTTTTACATCAAATGGCCGGACAGCCCGGCGGAAGAAGTGTTGAGTGACGAACTAAAGAATCAGATGGACCGGGCCATTCTCGAGCTTCCACCCATTTACAGATTGGCCTTCGTGCTCAAAGATTTGGAGGGTTTGAAAATCGAAGACGTTGCGGAGGCGCTGAATATTTCCGTGCCGGCCGCCAAAGCGCGTCTGCGCAGGGCGCGACTTTTTTTGCGCGACAAACTCGAACCTTACGTGGAGCAATAGATGGACTCGACAGTCAAAGAAAGAATTCTGAACATCTGCACCGAACTTGGCGAGGATATGGACTCACCCAACTGTAAAGCCGTCCGCGAGTACGTCAAGTCCTGTCCCAACTGCGAAGCGTTTGTGGACTCCGTGAAAAAAACGATCAGGCTCTATCAAGTTTACACGCCCGAATATTCGAATGAAGTGAGCAAGAAGTTGTTTCGGACGTTGGAGTTGGGTTGAGTGGAGTCGGACTTGACATTGTTGATACTTTCGGAAGCTTCGATTAAATTTAAAATTAGCTTGACATTTATAAAAAAACTAGTAATATTATATTTATTAGAGAATAAATTCAATAGGATTAATTCTTTACGTCAGTCTCCCATCTGTTAAACCTGGAAAGGTGTGAGATGGACTTTCGTTTTTGTCCTGCGTGCGGTGCTCCACTAGAATCAAAGTCAGACAACGATAGTAATGCTCGTTTCTGCCCCAACTGCGATTTCACTCACTATGACCATCCGAAGCCCTGTGCCGGTGCAGTTATCGCTAAGAACGGAGATATTCTCTTGATTCGGCGAGCGAATGAACCTTATAAAAACTGTTGGGATTTTCCCGGCGGGTTTTTGGAATTTGACGAACACCCCGAGGATGGTCTGATACGCGAAGTGTCTGAAGAATTAGATATTAAAATTCAAGTCTCTGGCTTGATTGGATTATACATGGACCATTATGGAAGCCAAAAGGAATCGACCTTAAATATTTACTACACGTGTAATATTCTAAATGGTTCGATAACCCCAAATCATGAGGTAAGTGAAGCAAAATGGTTTTCTCTAAGAGAAGTCCCCACTAATTTTGCATTTAAGCATGCAAAACTCGTGCTAAGGGATTGGACAAACAGATTTGAAAGGGTAGGGTAGAGTGAACCTGTTGGAGCAGACTCAATCATTTTAGATCGGTTTGGGCCAGTTCGGCAGATAGCTTCCGTAAAGTTTCACCATTATTGTCGGCTGTTTCCTTACGGCCGGTACTAAACTGTTGATTTATTCGAAAGGTGAGTCTCCGCAGTTTTTTTATAATACGACACACTCGATAAACATCCTCGATACTTAATTTGGAATGTAATGGTAAGCAAACGATTCTTTGTGAAAGCGCTTCGGTCTTATCCAGTTTTAGTTGATTATGTTCTTTATAAGCCGTAGTTTTATGTACCGGAGGAAAGAAATTTCGAACGGCTTCAATTCCATTGGCTTTTAGCCCGTCTATTAGAGTGGAAGCATCAACACCAAATTCCTTGGAGTCGATCTCAATTGGGAATAGACAATAGTTACTTTTGCGTTCCTGATCGATATTTTGAAATTTAAGGCCTTCGATCGTTGCAAGTTCGAGACGATAGACTTCTGCAAGTTTTTTTCGATAGGCAATTTGTGATTCCATATGTCGAAGCGACCACAGCGCGAAAACAGCGCTGAGTTCATCCAATTTGCCATTAAAGCCAGTATAAAGACAATCCGTTTTGTCGGAGGAATAACCGTAGTTTCGGTAACATTTGATTTTTTCGGCCAGTTCTCTGTTATTGGTTGTGATAATTCCGCCTTCGCCTGCGCTAACAATTTTTGTGCCGCTAAAGCTGAAAATCTCAGCATCACCGAAAGCACCAAGAAACACACCACGATATTTTGAACCTAATGCGGTTGCTGAATCGAAAAAAAGTGTCAAGTCGCGATTCCTTGCAATGTTTTCCAGTTCGGTCATAGGACAGGGAGTTCCGAAATTGTTGGCTGCCAGAATCGCAGACGTTTTATTGGTTATTTTCTTTATTGTATCTTTAATTGAGATATTGTAAGTGCTTGGGTCGATGTCTACAAAGACCGGCTTCAACCCAGCATGAATGATAGCGTGAACGGTAGATGGGAATGCGAAGCTCGGGACGACAACCTCGTACCCCTTGGGCAACGTTGATAAGACAATTTGAAGCCCGGTCGTGGCATTTGGAACGGTAAATGCAAAACCGACCTGAAGAAGTTCTCGGATCCGTTTTTCCAGATGGTCGTTGAATTGACCGAAATTTGAAAGAAAACCCGACTCAAAAACTTGATTAAGCTGTTCCTTAAGGTGAGTTACGTCAGAAGGGGTGATAGGATAACAGAGCCGGATTTTTCCGTTCTGTCCCAATGAATTTGGGAGGTCTGCTCTATCCATGATGCAGTGCACGCGAGATGTTCAACGAAGACAGACTTATGTATGTTAAAAGACATTTGACAATAATGTATTACACAAGTTCATTTAGTTTTGCGGAAGAAAGAGATGGCAGATCCTAAGGAAAAGTTCAAGGGCACGCAGTTAGAAGATGTCATCAGAGAGGGGACATCTTACGACACGCTCGTCGATCATTTTAATATCATCGGCGAGAAAATTGCTTCCTCCTCCAGAGTTGAACAAATCTTGAAGCAAATCGCCAAAAGCGCCTGTCAAGTTCTTCGAGCTAACCCGGTCCTTCTTTTTCAATATGACAAGAAGAAGAATCAACTTGTCCCGCCTCCGATTTATGGGGGAACGCTATTTGAGGAGGCCGGATATGCTAAGACTTTCGTTTTTAGCGGCGACACGTTTGCCGAAATGGTGATTGCAAATCGCGAGTCTTTATATTTTGAACGACAAGAAGACATCGACAAACACCCTTTCATGAATGGAGGTCAGGAAGAAAATGTCGAAGGCAGACCCAAAACGAGATTTCATAAACGAGAGCATATAAAATCCCTGGCTGCTTTGGTTCTGGAAGCAGAAGATGAGACCCTTGGGTTGATGTTTGTAAACTACCGTTCTCACCAGAGCTTCTCGGCCCCGGTTAAGAAGCTCATGAAGACATTTGCTTCTTATGCGGCCATTGCCATCAAGAACTCGAGACTGATTGAACAACTTCGCAGGAATGAAGCCTTCCAAAGACACATCGTCGAAA
>JAABYK010000610.1 GCA_011775825.1 Candidatus Zhuqueibacterota bacterium | reverse complement strand
TTGTGTAAACTATTGTAAAAATCTACAAGGAGTTAACTATCGCCGACTCAGTCTCGAATTGCTGTCATTGCGAGGAGTCAAGACTTTCCTTAAGGCCTTATAATTAAAAGTCTTGACGACGAAGCAATCTCCTTGCAAAGCCGCGGGGGATTGCTTCGTCACTTCGTTCCTCGCAATGACAGCTCCAGTCTTAACCATTTCTACAATAGCCTCGTAATTAATTAAGATTCCACTATTCATTCAAGAGTTATAAAAAGGGGGTTTGACCATGAAAGAAGTTGAGAGAATTACGGATCAACTTGATCGGGCTTTTCAAGGCGAAGCCTGGCACGGTCCATCCATCAGCGAAGCTCTTGCAGATTTGACGTCGGAACAAGCTGCCGCCAAACCTATTGCCACGGCCCACAGCATTTGGGAACTCGTGTTACACATTCGAGCATGGAAAGACATCGTTCGAAAACGACTTTCGGGTGAAAAAGTCGAGCCAACACCGGAAGAAGACTGGCCGCCCGTTATCGATAACAGCGAAGATGCCTGGCAAATGGCCGTCAAAGAGCTTCGCGAGTCGCACGAGGCTTTATTGACAACCGTCAAGCAACTTGAGGACGCACGTTTGGAGGAAAAAGTTCCTGGCAAGAATGATTCGATCTATTTAGTGTTACATGGGTTAATCCAGCACGATCTCTACCACACCGGACAACTTGTCCTGTTAAAGAAGACTTTGGGTTAGCGTTTTCACGCCTCGATATCGGCACAAGAAAATGGTAATTTGTGAAAACGTTTAACGGACCTATGTCCTGACTGCGAGACAAGAAAAACTGAGCTGCCAGTGAATAGGAACCTCGAGGACCAAGTTGAGACTGGTCTGAAGATTAAAATATGGCCCCTCATCCATCCTTCCACAGAGGAGAAGGAGGCCCGGCATATTATCCGGATGGATGAGGGGCAAACTTTGCTGATCAGTGAGAGGGCGTCACCGCTTTTAGACAGTTCAACGTTCTTTTACTCCTCGTCGTCATCGTCGCCGTCTTCATCATCCTCTTCATCATCGTCATTGTCGTCGGAGTCATCGTCCTCAGAGTCGTCGTCATCATCATCATCTTCGTTCTCGCCGTGGTCATCTTCTTCACCGTCATCATCTTCGTCTTCGAAAATGTCTATGGATTGCTTGATGTTGTTTTCTATCTCGCTTTTGTTGTTCTCCGACCGAGGGTCCAAAAGAATTCCCTTTTCATCGATAAACCAGCCGTCCATATTCAGCTCTAACACCACATTGGTAGATGGCGAATTCTCATCTAACACCAGCGGCGGATTGAATTCTTGCTCTTGTTCGACATCTAAATCACTGGTGAAACGAAATGTCTCATTTTGATTGTCATTTAAGAACCCCTCGACCACAATGCTTAGATCCTGAAGTTCCGGATTGTCGGTATAGACTTGACCGTCCTCCGGATCCAGATCATCAATCTCGATTTCACTCTCTTTGTATGTCCCAAAGGGTAACTGTACGGTTTCAATCACATGCTGGTTCGTGTCGACCGCCAGGTCTTGCACAAACGGCTGGGCGAACTCAAAATCGAATGAATCCTCCAGCACGCTCTCAAATTCAATCTCCTTAATCACGACTCGAGCACTGGTAAGAGTCACGGGTCCTGCTGATCTTGCAGTGAGTTTGTTTGCAGAGGATCGGGTACCCGCACTTTTGGTTCTGATGCTAACCTTGACCCTACCGGAAGTCATCGTTGAAGAGCTCGGATTTTCACCGCAACCGAATTGAAAAAGGAAAAACAGAACGCTCACACTGATCCATATCTCTTTAAAAGACTTCATTGCGCCTCCATTGCTTGGTTCGTTATCGGTTCCGATCAGTTTTCGCTGTGACATATGCAAAGACAATGCCAGTAACGCTATCAGGTTGGCCAAGACTCTCGAAGCGCGACAACAGTGCAAAGATTGCGCAACCATGTGAAATCTGTTCCCTACTCACGAATGAAACAACGTGGAGTGGAACCTGGCTAAAAAAACTCAGAATCAGGGTTATCCACGTCAATTTGTGTTCGAAGAAAACGTGTCCGGTGAGAGAATCAATGCTGAACGTTGTCTTGGCCGTGATTGTGAATCATCGTCGCAAGGTTGAAGATGGATTGCGGTGAGCCAAGGAGAAACAACTCATCATCAGCACAAAGTTGTGTATCACCGTGCGGGTTGGTCATAACCTCGGAATTACGCCTGATGGCGAGAATGGTCACTTTGTAGTTTTTGCGCAGGTCCAGGGCAGCCAACGATTTCCCCACAACCGGCGATTTTTTGCCAATCCGCAGCGTTGAGATGTCGATGTCCGGAAGATGAAATTGCATGGTATGCGAAAGCGGCGATTTTGAGGCCAAACTGCGGAACATCTGATAGCCGTCTGAACGGATTTGAACGACAAACTCTTCGATTTGCTCCTTGGGTATGAGGTATTTGTTCAATGCGCGTGTAAAAATCTCAACAGACGTTTCGAATTCCTCGGGAATGACTTCTTCTGCGCCCAGGTCGTACAGCGCTCTCATTTCATGCACAAAGCGTGTGCGCACGATCAAATGCACCTTCGGGTTCAATTTGTCGACATTCTTGCAAATATCCCGGGTCGCAGCGGGATCGGAAATGGCGATGACAACCACGCGGGCCTCCTCAATTCCGGCGTGCTTCAAAATCAAATCGTGCGTTGCATCACCATAGAAAATGGGTTCACCCTTTTGGCGTTCTGCCTTAACTGTGGTGGGATTGGTTTCAACAATCACATAGGGAATACCGGCCATTTTTGCTGCCCGCGCCACGTTTCTGCCATTGATACCATAACCGATAATAATAATATGATCACGGTGCAATTCTTGACCTGGTTCTGTAATAGGTTCAATCCCGTGTTTCAAGCGTTTTGGGATTGGCAGGCGCATTGCGAAAGCGGTAATGGCATGGGCATTGGCAATGATAAACGGCGCCGCCGCCATGCTGGAAACCGAGACCGCCAGGAAGAGTTGGTAGTTATCGCCAGAGAGCAAACCAAACTCCAGGCCGGCTTTAGATAAAATGAAAGAAAACTCACCAACCTGAGAGAGGATGAGTCCCACGAGTATGGCGATCCGCAAAGGAAAGCCCAGCGCCATCGCCGCCAAACCAGCAGCCAGGATTTTCAACAACAGGACTGTCAAGATAATCAACGTGACAGGCCCGATATTTTCAAAGAAAAAGCGGACATCCAACAGCATGCCAACGGATACGAAAAAGAAACTCGTGAATACGGTTTTGAAAGGCAGAACATTGGCCAACGCGTCATGTCCATATTCAGACTCGGAGACGATGAGCCCGGCCAGAAATGCACCCAGCGCAAGTGAGAGTCCGAGGCTGTTGGTCAGCCAGACGACAGCAAAGCAAATGACCAATATCGTGACCAGAAACAGTTCGCGGCTGCGCGTTTTCATGATTTCGTACAACGCCCGGTCTATAATCCATCGGGCGGTGACAATGACAACGACCACGATGGCAAACGCCTTTCCGAGCAGAATCGCAAGATCCACCGCGATGTTAGCGCTCGTACCCGAAAGAAGCGGTGTCAGCAACATCATGGGAACCACGATGATATCCTGGAAAATCAAGATCGCCAGCGAGGTTCGACCGTGCGGGCCATCAAGTTCTCCTCTTTCTTGCAAGACTTTAAGTACAATGGCCGTGCTGCTTGTGGCCACCAAAAAGCCCAGAAAAATCGCTTCGCCGTAAGAATACCCGAGTAGTTTGCTCATAGTAGCCGTCACGAGAAGCGATAGGACGACTTGCAACGAACCACCCACCAGAATCACCTTCTTCATCTTAAGCAAATTCTTGAGGGAGAATTCGATGCCGATGGTAAACAACAGCAATACCACACCGATTTCGGCGAGAATCTCAACTTCGTGCACGGCCTTGATCAGACCAAGCCCGTGCGGCCCAACGAGCAGTCCGGTCACCAAGAATCCAACAATCGTGGGCAGTCGGATCTGATGACAGACGTACAGCACCACAATCGAAAGTCCGAAGATGATGACAATGTCTTTTAGAAGAGGGATTTCCATATTT
>JAABYK010000709.1:3841-6174 GCA_011775825.1 Candidatus Zhuqueibacterota bacterium | reverse complement strand
TGCGTTGAGATATAATGTTGCCATTGCGTACATCACTTGCCAATTTAATTTTGCATTGACACTAAGAAACGGATAATTGAAAGATTTGGCCAACCTGATAGCCTTATGTCTAAGTCCATTACAAACAAATATGATTCGACATCAGTTGGCACAATATATCACTTTTTTTATGAAGGCTTTGAATTCGAGACGTTTTGCTTCACAAAAACTGATAAATGCTTGTTGACGGTGTTTATTCTTCATTCCGACAACTTCAGCTTACCTTTTGGTTTTGAATTGGGTATGAGTAAAACGGACGTGAGAACTGTTTTTGGAAAACCAATTGATGAAAGTAATACGACTCTAAGTTATCATGATGATGCAGAACTAACTTCGCATTTACAATTCTTTTTCAATGATGATGGCAATTTGATAAAAATCGTATGGTTTCGTGAAGAGTAAAGGAAAAAAACAATCAGTAGTGTTCATATCTAAAGAAGGAGGGATCTATGGGAAAACAATACAACAAAGTCGAGAAAAGGCGCCGCCGTCAGCGCAGAAAGAAAAGAATGAAGGAACGAATTAAGGCTATGCAGGCCAAGAAGCAAGCTAAGCAGAGTAAATAAGCGGAACCCGATGGCACAAACTTCAAAAGACAATCTTAGTGGTTGGGGCTGGCCCCACGCAAAGCACCTGCTGAACCGTGCAGGTTTTGGGGGGAAGCCTGACGAGATCGAGAAAGCTTTTTCGCTCTGTTTATGCTACGGTCCTCGAGGACTGGATGGGGTTGATTCTGCGGAAATATTGGGAAAACGCTTCGAGAAGGTTCAAATCGTTTGACCCGAATTCGAATTCTACTATGTCCCCACCGCATTGAGCCGGGCACACCGCACCTGACATGGACGTCAGTTAGATGAAATGTTGAGAATTTATGTGAAAACGGCGAGACCCAAAAATAGAATTGCGTTTCACCTCCAACTTTTGGTCTTTTGGATTGCCCTGATTCTGTTGTCTCTCAACAATGCCCACAGTCAGGAGGAGAAATCTAAACCTACAGTGGCGGTGTCCGACTCGTCGTCGGAAGACGATTGGAGCGATGAAACCTTCTACGAGATTGAAATGCTGCGACTGGAACGCTGGATAATTGAAAACACCGAAAAGTTGGCCGATCCGGTTTTGTTGGAGGAAGTGTTTAAACTCAAAAAAGAGGCGGAAACGTTTGCGGAGAGTCAAGATTACGCCATGGCGATCATTTGGGTGGAGACCATTTGGGATCTGCTCCAACCCGACGAAGATGGAATGGCCAGTGAGGTCGATTCGGAGTACCTTGGCGATATCAACAATGGATTCTCCGATCCTTCAACGAGACGATTTTCCTGGTCCAAAGAGGTGATCTCCGGGGTGGACATTTGGCGCTACCAGTCACAGTTTTCGCTTCCCCGTGTTGACGGCATCGAAATCACTTCGTTTGATGCAAACGGCGGCAACCCGTTCACCGGGTTTCGATTGAGTTTCGATTACAGTAAACATTCCCGAAATTCCCTTCAAGGCTACACTTCGTTCAAGTACAGCCGCGACTATCTGTCCGGGGAGCTGGATCTGAGGCTGAAAAATCCCGTGGGCGAGCATTCCTTTTGGATGATTGGCAACCGCTTTTCGGGAAACTCATTTTATCGTGACAATGATCTGAAATATCTTCAAAATACAACCACTGTTGCTTTGAGTCTACGTCGATTCGGCCCCGTTTCACTAAATTTCGAAGAAGAGTTTTTAATCCGACGCTATGCTGATGAAAGGAGCATTTACCCCAATTATTACTATAATGCCCTGAAGGGCTTCTTAAAAGTGAACACCGGCTCCGCCTCATCCATTGGGGTTGGGTGGCGTAATGTCCATCAACTGCATCCCGAATTTGATCTTAATGACTACATCGAGAATCGCATTGACGCCAGGTGGGTTCAGAAATTCGGTGACCAGACATCTCTAAGCGTTGAAAATGAACTGCGCTTTCGGGATTATACCAATGCACCGGCGGACACCTTTTTCCAGGATTTTAAAGAGAACTACTTGATCGCAGAATTGCGGCTGCCTTTTCATCGGAATTGGGGGGTGGAATTAGATGGCTCATTCACGTATCGAGATTACAAGCTATTAAATGTCAACAGCTTGCCCGATTATCTGCTTTGGGAGATCGAACCTCAGGTTTATTTCAAGATCGGCGCGGAGTGGCGAATCGGCGCCGGGGCAGTTTATCGAAACCAAAGCCATCAGGAGTTGTTTGACAGGCTCTCTTCCATAAACGCCAATGCGGATGCCGCCCGCAGCATTGTTTTTGAAGACTACTTCGGTTACGG
>JAABYK010000709.1:0-3808 GCA_011775825.1 Candidatus Zhuqueibacterota bacterium | reverse complement strand
CAGAGAATCAGAATGTGGATCTCATCGGCATTTACCAGGATCGGAACATCAACTCTATAATGTTATTTCTAACCTGGAATGTCAGCCGCCGTTGGCGATTCAGTGTGTTCGCCAACATGGATGATGAACGCAGCCAGCGAGAGGACAACCTCGACTCGCAAAACACCGTGGTCGGTCTGGAAGTGAATTATCTCTTCTAATTCTAAATAACATAACAGTTTCATTGTTTCTGAAACATCCTTGCGGCTTTGACGTTTATTTAAGCTGAAACGAAATAGCGGATTTGAGTTGATAAATGAATCAAAAAAGTAATCTTATTTTTGGAACGCTGCTCATTTTGTTTGGAGTCCTTTCTTTGGCCGTGAATTTGAACCTCATCTACCTGGATTTTGAATATGTGCTGGCGTTCATGTTGCTTGCCGCTGCAGCTTATCTGTTTGTGCGCTTCAGAAAGACGCAGCAATTCGGTAGCCTAATAGCCGCGGCGATTCTGCTGTTCATCGGCAGTGCGATTTTGATCGAGCACGCGTGGTTTGTGGATGATGAGTTAACCGGCGTCCTATTGTTTTGGATCATGACTGCTTTATTTATTTTCGGATACGTCCGGGACCAGAGAAAATGGGGTTTGCTCATCCCGGCAGGTGTACTCTTTACTCTGGGCAGCATTGTCTTAATTGATATGAGCCCTTTTATGGATGACGATTTGATGGGCTCAGTCTTCTTTTTGGGATTAGGCTTGACATTCGGTTTCCTCTATCTCATTAGGAACGAACAAAACAAGCTGGATTGGGCAAGGATTCCCGCTTTGATCCTGACGGTCTTTGCCGGGTTCATATTCTTGATGTCAACGGATCTTTTTTATGCAAATTTGATCTTTCCGTTGATCTTGATTGCCATCGGGGGCTATTTGATCTATCATTCAACCCAAAACAGGGCGATGAAAAGAAGCGCCTAAACAAACATGACTCTTTCCTCCTCCGAAAAGGCTGGTGTGGATGTCTGCACCGGCCTTTGTTTTTTCCACCCCAACAAGAATTGGTAAAATAATTCAGGCAAAGTTAAAATGGGACGACCTTCCAATCCAAATCATTTTGACATACAAGGTTCTTGCCGACAAAGATTTTTCCGAAATGACATGTGAAGTTTCGTTGTAGTGTTATTTATTTTGCCATTGAATAATTCTGCCATCAGAAGGTGAATCAGCGTCAATCTGTGTCCAAACCGCGCCAAATTTTGCTTGCAATAATTTTGCAATTTAAGTAAGCTTAAAATTACTTTGTAACTTAAGGTCTGAAATTTGGTGGGGTGAAAACAGACATGCCTGAGACAGTGAACGTTATTTCTCGCGACACGCTTTGGGGGCAACATACGATCTCGGGCACCGAATTCAAGTTGTGGGATTTTGGTCCTCTTCGGCTTTGGTGTAAACAAAACGCCAACGAAGTCTGGATCGGATATCAGCACGGTGATTTCAGAGAGCCGCATGAAACCGATGAATTGTCCCCGCCGGAAGCTCTTTCATGGTCGAGATGGGCGTTTAATCGCGCAGTTGAGAAGTTACGATTTGTACCCATTTTCCCGGATAAGTCGGTGGTGGTCAAACCCGAACATCCGTTTCGCATCGTTCAAAAAGCGGAAGCGAGAATTTACGTTCGAGTGCCGATCTGGGTTCGAATTGAACCCTGGCGAAAACGGGATGTCGGAATAGTCGAGGTTCCCACCCTCGTGCTCTCCAAAACCTGGTTTGGGACATTTAAGGCAGGAGAATTATGTTATTGGATTTCGTCCGATGCGCGCCGTGACATCACCCCCGACTACGCGAGGCCGTTTTTAGCAATCTGTCCGGTGCAGATTATCAACAGCGCCGACATGGAGTTGTTTGTCGAAAAGCTGGCATTGCGCGTAAGACGATTTTCGATTTTTAATTTGAAGGGTCAGCTCTGGTCGGACGAAGTAACGGTGAGTTACCGTGGTAAGGAGAACGTTAGCCAAATCTCTCTGTCCGGAAAAGCCCCACCGGAGGCTGAAGAAGGGGAGCTGGTCGGTCCGCCACGTGATTTAGATAAGAAGGGGTTTGCTGCCAAGACGTTTACCTCATTGAGGGATTTGCCCGGCTTCGATCTTCTCACGAGGTGATTGCTGATCGTGCCAGCCGCGAATCACAGGAATTATCGTAACTAGTGGCCATCCTTGCTTATCGCAGCAAAACCAGGCAAAATAATTTAACCTGAATAATCTGAAATCAGATAATGTGTAATCATTTGATGTTGAAGTATTTGAGCATATGGATTAATGGATTATTGGAGTACTGGTCTGATGTGGGTGATTCCATAAATCCATTGGTCAGCACTCCATGACTCTTCGTTCATTTAATAGTTGTGCCCAAAATGGCCCCGGATAGTTACAAAATGGTTTAAACAAAAAGGGAGAACGTGTATGACAGATTGGAATTTAAGCCAGCTCCTAGCGGCTGAAAAAATTGGCATTTTGATTAGGACGGTTGTGCTTTTGTTGGTCGGCATTCCGGCGGTTTATATCGCTTCCAGGTGGCTGCAAAAGCACGTCACCAAGAAATATTCCGCTCAGCAAGGTATGATCGCGAGTAAGATCCTGTTGTATGTAGGAATTGCCGTTATCCTGATTTCCGAACTCAACGAACTCGGGTTCAAGCTTACGCACCTCATCGCAGCTGCCGGAGTCCTTGGCATCGCAATCGGCTTTGCCGCCCAAACCAGTTTTTCGAACATCATCAGCGGATTTTTCCTGATCGCCGAACAGTCGTTCGTCGTGGGCGATATCGTGTCCGTGGGCAGCACCACAGGGGAAGTGCTCGCCATTGACATGCTTTCCATTAAATTGCGAACGTTCGAGAACAAATTTGTGCGCATTCCGAACGAAACCATCCTGAAGAGCGAAGTCACCAACATCACGCACTTTCCGATTCGGCGTTTGGATCTCAATATCGGAGTGGCCTACAAAGAAGACATCGGTCGCGTACGTCAGATTCTGATCGATGTTGCCAAGAAGAATCCGTTGTGTCTGCAGGAACCGGAAGCGGAAGTCCGATTCTCAGGATTTGGCAATTCGTCAATCGATCTTTTGCTTGTGGTTTGGGTGGAAAAAGGCGATTTCCTGAAAGTTAAGAACGACTTGCAGGAAGAAGTCAAAAGAAGATTTGATCAAGAGGGAGTTGAGATGCCGTTTCCACACGTCTCGGTTTACAAAGGTTCGGTATCGGAGCCCTTTCCCGTGCACGTTGTCGCTCAAAGCTGATTGCTTAGTGCTGAACGAAAACTCGTTGGTGCACGTCATTCCTTTTTCTTGATAGCTTTGAGAGAGATTCCTATATTTTAATGAATGAGTGACCGAAAAGCCATATCATCCCGTGTTGCCATTCCGTAGGAATCTTTTTTTGATTGTTCGTAAGGTGTTGTCAATTAAAAAGATACTTCCAGAATGACATTCTCGTGGGTTACACCACTTAGATGCATCGGGACGAAGCTAATCGTGTTGACTCAATCTGTCTGCATAGTCTACTTTGATCCGCTAAACGCTCAATGTGAACAAATTAATTGATACTCTGGCTGAAACAAATCAAACAGGCTCTCAAATACTATTGGGTCGGGCTATTTGGCCGATTTGATGAACATCATGTTTTCTTGTTCGGCGGGGCGTTGGCGTTTTCGATATTTCTTTGTATTGTCCCTCTTGTTTTGATTGTGTTTTCCATTCTTGGGAACATTCTGGAGTCGGGTTCGCTTGAGCGACAGATTGGGGCTATGATAAGCAAAATGATCCCGTATTCAGA
>JAABYK010000350.1 GCA_011775825.1 Candidatus Zhuqueibacterota bacterium | reverse complement strand
GCTTGGCCGAATCATTGCCAGTGGAGACAATAACACGTTCTCCGGCCCAATTGTCGGGGTGGTCAAAGACTTTCACTTTGCACCTTTGCACAAATCCATCGAACCCCTGGTTATCGGCTTGTTTGATGGCGGACTGCCGTTCATGACGGTGAGACTGCGAACGGGAACCCTCCAACGCACGATTGCCCAAGTAAAGGACATCTGGCGCGAGCATGAACCCAACCGCCCCATGAATTTCTTCTTCTTGGACGAGCGGCTTGACACGGCCTACCGATTCGAGACCCAGTTGGGAAACATTGTCACGAGTTTTACCATCCTGGCTATCTTTGTTGCCTCTCTCGGGCTGTTTGGAATGGCGCTTTATGCCTCCGAGCAAAGAACGAAAGAAATCGGCATCCGAAAAGTCTTGGGGGCATCGGTGCAAAACATCATGCTCGTCTTTTCCTTCGATTTCGTGAAATTGATGCTCATCGCCAACGTCGTCGCCTGGCCCATCGCCTATTTCACCATGCGCAGATGGCTGGACGATTTCGCCTATCGCATCAACATCGGTATCGATGCGTTCGCCCTCGCAGGTATCATCGCGCTCCTGATTACCTTAATCACGGTGAGCTATCAGGTAATTCGAGCGGCCCTGGCCAATCCGGTGCAGGCGCTGCGGTATGAGTGACACAGGCGTCTGTCGATTCGTTGTTTTCAAACGCTCATCTCTAAGCGACTCTTAATCTCTCTCCATTCAGGTAAGACCGTGTTCAGTAATTGATAAAACGCTTTACTATGATGTGGATATTTTAGATGGCAAAGTTCATGAAGGATCACATAATCGATACAATACGTTGGCCATTCAATCAGGCGAGGATTGAGTAAGACTTTGCCAGAAGATGTGAAACTGCCCCATCGATTCTTCATAACTCGGATTTCTACAGGCGGACGTTTGATTCCATACTTTTGCATCATTTGTGAACAAATGTCGATTCTCTTTGCAAATTTCCTTTCTGCGTGAGCACGGTACCACCTGTCCATAAGATCTTTGACATGCGGGAAGTCCTTAGCTTTTGTGTAAACTCGAATGGTCCCCCCAATCATTTTGACGCATTCCTTACCCGAAAGCTCTCCATTTAAATCCGAGTTCAATGCGATAACTTTTAGAAGGTATTGCTTTCCCAAATAGCGAAAGGTTTCTCCGCTCACGTATTCCTTTGACGGCTCAGAGTTAGGGAAGGAGGCAAAATAGGCTTGCTGTTTTAGGATCCATCTGGCTCGATTCTGAACGCGTTGCAGAACTTTATCGAGGGGTTTTCCATTTGGAGCCTTCACGAAAACAGTCTGATCCGGCAAGACCGCAATTTCAAGTGTTTTGCGCTCAGCAAACGAAAGTTCGAATGTTATCGTCTTGTTTCCGTATTGAATCTCGGGCACCGGTCAATCTCGACTTTTGGCTATTTTGATGGAATTGTCCAGAATTAAATCAATGTCATCGAAAGTGAGCTCAATTCCGGACTCTTCACTCAGCGTGATGAGATAGTCCTCGATTTCATTGCGCATCTGTTTTTCCACATCCAGATTTCTCTTCCAATCGACGATTTTCTGGTTTTCGATGATACGTTCGATGTCCATGCCGGCGCGCGCCATTCTATCTCTCAGTGGTTCGGCAATCTCGTTGCTCTTTTTTTCGATTCGTTCGATAATGGCGTTAAAATAAGCGCGTGCCTCCGGTTTATTGGAAAGGCTTTCGGGAATCCCTTCAAACTTGTTGTCGATAACATTGTCATAGATGTTGTTCACTTTTTTGAGATAGTCAATTTCTGTGAGACGCTTGAGACGAAATTCATCGATGGCCTCCTGAAGCATCTGCGAAAATTTCTTATACA
>JAABYK010000212.1:1123-1713 GCA_011775825.1 Candidatus Zhuqueibacterota bacterium | reverse complement strand
AAGCAAATTTGTTAACATGTGAGGGAGAAAGCACCCCGTGGAGTTGTAATGCGTTCAGATTAGCAACTGAACAAGCCTGCTCAACTTGCGTAGGGTCGGGATTGACAAACACGCCTACCCGTGCGACATGGCTGGGCAAATTATCGGATATGTGCCTGGCCGTCTCTAAAGAGATGTAACGGGGACTTTTTTCAAAAAACACAAATCCAATCGCATCCGCTCCCAACTCTGCCGCCAGGAGGGCGTCTTCTAATCGGGTGATGCCACAAATCTTTACGAAAAGCATTCTTGCATCTCCTCCAACAAGTCTGACAGAGCTTTTCCCGGAGACTTTTGTTCCATAAAATGAGTCCCGATTAACAAGGCATGCACCCCGGCATCGATCATTCTTCGGGCATCCTCACTGCTATGAATACCGCTTTCGGCCACAAGAATCACATCAGGCGGAACCAGGTTTACCAATCGCTCGGTAACGGATAAATCAATCGTAAAGTCGTCTAAATTACGGTTGTTGATGCCAATCAGTGAGGCGCCCGCATCTAAAGCGATGTCCACTTCCTTTTCGCTATGAACTTCGACGAGCGCTTCCA
>JAABYK010000212.1:554-1110 GCA_011775825.1 Candidatus Zhuqueibacterota bacterium | reverse complement strand
GCCAATCTAAAGTTGCTGCAATCATTTCTTTCAGGCGCATTGCATCTAACGCTGCGGTTATAAGCAAAACGGCATCGGCGCCAAAGGCCCTGGATTCTAAAATCTGAAGGGGATCGATAATAAAATCTTTGCGGAGAATAGGTAAGAATGTCCGGGAACGAATTTGCTGAATGTGATTGAGGGAGCCCCGGAAATAATGCTCATCGGTTAGCACGGAAATAGCACTCGCGCCATTGCTTTCATACGCCAGGGCCAGATTTGCAGGCGAATAATTCTTACGAATGACGCCAGCCGAGGGCGACGCTTTCTTCAGTTCGGCTATGATTGCCATCGGTGCATTTTTTGAGATGGCTTTCTCCAAGGAGTGCGGCCTGGAATGGCGTCTGGCAGAGTTTATCAATTCTTGCTCCGATATCAACGCGCGCTTATTGAGGACTTCCTGTTTCTTCCGTTCAATGATTTTTTTTAATAATTTCGGATCACTCATATACCATGCGTTTCGTTCATTTTTTAAAAATTTATAGTTTCAGCTTTTGAAACAGAGTTTCAAAAGTTA
>JAABYK010000212.1:294-548 GCA_011775825.1 Candidatus Zhuqueibacterota bacterium | reverse complement strand
CATTTGATTTATTCATAAACCTTACGTTGCGCTTATTTTTTTGAAAATTGCTGAGAAAAATCGCGCATGGCCTGCAAACGGGAAAACGCCGCACCGGTATCGATACTTTCAGCAGCCATCTCCGCAGCTTGTTTAAAATCCGATGCTCGATTGGCGACATACAATCCGGCAGCGGCGTTGGCAATCACTACATTGCGCGCCGGGCTTTTCTCTCCACTTAATATACTGGTCGCAATAGCGGCGTTTAGCTTCGG
>JAABYK010000212.1:0-240 GCA_011775825.1 Candidatus Zhuqueibacterota bacterium | reverse complement strand
CTACCTGGTCTTCCCGAATCTTGCCGTCTTTCACTTCGATGATGTGAGTGTAACCCTGAAGCGATATTTCATCCAACCCATCCTCACTATGCACCAGTAGAACGTGATGGGCGTCCAGTTGCTGAAGCACCTCGGCCAGTAAACCCGCTACTTCCAGATTAAACACGCCGACCAATTGCCGTTTGACGTCAGCAGGATTGGTGATGGGACCGAGAATGTTAAATACACTCCTGATGCCTA
>JAABYK010000213.1 GCA_011775825.1 Candidatus Zhuqueibacterota bacterium | reverse complement strand
TTGGCATCTCAAGTATGCGAGAACCGGCGAGATTATCTATCACTATCATTTGTGGCACGAAGATAAAGCGATGCATCAGCGTAAGGCGATCCCTATTTACTATAAATCAAGCAACGGCAAGATTCTACCTTATCTGATGCTCGAATCAAATCCCCGGTTAACACTGGAGTCAAAACCGATCGGCGACAGGCTTTGGGGAACGGGTTTTATTGTTGAAAAGACGGGATTCGTTTTGACAAACCGACATCTTGGAGCACCGTGGAAGCACGAATATCGGCTGCCGAGGGGAACCCTGCTCAGANNCCTGCTCAGACGGGTTGAGATAAACGGAAAATTGGTCGACAAACCGGATTTCGCAAACCCTGTGGAACCAGAAACTGATGTCCGGCTGCCCGAATCGAAGCGAATCGAAACATGGATACCCGCCAACGTCAGTAGACTGGAAGGCGAGATTAATGTCACTAAGAAGGTTGAGGGCTCGTTTGAGTATTTCGATGCCACGTTTGCAGAAACCGATTTGCGTGTTCCTGCTAGGCTTATACGAACTTCAAACGAGCACGATGTGGCCCTTCTCAAAGTGGACGTTCCCGAAGAATTAATACAAACGCCGCTGCTAGGGGCAAACGATACCACCAGAACAGCCACCGACCCCATTGAAGGTCAGACTGTCTATGTAATGGGATATCCTGCCTTGCAGCAGCTACTCGAGTTTAAGACTATTGAAGGAAGCGACCTATTTAGCAAGGACTCAGAAACAAACATCGTGCCCCGACCAACGATCACAAAAGCGATGATTGGAAGAAAGGTCCAAAAGCCTTCTTTTCCCGAAACGAATGAGCGATCTCTCATAATGGGAGAGTATTACCTGATCGATGGCTTGATGTTGGGAGCGGGCGCCAGTGGTGGTCCAGTGTTTAACGATCGCAGCCAGGTAATTGGCATCTATACTAGTGTGTTAAGGGACGAAAGTGGAGGAGCCACTCTAGTTGTGCCAATTAAGTTTGGTGTCAAACTGGTGCAAGGTAGGTGAGATTAAAAGTATCTTGCGCAAACAGAAAACTGTGCGTTGTGAAAAACAGTGCAATACCTAAATCAAGAAATCAATGGCTATAAGCTGATTAAATTCATCGGTGAGGGCGGCATGGGAGAAGTCTACCGTGCCGTCCATCCTCAACTGAGAAGGACGGTGGCC
>JAABYK010000532.1:4981-6017 GCA_011775825.1 Candidatus Zhuqueibacterota bacterium | reverse complement strand
AATATCTTCTTGCTGATTTCACTCTATTTCATGGCCAGTTTCTCGTTTTTCATTTTCTTCATTCCCGTGGCCCTGAAAAAGATGAATCTCCTGACTTTTATCTTTGGGGGCATTTTAAGCTTGTTGCTCGTGGCTGGTTTGTTGACCATCTTGCGCCGTGAATCCGTTTTTCCAAACCAGCGGCAGTTTCAAGCTGCCATTGCAGGTGTGCTGAGTCTTTACACGCTGGTCAATGTGTTTTATTGGCAAAACTGGATCCCGCCGGTGCCGCTTTCTTTAAAAGAGGCTGGCATTTATCATCACGTGAGCAAGAATAATGAAACGGATTTGTACACTTTGCAATTTCAGAAGCCCAGGTGGTATCAGTTTTTCAAGGATTCCGACAGTCCGTTTCGATATGCGGGAGGGGATACGGTGCACTGTTTTACGGCGGTGTTTGCGCCGACCAAACTCACCAAGAAGATTTATCATCACTGGCAGAAGTATTTCCCCAATCGCGATGAGTGGCTGACGACCGACCGTCTTGGCTACAAAATCACCGGGTATCGGGACAGCGGATATCGAGGCTACACGCACAAGGTCAACGTCTCTCCCGGCAAGTGGCGGGTAGACGTTGAAACGGCCAGGGGCATCATCCTCGGACGCATCAAATTCAAAATCCGAGAGGTTGGAGAGCGTGTGCCTCTGAAAACCATTTATCGATAATGGAAGAAGGCATAAAACTGCTGGTCCTGGTGCTGATTGGAATGCTGGCCGGTTTCCTCAATGTCACGGCAGGAGGCGGTTCCCTCGTGTCTTTGTCGTTTCTGATTTTCATGGGGCTTTCCCCGACCGTCGCCAATGGTACCAATCGCATTGCCATCCTGATTCAGAACATTTCTGCAACAGCGCGATTTCATCAATTCAAAGTTATCCCGAAAGGGATGACCATCATTACGGCGGGACCCGCGATTGCGGGCGCTCTCTTTGGCGCCCAAATTGCCGTTGAAATCGATCAGCTTCTTTTCAAACGCATCCTCGCCGTTATCATGATTTT
>JAABYK010000532.1:0-4976 GCA_011775825.1 Candidatus Zhuqueibacterota bacterium | reverse complement strand
GCCGAGTCTTAAGGGCGTTAAAAGAGTGTTGGTGATCCTGGCTTTTTTTGTGATCGGCATTTACGGAGGCTTTATTCAGGGCGGCATCGGTTTTCTGCTCATCATGGCTCTGACACTGGTAGGTTACGATCTGGTCAGAACCAATGCTTTGAAAGTGCTGGTGGTATTGATTTTCACCCCGTTTGCCCTGCTCATTTTTATCGTCAACGGTCAGGTCGATTACCTGAAGGGAGTCGTTCTGGCGAGCGGCAATGCCTCCGGCGCCTGGTTAGCTTCGCGCGTGGTGGTCGAGAAGGGGCACAAGTTTATTCGTTGGATCGTGATGATTGCAGTGGTGGTGTTTGCGGTGAAGTTGTTTTTTGAGTGAGTTGCTTCCCACACACTGTCGACCAACGCAAGTGGGTCAAAAGGCGGAGCTAATAAATGCGCATGCCTTTCTTCGTAAAGAACTTGCATATCATTTTTGGTTTAACTATTTTTAGAAGAGGATTTTTAGAATAATCTATGAAAATCTATGAAATTGATCCAGAAGTGTTACAGAGGTTAAGCTATGACAAACAATACCGTAATCCGGACGAGTCGAGGTTTGACGATTGCCGGTACGCGAATCACGCTTTATTCAATTATGGATTATCTCAGGCTCGATTGGCCGCCAAAATTGATTCGTGATCGATTAAATCTTACAGACAAACAAATCAAAGATGCCTTAGATTACATTGAGTCTCATCGAGAAGAAGTTGAAGCAGAATATGAGATAGTCTTGGAACAAGCTGAGAAAAACCGGAAATATTGGGAGGACCGCAATCGAGAAAGGTTTGCAGAAATCGCATCTTTGCCGCCCAAGCCCGGACAGGAGGACATTAAGGCGAAGTTACGCGCTCGTAAGAAAGAACTCAATATGGGGTGACAAAGTTCTTAGTCGATCATAACATCGAGGGTCAGGCAGAGATCCTATGGGGTACGTTGGCTGCTGAGGGTTGGCTTGAGGTTCTTCCTCTGACACTGGTCAGATTTAAGGATGTCGGGTTGGATTCTGAAAGCAGTGATCAGGAAATATGGCGCTTTGCTCAAGCCAATGACCTGATTCTGCTTACAGATAATCGCAATATGGAGAGCGAAGATTCCTTAGAACAAACAATCCGAAAAGAGAACACGCCGTCATCGTTTCCGGTTCTGACAATTGGTACGTTGGCAAAGATGGATGAGAGGATCTATCGCGTCAGATGTGCGACTCGTATAGTTGAGATAGCGATTGATTTGAATAATTTTTTGGGGACAGGTCGGTTATACATCCCATAAAGGTTTTCAAATATTTGGTCTCTGCTGCGCGATCCACTTAAAATGGGCTTAATCAGGACTTCTTCCACGCTGAGACATAACGGTGGCAAGTGATTCTGTACCTCGCTTTTTTTGATTGGATTTCTGCTCATTAAAGCCCTGACCCTGGTAGAGTTAGGTTCTCGTCAGAACCAATGCTCTGAAAATGCTGGTTGTGTTGTTTTTTACCCCGTTTGCCCTCCTTATCTTCATCGTCAATGGACAGGTCGATTGCCTAAAGGGAGTCGTTCTCGCAGCAGGCAATGCATCCGGCGCCTGGTTAGCTTCGCGCGTGGTGGTTGAGAAGGGGCACAAGTTTATTCGTTGGAGCGTGATGATTGCCGTGGTGGTGTTTGCGATGGAGTTGTTTTTTGAGTGAGCAGTCTTACCCCGTGAATTTGCATCAGGTAACTATTTTAGAAGCCAGATGTTGTTTTTATGAGGCTGAATTGTGTGAAAATCAAACGTGCGATTAAGCCAATAGTTACTGGTTAGGAGAGTCACCATGGGCATCATGGAAGATTTCGGCTTCTTCCTCTCTCGCACCTTTGCCAGCACTAAGGCGGTGAATCGCACCTGGCCTTATGTGCCAGGCAAATATTTTGTGCTGGACCCGAGATCGCCGGTGGCCGTCACCACCCTGGGAAGTACGGATCTGGCATCGGAGGTGGCCGGAGCTGCGCCCAAAGGCCTGTGCATCGTGGGCAAGGTGGAGACAGAGAACATCGGCATCGAGAAGATCATTAAAAACATTCTCTCGAATCCGGCCATCCGCTACCTCGTCTGTGCCGGCGAGGAGCCCCCAAAGCACCTGAGTGGCGCCACGTTGCTTGCTCTGTTCAAGAACGGAATGGACTCCGCCAGGCGCATTCCCGGTTCTCCCGGTGTGCGCCCGATGCTGCCTAACACCACATTCGAGGAAGTGCGAGCCTTGCGGCGGCAGATAGAGCCGGTGGATATGATCGGCTGTACCGATATCGCCCTTATCGCCGCCAGGGTGGAAGAGTTGTCCCCCCGTGCGCCCGAGCCCGCAGTGGTATTTCACCCATCCCAGGGTCTGGACACACAGGAAACCGCACCCCACGTCGTTGCAACCGCGCCGTCACCGGATCGGATCAAACTCGACAAAGCGGGATATTTCGTCATTAACATCGAGGACAGGACCATCTTGCTGGAACACTACGATTACAAGAATCGCCTTTTGCACGTCATCGAAGGCAAGGATGCTCGAAGCATTTACTGGACGATCATTGAAAACGGCTGGGTTACGCAACTGAGTCATGCCGCCTATCTTGGCAAGGAGCTAGCAAAGGCGGAGCTTTCAATCAAAATAGGGTTCAAATACGTTCAGGACGGGGCGTAAGTGAATGGCCTGTTGGACGCAAGGATGAAAACGCACAGGACATTCGAACTCAATCAAAACTCGCATCAATGCTCTGAACTTGAAATCACGCCAGGAAACTTAAGCATCATAATTCTATCGTGTAAAGAAATCTATCTATTAATAATTTACTAAGTTCCTTCACATCCTTTTCACTTAGTCTGCCAAGCTTTTTTATAATAATGGATTTATCAATGGTAGCAAATTTCATTCGTAACATTGAGGGCTTCGGCAAATTAGACTTTTCCCATTCCTGTATCTTATAATCACCAATTCGATATTCTAAATCCAATTTGCTCGTAATGAATGCAATTACAACATCCAAGTTTTTATTATATTCATCGGGCGAGATAATTAGAGCAGGTCTCTTTTTCGTTGTAGTCAAATTAGTAAAAGGAAAAGGAACTAAGACAACATCCCATTTGTTATAATTCATTGTAGATTTCGTCTTCCTCGTTATCCCATTCCATAAAGGATTCTTCTGACATTTTCATGATATCATTCAGATTCTCCTTTTCAGATAGTTCTTTTATTTTGTGTTTATTCTGTTTTATATAATCTTCTATTAATTCTGAAACAATCGCACCCATACTTTTACCTTCAATAGACGCAATCACTTTCAAGGCTTTTCTTTTATTATCATCAATTCGTATACTCATTACACTCATGTAAATCCTCCTACTTGTAGTTTAGTCTACAAGCAGTATAATTATTTGCAGCAAATATTTCAAGTAATTTTTTGAGAAATTTCAAAGTACATGTTTATGTATTATTGTGCTCAATTTTATCTTGACTTTCTGCTAGTAATCTTGTTTATAGTTTGCTAACAAGGCGCTACCTGAGCGCTTTTCTGCTGCCAGCGGCTCACGCCACGTTAAGCAATCTGAGTTTCGTGCAAGAAGACCGCCGAAGCTCGCCCACTAAAAATTGAACGGCATGCCTGGAGGTGATGGGTTCGTAAATCTCGTGCACAGATGTGAAGTTGCTTTCCGCCCGCAAGCCTTTCTTGTAAACAATTCGCCCGCCATTTGCGCCTAAAACTTCGATTTTTCGTCGTCCTGGTAATTGGCACACTTCTTGTCTCCTATTCAAGCGTGAAGAAAGTTGCTCAAGCATGGACGAGAGTTCGGTGCATAAGAGAACTTAGATTTTTGCTGATTTTGCCATGCTAACAAGCATTTGAGACGCAAACATCTTCACGTGAATGATTTGAAAAGCACCGGAAAAATTCTATGCCAAAGAAGACATCGCATAAAAGAAGCAACGATATCCTGCTGGGACCGCTGGAACGACCCGCCATCAACTGGCTGGCGGCACGCATGCCCATGTGGATGACCCCTGATGCGCTCACCACAATCGGTTTTTTGGGGGCTTTCGTAACAGGTGTAAGTTACTGGCTTGCCAATTTGGATAAAAATTTCTTGTGGCTGGCAAGTCTCGGTTTCATCATCAACTGGTTTGGAGACAGTTTGGATGGCTCGCTGGCGCGCTACCGCAAAATCGAACGCCCGAAGTTCGGTTATTTCATCGACCACACCATGGACGCCATGGAGCAGCTTGTCATCATTCTTGGCCTGGGACTTTCGCCGTATGTGCGATTCAAGTTTGCGATGCTGGCCCTGGCCGGGTACTACCTGGTGTCTATTTACACCTACATCGCAACTTATGTCAGCGATGTATTCAAACTTTCGTACGGCAAAGTCGGACCGACGGAGGTGCGCGTTATTGCCATTTTGATGAACGTGGTCATGTATGTTGTCGGCGTGCCTGCAATGTCGTTGCCGCTGGGGATGGTGTCGTTCTATGACATCCTTTGTATCGCTATCGGCTCATCCCTGATTCTGATTTTTGTGATTTCAACCTGGAAACAAGCTCTGAAACTATCGACGGTGGATTAAAATCAATAGGCATCATACGGGAGCAATACATTTGGTGCTTGGCCTGTGAGGCTTGTCGTGGCTTTTCTGAGCTAACTAAGGGGGGAATGCGAACTAATCTTTTTCTTGAGGATAGTTTGCCTTCCAATATTCTTCGTCCGAATTGAGTTTCAAATGTTCATCAATTTCTTCTTTGTGATCATAATAAAAGGAAAGCGCGTCATAGACCTGGGTATGCGCAATATGGGGAATCGTTTTGATGATTTCATCAATGGAATAATTCGAGTTGAAATGATAACCTATCGCGTGATGTAAGGGTGTTCAATTTTGGCTGCAGGCTGTCCCATGGTTAGATCCCTTAGATATGATTTTGATACTGACTCTCGTAATATAATTTAAAT
>JAABYK010000528.1 GCA_011775825.1 Candidatus Zhuqueibacterota bacterium | reverse complement strand
ACGAGGCTGACGACGATGATTAGGAGCCCCAGCAGGATGAGGTAAAACAACAAGATGAAATTGTCTAACAGTTGGTCGATGCGTTTTAAAGTCAGATTGTCCCAAGTGAAACCGCCAAAGAAGAATGCAACAGGGTTGTATTTTTGAAAGCGACTATAAAATTTCTTGACACTTGCAACAAATTGCCACATGAGTTCGTTCCGGGGATTCGGTTAATTCCTATTGCAAGAATTCATAGCAATTGCATGGATTCCCGATAGATACCAGCCTGCGTGAAAAGTACGATCCGAAATCTGTTAACTCAGCAGACCCTGATGTTCATTCTGGAAGAATTTAATTTAAGTTAAATAACTAGCATTTTAAGTCCACTCAAAAAAGGTTCCGACAGAATGACAAAGACCGTAGAATTCGAGTTATCACATAGTCTGGATACATTCGGGAATGACATTTTTGCAACAGTTAGAGATCACAAAGCACTTGGCCACCTATCTTGAATCTGCCACAATACCGTTTGCAGGCCGTCCGCTTTTGAATTAAACAGAAATGTAACATTTTCGCTGCAGAATTTCAATCACTATTTGAATGAATCTAGCTCAGATTTGAGGATAGCGGAGTAGGACGTCAAATATGATTTGGCCTGACTTACTCAACCAACATCTTAAAGCCTTTCCCGTGGACGTTCACAATCTTGATGCGCGGATCTTGGTTCAAATATTTTCGGAGTTTGGAGACAAACACATCCATACTGCGCGCGTTGAAGAAGCTGTTGTCACCCCAAATCAAGTTTAGGGCTAAATCGCGCTGAAGGATGGTATTCTGATGGAGACAGAGCAGCCTCAGCAGTTCCGCTTCTTTATGTGTGAGCTTTTGCCGGGTGTCTGCATTTCTCAACATCTGATGCTGATAATCGAATTCGTACCTGCCGATCTCAAACACGCTATCTGCATTCGTGTCCACTCTGCCATCCAGGCTGCGCTTCAAAATGGCTTGAATGCGGAGGATCAGCTCTTCCATACTGAAGGGCTTGGTCACGTAATCATCCCCACCGATTTTGAACCCTTCGATGCGATCCTCTTTCAGAGATTTGGCTGTGAGAAAGATAATTGGAATCTGCTGATCGATGGCGCGAATTTCACGAGCTAACGCAAAACCGTCTTTGTTCGGCAGCATGATATCGATCAGACACACATCGAAATTCTTCTGCAAAAAAGCGGTTTTCCCTTCTTCGCCGTCGCCGCATCGTGTCACCTCGAAATCCCGGAGTTCCAAATTTTCCTGCAATACGTATCCCAGGTTGACGTCGTCTTCAATCAAGAGAATTCTCGGACGAATCATGATCGGCTAATTCCTTTCCGAAGAATGAGGCAAAAATATCGAAAACGTCGATCCTTTGCCGGGCACACTCTGTACCGAAACTTGACCGCTGTGCGCTTCCACAATCAGTTTGACGTAACTCAATCCTAACCCAAATCCTTTC
>JAABYK010000469.1 GCA_011775825.1 Candidatus Zhuqueibacterota bacterium | reverse complement strand
GTCTCCATGACTCTGGCCACGGCCTGACCGCACAAAAAGACGCCCTTCAGGTTGACATCGATCACGCGTTGCCACTGTTCCAATTCCATTTTAATTAGTCGGGCATCGGCGACGATGCCGGCGTTGTTCACCAGAATGTCGATTTTGCCGTGTCGCTCCTTTGTGTTTTCGACCATCTTATGGACGTCTTTGGGATCCGCGACATCGACTTTTTCGAACGAGGCGGTGCCGTCCTGTGCGGTGATTTCATCAACGAGATTTTGGGCTGCGTTGTCATTGAGATCTGCCGCCACCACGTTGGCGCCTTCACGTGCAAAGGTCAATGCAGTGGTTCGCCCGATGCCGCAGGCGGCGCCGGTAATGATGGCGACTTTATTTTTGAGGCGCATGGTTGTTTCCTGTTAAAGGCTAAGGGATTGTACAAAGTAGCTTGGGATTGTCGATCGCAGGAAATTCCGGCACAAGGCCGGAATGACAACACAAATGTCATGCCTGAGAATGCAGGCATCTCCTTTTGCACTTTCGAACTTATCCATGAAGTTTGCGCACCTCTAAGCGGCTTTCTCCATTTTCACCAGATATTCTTCAACCGTTGGCAGATTGTTCCTGGCATTTCTCCATTCATTGAGGAATGTTTTGTAGGCTTTGATTTGCCGTGCATTAAACTCACGCATTATGATCAGACGTTCACAGACCGTTCGCAGCTTATCTTTTTCGTCGCCCTCAGCAGCAGAATATTTCTCCAACAAGGCATGCAGATGCTGTTCGGCAATATGTAAATTTTCCTCAAATAATCTGGAAAGATTGACGCCTGCCTGCAAGAACACATTGGGTGAGATCTGGTAATGATATTTCCTTTCGCCCTTAATACGCACGCGATGAATCAGGTTGAGCTCTTCCAGGCGTCGGCATATTTGATTGATGGGCGTCTTGGTGACGTTCAGCCGCTCACAAATTCCATCGATTGAAATGGGTTCGGTTTGGCAGATCAGCAGCCCGACGACTCGGCCCATGAGTTCGCTATGCCCGAACTTGACGTAACCTCTGCCAAAATCTTCAATGATGCCGCGCTGAATTTCTTTCATAAACATAACTCCGAGCGTTTTTATTGAATGGTTTTACTCAGTCTGTTAAAAAATCAATGACATCTTGATTAAAGCGATCCGGAATTTCCACAAAAAACTGGTGCCCAAGACCTTCATAAATCTTGAGCTGACTGTTTGGAATGTTTTTCGCCAGATTGTGGGCATTTTCTACCGGAACCAGCAAATCGTCGCTGGCCGCCGCAATGAGAGTTGGTGCCTGAATGTTCTTAACTTCCTCGGAAAGGTCGAACGTGGTTCCGGCTGCCACTTGTGCCATGAACGCGTGCTGCGGCTGCGGATTTTTTAGTCGCAAGTCGATCAAGCGCTCGACGTCTTCGCGGGCCATGAAGGAGTCCGAGTAAGCCAAGGCCAACTTTTTGCGCATGATGTCTCTCGGTGAGCCTTCGTTCAGGAAGAACACCGATAGCGTCTCCTGCGACATCGGCACATGATCCGGGCCGCCGGCACTGGTTGACACCAGCACCAATTTTTCGACCTTATCGGGGTATCGTAGGGCAAAGTCCTGAGCCACAAATCCGCCCATGGATACGCCGAGGATGTGCGCTTTGGGTATGTTAAGGGCTTGCATGAGCGCGGCCAGATCGTCCGCCAACATACCGATGGAATACGGACCCTCTGGCTTATCGGATTTGCCCGCACCGCGATTGTCGTAAACAACGGCGGTAAAATGCTTTGAAAAGTCCGGCACCTGCTTTTCCCATAACCAAGTCGCGACTCCGAGTCCTTCAATCAGGATGAGGTAGGGGCCGCTGCCACTCATTTCGTAGTAGATGTTGATGCCGTTGGCTTCAACCGTATCGTGAGTCTGACCTG
>JAABYK010000516.1 GCA_011775825.1 Candidatus Zhuqueibacterota bacterium | reverse complement strand
CGGTAATAATGCCGATACTTTTGCTGAAAATGTTAAGGCATTGAATGTCGATTTAACGAAGATAGACATTGCAGTACTTTCGCATCGCCATTTCGACCACGCCTCTGGCTTCGACCATCTGCTAAAAGTAAATCCGGAAGTGAAGCTCTACTTGCCGTTTGATTGGACGCTCGGCCCACCCTACGATGGCGATGTCTCAGGTAGGTCCACTGAATTAACCGAAGACTTGCCACCCGAACAAAAATATTTTATGGGCAAGACGACCAAATTCAAAGGAAAAACCACCGGTCGCTTCTGGAGGGCCAACGCCGAATTTGTGAACAGGACCAAGGAGATCGCACCCGGCGTGACCTTGATATTTACACGCTCGGCGTTGCTTGGTGACTGGTCAAAATATCCGCCGCACGATGAGGATCCCCGCATGACAGGGATGCCCGAACTATCGTTGGCTTTATATACTAAAAAGGGGGAAATCCTCGTTGTCGGCTGCTCCCACAGTGGTGTAGAAGAAATTGTGAGGCAGACAAAAGATTTTCTGAAAAGAGAGATCGATTTGATTACCGGAGGCTTTCATCTGATGCCTTACAAGTTAGAATACGTTTCCGATCTCGCCAGCGAATTGAGAGATGATTTAGATGTCGGACGAGTCGCGCCAGCTCACTGTACCGGTGAACTGGCATTCAAAATTTTTAAAGAGATTTATGGCAGGAACTACCTTATCAGCGGGCTTGGCACGGTAATCAACTTTTAGTAAGAGGCGGTGACAAAAATGAAACTCTATACCCTGGTAAAGGTCATATAACCACGTAACCCCTTAAAAAACATGGGTTCTTTATCCCTCGGCACCTGGCTGAGAAGGCGGGTGTGCACAGCCAGACCGTGCGTTATTACGAACGCGCGGCTTGCTGCCGAAACCGAAGCCGGGTGAGTCGGGTCACCGACAGTACATCCCGGAAGACGTGGGCGCGAATTCGATTCATCAAGCGCACACAGGAGCACGGTTTTACCCTGAAAGATATTGCGGAACTGCTTTACTTGCAGGTCGACTCGGAGACCACCTGTGCGGACGTCAAAAAACAAGCCGATGCCAAAATCGCCGACATCGAACACAAGATTCGATCACTGCAGAAGATGGAAGCAGCGCTGCAGAAGCCCGCAGCTGCTTACGGAGAAAATCCGACTCCGAACGCTTGCGCGATTTTGGATTATCTGGAAATTGAAACGGAGGGGCGCAAATGAAAGTGCGATTTTTTTTCATACTGTTCTTGGCGGCGGGTTGTACTGCCATAGACGATTCGCTGGAAAAAATTCGCGCAGACTTTGAGGTCGCTCGAAACCACGGCACCCCAGATGGCGATTTGATCGCCCTGTCCGAGCGCTGTGCGAAACTGATCGACTTGAGTACGGACAAGTCACAGGCTTTCGAAGCCGTGCACACGGTTTGTGAAATTTCCAAAATCAAACCGCTGGCCGAGATCGCAGCGGCGCTCGCCAAAGGCGTTGACCGTTATGTCGAGAAATTCGACGCTGACGATATCAGCACCTGGCAGCCGGTGTTTACATTCTTCTGGTACCACCTGCGCCGACCGCCCAGAGATGTGCCGATGGAACGACAGCTACAGCTCATCGATGGCTATAAAAGCTACCTCGATGCTATATTTGCGCACGCCAAAACCGCACATTTGAAAGCGCTCGCCCTGTACGCCAAAACCGAGAACCGCCTGCTGTTTGAACGGGAGTTGGGAGTGCTCACGGAAGCCGAACGCGACGAGGCCGTTCGAGACGTCAAAATGCTCTTGAAGAATTTTGGCGAGCTCAAGAGACCGGCTAAAAACAAACCGTACTGGGAGCAGCCCTACGCCCACTACGCCCGGGGACAACTCAGGGAAATCGCTCACCTGCACATCGGCGCCGTCGCCCCGAACATCGAGGGCAAAGACCTGGACGGCATGCCGTTCAAACTCTCGGACTACCGCGGGCGAGTGGTGGTGTTGAATTTTTGGGGTGCATGGTGCGTGCCCTGCATTGCCATGATTCCAAAGGAGAAGGCGTTGGTGCAAAAATACGCCGATGAACCTTTCGCTCTCATCGGCGTGAACACGGACCCGAGGCTGGAAACGGCGCGGTCAGCCGTGAAGGAGCATGGCGTGACCTGGCGCAGCTTCTGGAACGGACCCGGCGGTTGGGAAGGCAACATCGCCTATGATTGGTTCGTGCAGGGATATCCGATGCTGTACGTACTGGATACCGAGGGCCGTATCCGCTTCAAATCGCGCAGCGATGAGGGGTTGGAAGAAACAGTAGAACTGCTTTTGACTGAATTAAAGTCAAATAGCCACTAAAATGATTACGAGATCAACGCTGACTTGTCCCGAATGCGGATTTTATGAAGAGGCTGAGATGCCAGCCAATGGCTGTCAGTATTTTTACCACTACAACGGTCGTGGCACCGTTTTGAAACCTAGAGATCGCTAGTCATTCCGATACCAGCCGACTGGCCATCGATTTTCAAGCGACCGATTTACAGGGGAAAATTTTCAAAGCCGTGTCACTGAAAGGCAAGACCGTTTTGCTCGATTTCTGGGCGGTCTGGTGCGGCCCTTGCATCGCCGCGTTTCCGACTTTGAAAAAATTGAATCACGATTTAAAAGACCGCAACTTTGAGGTGGTAGGCGTGGCGGTGTTTTCCGGCGTGCACGAAGACGTGCGTAAATTTGTCGAAAAGTACCAACTGGATTATAAAATCGTGGTCGGGGATGAAAACCTCGCGGAGCGGTTCGGGGTCATCGGATTTCCGACGTACTTTCTCATCGACCCGGATGGCGAGGTGCGCAAAACCTATGTCGGCGAAGCAAAAACCCTTTACGCAAAAGTAAAGCAAGAAGTCTCGAAACTAACCCCAAAAAAGAGTAGAAAATGAACGAAAAAGATCGAAGACTATTTTGGGCCTCGTCTATTCTTGTAGCCGTTGCCACGCTGACCGTTTCTTTGGCCGCACTGGGGTGCGGACAGCACGGTCAAGAGGACCCTTATGATGAGGCGATTGAAAAATCCCGGGCGTTCGTCAGCCGTATGCGGGAGGTCTTCAAAATCCCCGGGTTGGCCGTCGCCGTTGCCATCGATGGTAAGATTGTCTGGGCCGAGGGATTCGGCTATGCCGATTTAGAAAAGAAAACTCCAGCCACCCCGCAGACCGTGTTTCGGGTTGGTAGCGTATCGAAAATCCTGACCGCTGCCGCTGTGGCTTTGCTCTACGAGCAAGGTAAGCTCGACCTCGACGTCCCGGTGCAGCAGTACGTGCCGGAGTTTCCCGATAAAGGTCAGGTGATTACGACTCGCCAGCTCGCCGGACATCTTGCCGGGATTCGGCACTACAACGTCGACGAACCCATATACGAAAGAAAGAAGCACTACAACGACGTGATTACGGCGCTGGAGATTTTCAAAGATGACCCCTTGCTGCACCCTCCGGGTGAAAAGTGGTGGTACAGCAGCTACGGCTGGAACCTGATCAGCGCGGTGATTCAGCGCGCCTCCGGTCAGCCCTTTCTCGATTACATGCGCGAGCATGTTTTTGAGCCTCTCGACATGTACCGCACGGCTCCTGATGATGTTACTAAAGAGATTTCCAACCGAGCAACTTTGTACGACGAAGGTGAGATCGCCCCGGTCAGCGATAACAGCTACGTATGGGCCGGCGGCGGATTTCTGTCAACGGTTGAAGACCTCGTACGTTTTGGTTCCGCCCACTTGCCCGGCAGCACTTTTCTGAAGCCTGGAACGCTGGAATTGCTTTTTACCAATCAAAAAACCAATGACGGCAAACCTGTTCGGAACGGCATCGGTTGGATGGTGAACACGTTCGAAAATGGCAACCCTTTTTATTATCATGTCGGCCTTGTTTTGGGAGGGCAATCCATTCTCATCGTTCATCCTCAAGAGCGCCTGGTCGTGGCGATGTTGGCCAATGAGGATGGCGGTTTTGGCGAGTTCGAGGCGAACGGCATCGCCTGGTATTTTCTCGGACTTAACGAAACCGCATGGCCGGAAATTACCGGGGAAAAAGAGCGGAGAATGAAACAACGCGAGTCCATGAGCCAGCTCCTATCTGCCCTCAGAGCGTGGAAGACCGGCTTTGAAAACGCTGATCTGAATAGTGTTATGGCGACCTACTCAGAGAATTTTAAAAGTGAGACCTGGCCAAACAAGTTAGCGATGCGGCGCCACTTTCAAAAAGTCTTTGCCTCGGGAAACACCGATGTGGATGATGAGAAAATCCATGTCCGCCGGCAAGGCGATGAGATTGGGGATTTGATCTATGTGGAGCAGATCAAAACCAGCGGCGCTTTCGGCAATTCAGCCATTCGGCTGACCTTTACTCGTGAAGAGTCGGGTTGGCTGATTACAAACTTGGAAATAGCGAAGCCGTAATCCAGCAATCCCAAATTCCATTCATCCCTTGCGGAATAATTAAATCGAGATTTAACCTAACAGGAGGAGCCCATGAAACTGGTAAAGCGTTGAGTTACTTATGAATTCCTGAACCTGTAAGGTGCGTAGAGATCAAGCGAAAAGTCAGAGAATTACACGAACCTTAATTTTTTATCGCCAAACTCTTTAACCGGATGTTTTCTCACCCTGTGAATCCTGTTATGCTGTCCAAATGGAATCATGAGCGTCACTTTATTGACATGACTAAGGTGCTGAGGCCGAAGACAAGGAAAACTTGCGCTATGCAATCGTTTTTATTAAATTAGGGAGGGTTAAACGTTCTCCCTAATTTTTTTGGTATTGGAGAAATTGGCCATGTTAGAGAAAAACAAACCTTGCTCTTCACTTTTGTTGGTTTCATGCCGTTCGTTTTGCTCGGGTGCATGAGAAAGTCCGAAAGTACTGCCGCCACCGAGGCAACATAACATCAAAACCAGATATCAAAAGAAGTGTTTAGGCGGTTTTAAATGAAAACGAGAGTGATCGCATTCCTCAACAAACCTTACCCACTGAGCGTGAGTTTCTCGAAGAATCTCTTCTTCATCGCCGGCTTTTCCATTTTTGTGACCCTGTTCTTGATTTTATTTCAGCCGTTGGGGCTGAGTCGTTTTCAGCATCCAAACAAGAACTTCCTGCTGATGGGAGTTGGGGGCGTCTGTTTCCTGGTTTTATCGGCGAATACATATCTGGTCCCCAAAACCTTGCGAAAAGCGTTTGTGGCGGACAAGTGGAAGGTCGGTCGTGAAATCGTCTGGGATGCCTGGCTGTGTTTGAGCACCATATTCGTGTTGGCCATTTACTGGGCTTCGGTGACGGGAATCACTCTAACGTTTAAATACTTAATGCTTTACACGTTGAATAGTCTCGTGTTTACGGTTTTTTTCATGCCATTTTGCGTCATGCTCAATACCATTCGCCTCATGAGAAAAAAGCTGCAAAGGGCTGAAGAAATCTCGCGACGATTACAGACGATGCCGAACGCGTTAGAAAATAAAACGATAGAATTACATTCTGAGACCGGTAAAGAAAGGCTGAAGCTGCGGGCGGATCGTTTGTTGTTCATTCAGTCCTGCGATAATTACGCCAATATCGTGCGAAAGCGCAACGGCAAAGTCGAAGAAATTTTGCTGCGTTCCAGTTTGAAGAATCTCGAGAACCAACTTTCGTTGCCTTACGTTGTTCGCTGTCACCGCTCTTTCATCGTAAACCTCTCGCGGGTGCGATCCGTCGTCGGCAATGCCCGAAATTACACGCTTTCGCTGGAAAATTGCGATACGGTCATCCCGGTTTCCCGAGATGCCGAGAAAGAAGTGCTGCGGCTCTTAGAAGACATTAATGTTGAATAGATCTCCCATACTCTCCCACCAGTTCCCTGTCCGTCTGCCCGCTTAATTTGCCCGTTTATCCCAAAATCTGCCAGAACATCCCTGTAGGTTTGTGGCCAGGCAACCGTCGTTCGTAAATTTCGAAAAAACGGGTAAGCCTTAGATTGAAAAACTTTGAATTGAATGTTCAAATGGACAATGGAGGTGAGTTATGAGCACGGAAAAAAGATCCGATAGCCAAATTTATCACATTTGTTGTTGGCCGGTGGGGCGGACCGGACTTAGCTTTTGTGGCATCGCGCTCATCGTTATTGGCTTTGTCTGGTTGCTAAGTAACGTGGGCCTATTGGCTGATTTTTGGTGGGAGATCTTGTTACCCCTGTTGCTGATTGGTTGGGGTATGTCGCAAGTGCTCACCGCGCGTAAGACCGAGTAGACGCGCCCTTCCAGGCCGTCATTTCGAAGCAAAGCGAGAAATCTTGTTAATTCTGTGTGTTCCAGCATTTTTTTCAGGAAACGCTTTGTTTTGGAGTACGGCGACTGCGTCACCGTTGTACCGAGACAGCTGATGCGCCCTCCATAAGCACTCGTTTCCGGCATTTAAAGCAAGCCCGACGCGTCGGGGTGTGGGGGCTTTGTAGGAACACTAATCAGCGCAATCATCTTAATGGCGACTGTTAAAAGAGGGCACGAAAGTGCAATATTAAAGCCCGCAGAATGCGAGTAAGTCCAATTGCAAAAGTATAAACACAAACTCAAAATTTGTGATGGCCATGTCTGTTTAAACAAAATTTGAAAAGCCGGGCAGCCTAATTCGAACAGGTCCCGATTGGCAGGCTGGTCCGACTTGTTTTCGGTTTGAGAGGTCTTCACTTTTTCATAAGTCTCATTGATGGTGAGTCGCCCGCGCCAAAAGAGACGCGGGAGCTGGTAACCTGGGAGGCACCAGAGCGTCTCGTTTGGTGGATTTCGATAGCTGTGTTCTTCCTCATCTTTCCTTATGTAATCAACCTCGGATTCAGCCACAATTGGGGGCGGCGACCACAGGCAATTCTCCTGGGCCTGGCCCTCTTTGGACTCAGCAAATACGGCAGTTTCTGGCCTACATTAGGGTGGTTGGTGCTTGTTTGGCTGATTTATGTTTCGGGACACTTAGGCGCATCGTTCTTGCTGGCTGCCATTCTGGGAATGCCTGGCTACGAAATGAGAGTGTTTCACCATTTGTGACTTCGCTAACCGGAATCGAAACGCGAGAGCACTACTGTCCCGGTTTCCTGGATATGGTGTATAAGTGGGAGACGAGCTTGAAATACAACAAATGATACTCAGAATCAAACGCGAGGAACCGTGGAAGAAAAGACGACGCTCATTGATGAACGGACCATTTTTGCTCTATTGCGAAACGCGTTGGGTTCGAAACAAAATCGTAAAGGATTGTGGCTTGCAATCGGTGTTCTACTTGTCACCTGGCTGGGGGTCAATGCCGTTTGGGGCCTAACGAGTCCCGAGGATACGCTCATCTCTGCCTGGGAAAAACAATTGGCGTCGCGGCCCATCTGGATAGGAGCGACAAGTGTTTTGCTGTTGACGTTTGGCGTCTTTGCCGCAGTAGGCCGAAAGCAGGCGATTCTGGTTTTCATCGCGGTGCTATTTGCTTATCTAATTGGAGTAGTAGTTAGTCGCCTGGCTTATTCGGCGGTGGACCCCCAATTCAGCGTGCCACTCGAAAGTGCTGGAGATTTCATGGACTACTTCTGGCAGCGAAGCTTTTTCCTTATGCCCGCTTTGCCGATGCTCGTCGTTTATTTTTTTCTGAAGGGACATGCTGACCGGCAATTACTGCCTTGGGGAAATTGGCAGGGGTCGACACGGCTTTTTTTTGAAAATGAGACCAAACAAAGTTGGCGCAAACAACTGGTACGCTGGTTGCTCTTCATCGCTCTACCGTTTGCTCTCCTTATGCAAATCTCAGCAGGATTCGCTCCAATTGTTTCGGGAAAACTCTTCATCTTTTTCATCCCAATCGTACTGATGGCTTTGTTTAATGCATTTGCGGAAGAACTCATCTTTCGTGGATTCATTCAAGCAGGTTTGGTAGACTATCTTGGCCCGGGTTTGGGACTTTGGCTGCAGGGGCTTTACTTTGGCATCCATCATTGGGGTGCAAGCCCCGACTTGATTGCAGGACTTCCTCCGGCTTTAATCGTTGGGTTTTTTGGCGTTGTCTGGGGCAAAAGCGTGTTGGAAACCAATGGGTTGGGCTGGGCCATCGCGTGCCATATGTTTTTTGATGTCGCTTTCTTTTCAGTGCAATTCGTCGCTCCAGTCCACGTGGGATAATACATTCCTATAAACATAAACCTCAGTTACCTGCGGCATCGGGGAGCGTTGCCGCTTGTCATTTCGATCGACGATTCTGCAACTCCTGGGAAACAGCCAACATTTCCTCGAACAGGGATAAATTTGTGTCAAGCACGATCGCATCGGACCAGAAGAGGGATTTTAGCTGTTCCGACCTTTTTCGATTGATTTTTTCGGCGTTAAAATTTAGATTGAATAAGTGTAGATTTCTCTGAAAACCAAACTTCATAAACTCACAGGAGGAGCA
>JAABYK010000626.1:3076-3330 GCA_011775825.1 Candidatus Zhuqueibacterota bacterium | reverse complement strand
AAGTTTTCTTACAAAAGCTTTACCGAACACGGACTCCCTCCTGCCATCTTAAATGCGTTACCATTTGTCGACACGGTGGTCTTTCTAACGCCAAAGACGGCGTTTAAAACTCTCTTTGATCCTCCAAAGCTGAAAAAAACCAGAATGATTGTTGTGTATGACAATGCAAAAGGTCTGATAGACCGGACATTACAAACACCTTACAAGAAAATCGCTCACCTGAGCCGGAGACTGGCAGACATTTTCTCAATCGG
>JAABYK010000626.1:0-3012 GCA_011775825.1 Candidatus Zhuqueibacterota bacterium | reverse complement strand
CGGGTGAACTCACATTTCTTCCTGCAGGTGAGGCGTGTGTGACGATCAACAAGAATTTGGATGGCTGCCTCGTTCTTGATCGCATCGCAGGTCAGAAAAGGGAGTTGACCAAATCGATTCAACTGAGCATCAAAAATGGTCACGTAACACATATAAAGGGAAACGAGGATGCCGAACGGTTACGCAGAAACCTCAGAAGATTTGGCAAGTCAGGTCGTGCTGTCGCAGAAATTGGAGTTGGAACGAATGGCCATGTGAGCTTTGGCGCTTCGGCCCATGAAGACGAAAAAGTATTGGGTACGGCTCATATTTCGTTAGGGCAGGATCAGTTGACCAAAGTGAAAGGCAAGATGTTGCAGTCGGTGAAAGGAATCATCTTAAATCCAACCATCTGTATCGACGGAAGGCTGATTGTCGATAACGGGAAGATGTTGGTTTAAAACACAATAAAATACAAATAAAAATAGACAACCGGCGCAGCCAGGATTTCGCTATCAAATCGATCTAAGATTCCACCATGTCCCGGAATAAGATTCGATGAATCTTTGACGTGGGCATCCCGCTTGAACAACGATTCCAACAAGTCGCTTACCTGACCAACACTTCCACAAATAGCGCCAATCGTAAGTGCGTTTACCAACCCTATTTCGGTAAGAAACGTCAAATAACACACATAGGCCGTCAGTACCGCAAATCCAAAACCGAATAACGTACCTTCCACTGTTTTGTTTGGACTCACTCTTTCAAATAATTTAGTTCTTCCAAATTGAGCTCCGAGTATATAGGCCGCCGAATCACAAATCCAAATGCAAAGAAAAACCAAAATGACCAGTTCACCACCTATCTCATAAGAGAGTCCCACTTGATCGCCAAGCTCCCGAATTAGAATCAAAAAGCCGAGAAAGAATGCCACATAAATGACGCCCATGAACGTCGTTGCAACATTTAAAATCGGTGCAACTTTATTGCGGAACAGTTCCAAAACCAGCAGTAAAAAGAACGAGGCCGCAATCAGGATCCAGACATTTTGCATTTGATTAAAAAAGAATAGAAAACATATACCAATGCCGGTGGCAATGCCGGTAAATCGCTCTGGTATTGCGACCTTTTGAACCGACAGGTTATAAAACTCATACATTCCAAGTACGACGATTGAGGTCATCAACGCAAAGAACAAGTACTGACCTTTCCAGGCACAAAGAATAATAAATGGCCCGACGACAACCGTCACTAAGGTGCGAACACCGAATTTTCTTAGATCCAAACTCCCTCCTCAAAAGTATGAAAATATGACTAAACTAATCCAACTTAGTGTGCTGGTCTGAGCGCACCCACCAATTCTCGCACCGAAGCGAGCTTGTATTTTCGACAGTATTGCTTGATTGAGTCCACGATTCTAACCCCGGTCGACGGATCGATATAGTTGGCCGTGCCAACCTCTATTGCGCTGGCTCCCGCTAGGATAAACTCTAAGGCATCCTGGCCGCTCATGATTCCCCCGATGCCAATGATTGGAATCTGCACAACCTGTGAAACCTCGTACACTTTCGCCAAGGCAACGGGTTTTATCGCAGGGCCGGAATATCCACCTGTGGTCGTGGCAATTCTTGCCCGTTGCGAATTTATGTCTATCGCCATGCCGACGAGTGTGTTGATCAAAGAGACGGCATTGGCACCGTTCTCTTCTGCGGCGCGGGCGATCTCACCAACCTTCGTCACATTTGGTGTCAACTTCGCAATCAACGGTCTTGATGTGGCTTTACGGATCAGAGACATCACTTTGGCTGTGATGTTGGCATCCTGGCTGAATTCCAACCCTCCTTCTTTAACGTTGGGACATGAAAAGTTGAGTTCATAAGCATCGATATCATCTTCGTCATCTAATCGCCTGACCACGGCCAGAAATTCTTCCGCGGTGCTGCCAGCGACATTGACGACAATGGTGGTGTCTACTGTTCTCAAGAAAGACAACTTTTCCGCGATAAACGTCTCCACCCCGACATTAGCCAGGCCTATGGAATTTAACATGCCGGCCGGCAATTCCACGATTCTGGGAGGTGGATTGCCATCTCTTGGCTTCAGAGTAATCGATTTGGTAATGATTCCGCCAAGAACGTTTAGATCTACCAGATCCTGACATTCCTGGCCATAGCCGAAAGTCCCTGAAGCGACCAGCACCGGATTCTTGAGTGTCATGGTGCCAATTTGCAGCGTCAGGTCAATCATCGAGGACAATCTCCCTGGCATCGAATACCGGGCCATCCATGCAAGTCAAGTAATAACGCTTCTCGCCCTCTTTTGGCACCCTCACTTGGACCGGACAACCCACACAAATTCCGAATCCACAGCCCATCATCGTTTCAATGGATAGCTGACCTTCTATATTCAATTTGGATGTGATGTTTATCATGCTATTCAAAAATCCGTGCGGGCCACAACTGAAGAGATGGCGTCGCTTTGAAGACGAATCCTGTTTCAATCTTTCCAACAAGATGTCGGTCACCAAGCCTTTCTTGCCTCTGCTTCCATCTTCCGTTGCCAAGAAGAGCTCAATGCCCATCTGCTGAAACTCGTCAACAAAAGCCAGTTCCTGCACTGTTCCTGCTCCGAGAAACACCTCTACAGTTTTGTTCGCCTGCAACAATTCCTCACACAAGAATGGCAGCGGCGCCACACCCAGTCCGCCTCCAACCAAAGAGGCCACTTCCAAATCTGCGGGAATGGTGTAACTTCGTCCTAATGGCCCCAGGATGTTGGCTGTCTCTCCCGATCGATATGAAGCCATGATTTCCGTGCCTTTGCCAACTATTTTCCACAGCACTTCGATCCAGCCTTCGTCCTTGCTGCGCCTACAAACACTGAACGGCTTTCGCAAGAGGGGAATCAGTTCATCATTGACTTTGATGTTGACAAACTGGCCAGGCAAGACGGTTTCTGCAATGAAGGGGCAATGCATACGCATTAAATAAATATCGCCAACCAGTCTCTTGACGAACAGAATGGGACTTTCAA
>JAABYK010000120.1:5750-6073 GCA_011775825.1 Candidatus Zhuqueibacterota bacterium | reverse complement strand
CGGGATTGAAAAAGCAGCTTGCTTTTATCTCAAAATGCAGGCATAATCATGAAAACCGCGAAGAATCTTTTTCCGAAAATAATTGCTTTCGAAAATCTTTACGACGCTGCACAAAAGGCCGCCAAAGGCAAACGCGAGCAGCAGAATGTCATGCATTTTTTCCTGAATCTCGAAGAAAATCTCTGGCAACTGCAGGAACAGCTTGCAAACGGCAACTATGTGCCCGGTGCCTATTCAACATTCCATATTTATGATCCCAAACCGCGCATGATCAGCGCGGCGCCGTTCCGCGACCGGGTCGTCCATCACGCGCTCATGAATAT
>JAABYK010000120.1:0-5616 GCA_011775825.1 Candidatus Zhuqueibacterota bacterium | reverse complement strand
TGCTGACCGGAGAACTCTGTGGCTGATGGACGCTATCGTCGACCAGAGCAACCCACAGATTGAGGTCATCGATTATTTCCCCGGCGACGATCTATTCACGCCGCTCCGACGCAGGAAGGGGCTTCCTATTGGCAACCTGACCAGCCAGATTTTTGCAAATGTTTATCTCAGCCCGTTCGACCATTTCGTGAAAGAAGTACTGCGGTGCCCGGCCTATTTGCGCTACGTAGATGATTTCGTGCTTTTTGAAGATAACAAGGCCATCTTATGGGACTGGCTCGAACAGATGATCGTATTTTTGCAAAACTATCGCTTGCAGCTTAATTTGAATCGCTGTGATATTTTTCCGGCAAAGACCGGCAGGCGCTTCTTGGGCCAGGTTGTCTCGATTACAAACAGGAGATTACCTGGAGCCAATGTTCGCGCCTTCCGAAAACGACTTCGCACGTGGCAGGAACATCCTCCCGAAAACAGGCAGCAGCGCATCGGCAGTTGGTTGGGACATGCCAAGCAGGCCGATGCACAGGGATTGCTCAAAACCATGAATCTCAACTTTACCACAACACCGATAACAATTTAACAATGAAACCATGTAACCATGCAACTAACGACGACACCAACCGGCATCCCGAAAAATGAACCTCTCTATTAAACTGGCCGTGGCCGCGCTGCTGATCGCGACTATCACAGTCGCCGAGGAGGTGCGTTTCCGGCACCTCACCATCGACGATCGCCTGTCGCAAAATGCCGTTTTTGCCATCCTGCAGGATCACAAAGGCTTCATGTGGTTCGGCACCAAAGACGGCCTCAACCGCTACGACGGCTATGGAAGAGTTAGTCCGTGGTGGCATGGGCGCCGTCTATAAAGCTGAGGACACGAAATTGGAGCGCATTTTAAAACTTTTGTAAGGAGGATTGGATATGAGTTTTTTGTATGAGTTGCATGGAAAGAAGGAACAGACCTCGTGTGGAAGGTTCACAAGAATTCAACCTGACTCGCCGTGGTCGATTTTTCGAAAGGTTGTCATTCTTGTTATCATATTAATATCCACTGCAGCGTGGGCGCAAACAACCACCCAGGAGAACAACAAAGAAGGCAACAGTTACGAAGACCTCGTCGAGATATTCAAAGATTGGCGAGAGTTCCAGAAGCCAACGCTGGTCGATGGTATCCCGGACTATACAGCAGACGCCATGGCCAAACAGCACAGGGAACTGACCGAATATCGACAACGTCTGGCCGCCGTTGATACGAGTGGCTGGTCTGTCTCACAGCGCGTGGATTATCTGCTAATCTGGGCCGAGATGAACGGCCTCGACTTTGATCACCGGGTGCACCGACCGTGGGCGCGAAACCCGGCCTTTTACACCATGATCTGGCCTTCGCAAAGCGATGTACCCCGCAGAGAAGGTCCCGTGCTGCACGGAACGATTGAGTTGTGGCAATACGAGTTTCCCCTCACTCCGGAGCGCGCTGCCGATCTCACGGAACAATTGCGCACCGTTCCCAAAATCTTTGAACAGGCTAAAGGCAATTTGGTTGAAAACGCCCGAGACCTCTGGCTTGGCGGGGTCCGCAGAATGAAGAGACAAAATCAAGACCTGGATGCACTGGCCCGGCGTGTGGCCGGAACCAACGGTGAGCTTGATTCTGCGATTCAACAAGCCCGCGAGGCGACCGACGAGTTCGTTGCCTGGCTCGAAGCTGAGGCGCCATCAAAAACCGGCCCATCCGGGGTGGGCAAGGAGAACTACAACTGGTATCTGAAGAACGTCTACCTGCTGCCCTACACCTGGGAAGAGGAGGTGACCATCATGCGTCGCGAGCTTGCCCGCGCTCACGCCTCGCTCCGGCTCGAAGAGCACCACAATCGCGAGTTGCCGCCATTGACCCCGATAGCCAGCGCCGAGGAATACGACAATCGTTTGAATGCCGCGGTTACCGAGTTCATGCAATTTTTGAAAGAGGAAGAAATCGTCACAGTTAAGGATTACATGGATCCGGCCTTACGGGCGAAAATTGGCAGTTTCACGCCGCCCGATGAGTATCGCCACTTCTTTGCCAAGATAAACTTGCGCGACCCGGTCGTGATGCGCACGCATTTTTATCACTGGATCGAATTGGCCCGCATGAAGCACGAACCGCATCCGAGTCCCATCAGGCGGGTGCCGCTGCTCTACAATATTTTCGCGTTTCGTGCCGAAGGGCTTGCCACCGCCATGGAGGAGATGATGATGCACGCCGGACTTTTCGATGACCGACCGCGCGCCCGCGAGCTGATCTGGATTCTGGTGGCGCAACGCGCTGCACGCGCCCTGGGCGGACTCTACATGCACAGCAACGACTGGACCATGCAACAAGCCGTGGACTTCGCCTGCGAATGGACGCCACGCGGTTGGCTTGAAAAGGACGGCGCCCTCGTCTGGTTCGAACAGGACCTTTACTTGAAGCAACCCGGGTACGGCACAAGCTACATTACAGGCAAGGTGGAGATTGAGAATCTGATGTCTGAACGCGCCCGTCAGCTTGGCGACGACTTCACTTTAAAGCGCTTCATGGATGAAGTCAACTCGGCCGGAGTGATCCCGCTTTCGCTGGTTCGCTGGCAACTGACCGGCAAGGATGACGAAATCACGCACTTGTTACAGTCTCGCTGAGCAGTTGTTTGTAACGCTCCTATTCGGTTTACAGTTCGTCGCGNNTACAGTTCGTCGCGATAAATTGGTTGATCCGGCAACATATCTGTGTTAAATTTATGTCATGTAATTTGACACATACATCGCCCCATGCAAAAAACCTTTAAAAGAAATCTGAATTCGTTGGAAGAGATCTTCGATTTTGTAAACGAATTCATTGCAGATTACAAGCTCGATGATACGGCGAGTTATACCATCAATCTGGCAGTGGAAGAGTTGTTCACAAATATGGTGAAATACGGTCAGAATACAAAGAATGACATTCAAATCGAGCTTAATAAAGAGAACAACGATTTGGTCATCAGTCTAACGGATTATGATGTCGAACCGTTTGACATTACAAAAGCCAAAGACGTGGATGTCGGCCAACATCTTGGAGAACGCAAAGTTGGCGGGCTTGGGATTCATTTGGTGAAAAAGATGATGGATGAGGTTAATTATGAGTACAAAAACAGGACCAGCAAGATAACCCTAATCAAACATTTGGAGAATTAATATGTTCGAGGTGAAGGTTGATGAAAATGGTGAACTTCTGCTTAACGGGAGATTTGATGCCTCGCAAGTGGAAAAAGCCAAAAAGGTGTTCGATGCAATCGATACTTCCTGCACAGTGAATTTCAAAGACCTGGATTACATCTCCAGTGCCGGTTTAGGTGTTTTGCTGGGCACACAGAAAAGGTTAACGGAAAGTGGAAACGCCCTGAAGCTCATCAATATGAATAAACATATCAGAGATGTGTTTCGATACGCGGGATTCGATACGATTTTTGACATTGAATAAGAACATGAACAAGCCGACTAGCTAACTTTACTAAACTTTGGAAGTTTGGTAAAGTTGTTTAGAAGCAAAATCAGACCAAACCTATTTTGAAAATCTTTAGTTTAGACTCTCACCAACTTTTTAAACATTAATTTGTATTTATGTCAGAACCCGATGATCTGCAACTTGTCAATGAGTGCTTGAACGGAAACACTCAAGCCTTTGAAGCGATTGTAGACCGATATCAAGAGCCCATCTTTAACGCGGCCCTGCGAATGGTCGACGATTACGACGATGCGCAGGACATCGCCCAGTTGGTTTTTGTAAAGGCTTTTGAGAAGCTCAATAAGTTCAACCCTAAATACAAATTCTTTAGCTGGATTTACAGAATGGTTATCAATGAATCCATAAATTTCTTAAGCCAAAGAAAACAACACGAAGACCTGAATGTGAATTTGGTGGCAAAGGAAAGAACACCGGATCAGCAATTTGAGAATCTGGAACTGAGCGCGAAAATCCAAACCGCGTTAATGGCCTTGAACATTGAATACAGAGCCGTGGTCATTCTCAAACATTTTGAGGGATTTTCTTACAAAGAGATCGGTTATATTTTGGACACTCCAGAAAAAACCGTGAAATCGAGACTGTTTACGGCTCGACAGCAATTGAGAGAAGTATTGGTAAAACAAGGCGTGGAATCCGAATGATCGATCAAAAATACCTGGAACTGATTAACAAAGACGTGGATGGCAACATTTCGTCCAGCGAAAAATCCAAGTTGGAGGCTTATTTGGTGGACAACCCAAAGGCGAGGAAGATTCATCGTGAGCTTATTCAGCTCTCAAAAATGCTGAACCAGATGGAAGATGTGCCGCCGAATCCTAACCTGAAGAAAGGGGTTCTGAATTCCATTCAAGTAAACAAATACGCAAAGAAAAAGACCCGAAGCACATTTGGGTCTCGACTCCGCTCTCCGAATTGGCGTCTGAATTATAATCTCGCCGTATCGTTCGCCGCGGGGCTTGTCCTCGGACTACTCGTGTTTGCGATTCTCAACCAGAGTCTTAACAAACTGAGATCGTTTAATGACCCCGAATTGATCGGTTCCATCGTCTTGAAAGATGTCGCAAGCAAACTTGAACCTGTGGACCGGGTGCAAATTAAGGAAAACGGCGTTTCGGCAACCTTCGAGACACTGGTAGCACAAGACGTGGTGCTGTTAGAGGCAAGCGTAACGACGCCTCCAAACACAGACATGGCTCTGGAGTTTGAGGATGCAGATTTGCATTTTCGAAGCTTTAGTCAGTCTAAAGATGCACACACCAATCTCGAGTTGCTGAAAAATCGGCTGGAGCTTAGAAACACGGGGCAAAACGAATATCTGTTTGTTTTCGACGATAGAAGTTCGGACATCTCGTCTTTGACGGTTGAAATCTACATTGACGACTTTGAATTTCACGAGACCGTGTTGACAGGTAATCGAACACCTTGATTAACCTCTTATGGGTAATTTGAAAAATCTACCAACTTTTGTGGATGTGAACTGTATTTTGAGTAAAACCAGCGGGAACGTCTCGTTATCGACAGCAAGAACTTTTTTAATTATAACCAAATAAAATAACTAAGGAGGCTATCATGGCTGAGGAGACCAAGGGTGTACTTTCAGGTAGCAAAGCCAAACTTTTGTTTGCCGGGACATTGGTGTTCGGGCTGGTGGTTGGCTACATTTTGGCTGGATATCTTCCACCCACCGGAGACGTGGCCGGAACCATTGGCGGCGTTGAGAAAGCGGAGAAGTACCACGCAGAGCAAATGGGCGAGCAGGACGTCGTCTTGACGGATACCGAAATTCAAGAGTTGTTGCAGAACGACAAGGTTCAAAAGTTGCTGACGAACCAGGAGTTTCAGGCAGCTTTGACCAGCCCGGAACTTCGAGCAGCCCTTACCAGTCCCGAAATGCGCGCCATTATGGTGAGCCCGGAACTGCGAGCTGCAATCACAAGTCCGGAATTGCAGGCGGCAATTACAAGTCCGGAGTTGCAGGCTGCGATTTCCAGCCCGGAGTTGCAGGCGGTGTTGGCGAGCCCGGAACTGCGTGCGGCTTTAACCAGTCCTGAACTTCGGGCCGCGTTGACGAGCCCTGAGATGCGTGGCGCCCT
>JAABYK010000253.1 GCA_011775825.1 Candidatus Zhuqueibacterota bacterium | reverse complement strand
GGAGCACGAAAGGTCACCGAACTCTCCGGCGGCCAGCAACAAAGAGTTGCTCTGGCCAGAGCCATTGTCATCGAACCCAACATCTTGCTGTTGGACGAACCCCTCAGCAATTTGGATGCGAAACTTCGTGAAGAGACCCGGGATGAAATTCGTGCGTTGCAGCAGCGTTTGGGCATCACCACCGTGTACGTGACCCACGACCAGGAGGAGGCATTAGCTTTGTCCGACAGAATTGCGGTCATGAACAACGGGATTTGCCACCAGGTGGGTACACCGGTGGCGATCTACGAAAACCCAGAAGATGAATTTGTGGCGCGATTTGTGGGCAACTCCAATATATTGGCCGCAACCGTTATCAAACGAGATGACAAGACTCAGGTCGAAATCAATCCGCAATGGCAACTAATACTTGAAAATGTCAACAGCCATATTGAACATGGGCAGAAGGTTTCCATCAGCATTCGTCCCGAAAGCATCCATTTGGTGGATAAATCCTCCTCCGGAGACAACATCGTTCCAGGGACCGTGACGAGCGTCCAGTTTTCAGGTTCAATTGTGGATTATGAAATTGATTTGGGCGGTGACAAAGTTCAGGTGAGACGACTTGCGGAAAAGCAAAGACCGGTTGTGAAGAGACATGAGAAGGTGGAGGTTCAGATACTGCCATCTGACATAACAATCTTAAAATAGCTGCGATGGCAAACTCCGGCCTTCCTTTCGTCCGAAGACAACCCCACCGGGCAACCACATTTCTCAGAAAACATGGCAGCCTCTTTCTTCTGACCGTTCCGATTCTCTTCGTCCTAATTGCTTACGTTGTTTATCCGAGCTTGCAAATCGTCATCCGGAGTTTCCTGCAAGATCAAGAATTCACGTTTGCTCATTATTTAGAATTTTTCGATTTTGACCATCCGGCGAACCTGCAGGCGCTCTGGGGAAGCGTTTACATTTCCTTGTTATCGGTGTTGTTTTCCGCTTTAGTGGGGGTGCCGCTGGCCTATCTGTTTACCCGTTTTCAATTTCCCGGTCGCGCTTTTTTCGCGGCCATCGCCATCTTGCCCATCGTGATGCCGCCCCTCGTCGGTGTGCTGGCATTTTTATTTTTATTCGGAGAGAGCGGTATCCTGCCGAGGGCCATCCAGGCGCTGCTTGGTTTGGAGAGCGTACCCTTTTCCATCGATGGAGTGCCGGCCATTCTCGTGGTTCATACTTACACCATGTATGTGTATTTCTATCTCTTTGCCTCTACAGCATTTGCCGATATGGATGCCTCCGTTCTGGAAGCCGCCCAAAATCTCGGTGCCAGCCGTTGGATGGTCTGGCGGAAAGTCGTTGTGCCGCTGCTCACACCGGCACTGGGCGGGGCGTCGCTTCTGGTTTTCATGACTTCGATGGCCTCGTTTAGCGCACCGTTCATTTTCGCCGGTGGCTTTCGTATCTTGAGTTTGGAAATCTACAACAGCAAACTCAATGGCGAAATGGAACTGGCTGTAACCCAGTCGGTGGTATTGGCCGCCATTTCCATTGTTTTCTTAATTCTGCTTCGGTGGTACTCGAAACGACGTCAGTATGTAGGAGCCGGAAAGGGCGTCCGGGTTCAAGCCAAGACCATCGCCCGAGGCTGGCCTCGATTTCTGGTGGGCATCTCGTGTGTGGTTTTCGTGCTGTTTTTACTGTTGCCGCATTTAACCGTGATCCTGATTTCATTTGTGAAAAACGGCACCTGGACCTGGCAAACGCTGCCCCCGGTTTACACCGTTGAGAACTATCTGAATCTATTTCGCCAGCCGAGGTTAATTCAGCCTATCTCGAATAGCCTAAAATTAGCTTCGATGGCGACCGCCGCCAACGTGGTCTTCGGGATCGCCGCCGCCTATTTGATTCTGAGAAAAAGGATTGTCGGCAGTAAGTTTGTCGAAGTTCTGACCATGCTTCCGTGGGCCATTCCCGGTACGGTTGTGGCCATCAGTCTGATCATTGCATTCAACCAACCACAGGTTTTCTCCTTTGGCCAAATCCTGGTGGGCACGTTTTGGATTCTACCGTTGGCGTATTTCATTCGCAACATGCCGTTGGTGTTTCGTTCGACTTACGCCGCGCTGGAACAGTTCGATGCGAGTTTGGAGGAATCAGCCCGAAATTTGGGAGCGTCGTGGTGGTTGAGTTTCCGCAAAATCCTGCTGCCGCTCATCGCCCCGGGCGTCCTCTCCGGCACACTCCTGGCCTTTGTTTTAGCGATGGGCGAGTTTGTGTCTTCGATTCTTTTGTACAGTTACTCAAATCGACCCATTTCCGTGGAGATCATTTCGCAACTGAGAATCTTCAATTTGGGCTCGGCTGCCGCATACAGCGTGTTTCTGATTTTCATGATTGCGCTGGTTTTAGTTGTGTCCCACCGATTTTTAGGGACACGGTCTGGACGGGTGGTTGTGTGATTTTTGGAAATCGTGCTTACAATCCCGGCTGAAATGGAATAATATCGGCTGGAGCGATGGTGACCGTTTTCCACAATCGAAAAAAATGAAAAAATGCAAAAAAATATATGGGGGTATTGTGGCACAAATTCGTTTTACTATATAGAGATAAATTTGGATTTCAGGAAAATTCGCAAAAAATTAAACTTTTCTCTTGACAGTTGCAGCGTTTTTTTTTTAAAATTGAAACTTGGAGAATGGAATCTGCTTCTGATTCGGAATCTATCCCTTCGAAAAAGATGTTGCCCTCTGAAAGACGGTCTCTATCCCGTGGGATAAACTTCTGTATCCCACGGGCTCTACGCTTACGGTTTCCGAGTTGTGATGCTTACCACGGATATCCCCAAACTGCTGTTACGGTGTCGAAAATGGTCCGACTTGCCTCTTAATCGCTTTCAGATGAGATTTCAGAATCCGAATCTTAGGTTGCCAGTATTGAGAAAAATTTGTACAAAGAAAATTTTAAAGGGAGGT
>JAABYK010000283.1:653-2840 GCA_011775825.1 Candidatus Zhuqueibacterota bacterium | reverse complement strand
TGAGGATCCGGCAAAATTTTGGGCGCGGGTAGCGGAACGACTCGATTGGTCGAAGAAATGGGACAATGTCTTCGACTTTGACTTTGTGAAAGCAAACATCAAGTGGTTTGAAGAAGGGAGATTAAACGTCAGTTACAACTGTCTCGACCGTCACGTCGAAGCCGGGCACGGTGATCAAACCGCCATCATTTGGGAAAGCAATGACCCAAACGAAACCAGAACATTCACCTATGCCCAACTGCTGGATGAAGTCCAAAAATTTGCCAATGTCTTGAAGGCAAACGGCGTCAAGAAAGGCGACCGGGTATGCATTTACCTGCAAATGATTCCCGAACTCCCCATCGCCATGTTGGCTTGCGCACGCATCGGGGCCATTCACTCGGTGGTGTTCGGGGCGTTTAGCTCGGACTCACTCAGAGACCGGATCAATGATTCCTCATGCAAACTCCTTGTGACGCAAGATACCGGCTTCCGAGGCCCCAAGAGTGACATTCCCATGAAAGCCAATGCCGACGAAGCTTTGAAAGAGTGTCCGTCCATTGAGAAAACAGTTGTGGTAAAACGAACGGGGCATTCAATTAACATGCAAGATGACCGCGACATTTGGTGGCATGAGGCCGTGGACAATGCCGACAACACCTGTCCACCGGAGGAGATGGATGCCGAAGATCCGCTTTACATTCTGTATACTTCCGGCTCTACGGGCCAACCCAAGGGCGTTCTGCACACCACGGGCGGCTACCTGGTCTACACCTCATTCTCGCATGAAATGATTTTTGACTATCAGGAGGGCGATACTTACTGGTGCGGCGCTGACATCGGATGGGTCACCGGGCACTCGTACATTGTTTACGGTCCACTGGCCAATCGCGCCACCACCGTCATGTTTGAAGGCGTGCCCACGTATCCAGATTACGGCAGATTTTGGCATCTAATCGAAAAGCACAAGGTCAACATATTTTACACAGCTCCCACGGCCATTCGAGCCTTGATGAAAGAGGGCGACTCCTGGCCCAACAAATACGACCTCTCTTCCCTGCGCATTCTGGGAACGGTCGGTGAACCCATTAAACAACCGGAATGGCTCTGGTACCACAAAGTCATCGGCAAGGAAAATTGCCCAATTGTGGATACCTGGTGGCAGACAGAAACCGGCGGCATCTTGATCACACCGCTGCCTGGCGCGACACCCACAAAACCGGGCTCGGCCACGCTGCCCTTCTTTGGCATTCAACCTGTCATTTTGGATGAAAACGGCAACGAGCTTGAAGGACCCGCTCAGGGACTGCTGGCCATCAAAGCAGCCTGGCCAGCCTTGATGCGTACCGTCTATGGCGATCACGAACGCTTTCGACAGACCTATTTCGACCGCTTTCCCGGCTATTACCTCACCGGAGACGGCGCCAAACGCGACGAAGACGGCTACTACTGGATTACCGGCCGTGTGGATGACGTGCTCAATGTCTCAGGTCATCGCATTGGTACGGCGGAAGTCGAAGGTGCTATCGGACAGGCGCCGGGCGTGGCAGAAGCCGCGGTCGTTGGATTCCCACACGACATCAAAGGCGAGGGCATTTACGGCTTCGTCACGCTCATGACAGGCGAGAATCCGGGAAACGATATCGCTGAAGCAATCCGTCAGTCGGTGAGGGCGCATCTCGGGCCACATGCGACGCCTGACAAACTGCAGTTCACCACGGCATTGCCAAAAACGCGCTCGGGAAAGATCATGCGCCGCATCTTGAGAAAGATCGCGTCAGGCGACTCGGACCTGGGCGATACCTCGACACTGGCTGACCCAAGCATAGTGCAGTCTTTGATTCAAGGTCGAGAATGAGACGCTTGACGGGTCTTCTGTGGAATCAACTAAAGCTGGGCGGGCTTCGTGAACTCCGTGGGATAAATTATCCACGGGGTTCAACCCGTCGTTGAACTCCTCAATCGTTAGAGTGCTCTACATCGGCACTTTCCACCAAACTTCCTTTTTTGCAACTGCCCCCAACAATGCACCCAATAGTCCACCTGGTACCCCACCTAAGCCTGCTCCAATCAAGATCACTTCTGAACGGCTAAAGCCATTCTCCCCTGTAAAATTAGAGTTTGTAATTGCTGCACCAATACCTGCGCCTATCACAAACCCAAAGAGCGCCCCTTTCCCAATCTGTGATTGATGGCCGCTACTAACTT
>JAABYK010000283.1:0-622 GCA_011775825.1 Candidatus Zhuqueibacterota bacterium | reverse complement strand
CCAAAAAACTGAAGCGTGCCAATGGGCCGCAACTCCCTACGAAGATTTATCGGACCTTCCGATGCTTTTAAGAAATACTTGGATGCAGAAACACGAACCCGCGCACCCAAGGCAAGCTCGGATTTTTCCTGAGCCGTAAGACCTGCAGAAAACACGAAAATACTAATGAGAGTAGATGATAGTATTACAGATGTGTTTACTTTCATAGTTTCCCATCTCTCTGGCGGCAATAGATTGAAGCTTACTTAGCCCATATGCAAAAGATGTCCTTCTACTTTTTCAAAAATGGTTTGTAAACTTGAGGCTAGCTTATCCATTTAGCAAAATGCTGATAACCTTTGACAATCTCTTGTGCAATGCTAATCCCATTCTTAATACCGTTCACTGTTTTGTACAGATTAGAATCTTCATCTTCTAAATCTTCCACCAGACGTTTTAACCGGTTGGCTATGCCTTTTTTCTTCACTTCTTCCGGGCGTTTACAGTTCTCCACCTGCTCAAGTGCTTTTGCTGCGTTTTCCAGTTCTTTGGCTTCTTGTTGATTACCCTTTTCTTTTAGTAATTGAGCCAATTCATTCAGATTGCCTTGTAAACCAATATTGCAGTTATAGAAGTTGAACGT
>JAABYK010000246.1 GCA_011775825.1 Candidatus Zhuqueibacterota bacterium | reverse complement strand
GGTCAGTGACGTGGCAGGGCACAAATGATGCGGGCCGATCCGTTGCCAGCGGGGTTTATCTGTACCAAATGCGGGCGGGAGCGTTTCGGGAGACGCGTAAGATGTTTTTGATTCGCTGACATCCTGGGTGTGAGGCTATAAAAAAGTCTTTGATTCGTCATTACGAGCTTTGGGAGACGTGACGGATGTCCAAGAGGAACTTCGGGAAGTGTGCGAAATAGAGCAGTTAATCCAAGAGATGTGAACTTTTTGGAATGTTTTCCTAATTTAGGCAATATTTATACCATACAGGACCTTTGAAGTCGTATTGACTATGGTCATTTTATCAGGAAGGAACGTTTAATGCCAGGAAATAGGAGATTGCTTCGTCCCGCTAAGAAACAGCGGGACTCGCAATGACAGCGTTGGGCCTGTCACTGCGATCCCGAATTCTCGGGAGAAGCAGTCCCCTGACAAAAGCACCTTAGAAGCTGTAGATGCCACTTTTGCCGTTCTATCAGTCAAGACAGGTCCGTTTCGTAGGAATCTTTTAGATTTGGTATAGATTTATCACCAGAAAAGATTTTTACAGAATGATAGCGTGCTGTCCTTAGAAGGTGAGAAAAGCTCAAGTTTCGATACCAGGAATTACCGATCTTACAATGCAACAATAGGGGCTTGCAGTGGCGCAAAACGGTGTTGCAATGAAACAATGATCCTACTCGTTCCTACTCGTTTCCCAAGATTCTTCTTGGGAACGCATATGGAACGAGGTAGCGTCGCTTTAATTCTGTGAGGAGAGTTTTCCAGAGGATAGTTTGAAGCCACACGAAAAGACAATAGAACCGACATATCAGCAAGAACTGCTGAAAGTCTCAAAAGATGCCGGACTCAGTTTCCTGTTTACCGTGTCGGGGCTTGTGATCACGTATTCGACCACACTCTTGATTACCCGTGTGCTCGGTGCCGCTGATTTTGGGGTGTTCGCTTTAGCCCAAACAATACTGCTGAGTGCGATTCCGATCGCTGCTCTGGGATTGAATCACAGTGTCCTGAGATTTACATCTCTTTACGACGGTCGAGATGAGCCGGAGAGGATCAAAGGAGTCCTTCGATTTGCGTTAAAAGGTGGGGCTATCTGCGGCGTTTTGCTCACAGCTCTACTCCTTATCATGGCACCGTGGTTGCAAGATTTTTTTGGTTGGCAGAATTTGTCGTCGGCGATCCGTATCATAGTAATCGCGTTGCCCCTTGCGGTGTTAATGGAGATGCTGTTGGCAGGGCTGCAGGGACTTCGATATGTCAGCCGGCAGACATTCGTGCGCACCATAATCCAACAAGGTGTGCGGCTGATGGTAGTTTCGCTGTTTTTTTTGATCGGGCTGCGGCTCGTGGGTGTGTTGTGGGCTACAGTCATCGGCATGGCTTCAGCGCTTGTTGTCGGCTTCTATTTGCTGAAGAAGAAGTTTTCGCACTTTCGTTATGCGAATTCTTGTGTGGTGGAGAAGGGCGAGATCATCCGTTTTTCAACTCCGATGTTTTTCAATAATTTGCTACAGCGCGGCTCACTCGATCTTCCCGTGTTGCTGCTCGGTTATTTTCTTGCCGAAGCCGACGTTGGGGTGTATGCTGTTGCGTTTCGGCTGGCTCTGTTGGTCAGTCTACCGCTCGCGGCTGTCAATCTGATCTTCGCTCCTACCATCTCAAATCTCTACGGACGAGGTGATAAAGAAACACTCGCGCGCCTCTTTAAGACGGTCACGAAATGGGTATTCACACTGAGTCTTTGCACGGGTCTGGCTTTGATTTTGTTTGCAAAACCGATTTTAAGTGTTTTCGGGGCAGAGTTCGTGTCGGGCGCTGTCGTATTGGTCGTCTTGGTGCTTGCGCAGATGGTCAATGCCGGGGTGGGTTCGGTCGGTTACATGCTGAGCATGACAGGACGTCCGGGGCTAAATTTGACCAATACCGCGGCCCAGTTTGCTGTAACGCTTGCGGTGGGTATTTTATGCATTCCGCAGTTTGGCGTTGCGGGCGCTGGCGTTGCCATGGCAGTGGGGCTTGCCATAGCCAACCTCGCCCGGGTGATTCAGGTATTTGTTATTGAGCACATTCATCCCTACAGTTCGGCTTTCGGCAAACCGCTGATCGCTGGCCTGATTTCCGTGGCCATCATTCTTGGGTTGCGTGCAGTCATGTCTACCGATGGAATCACTGGAACGTTGTTGCTACTGATGTTGTTCGTGTTGGTTTTTTCAGTTAGTCTAATTGCGCTTCGGTTAAACGAAGACGATCAAGCTGTAATCAATTCAATCCGGAGGAGGTTGAGGTGGGCATAATTAAAACTTCATCCCAAAGATTTGGTGATTATCAATGCCTTCAATCGCGGATTTAGAATTCCAAATGGGTTCGGTGCAAAGAACTGTTAAGCTACCGAACTTCTTGATAGTTGGTGCGGCGAGAAGTGGGACGACTTCTCTTTATCATTATTTGAAGCAACATCCGCATATCTATATGAGCCCGGTGAAGGAAACGCATTTCATTACGGCACAGTTCCTCGGCTTGCCACAAAAAGGGCCGACGGAGCGTGTTCGGAATACGCATATCATTCAAGATTTTGAAAGTTATCAAAAGCTATTTGCGGATGTAGCAGGTGAGCAATGTATTGGGGAAGCAAGCGCCGACTATCTTTATTACTACAAGAAGGCGATACCCACGATAAAGAAGTTTTTGGGGGAGTGTAAGATTATCATTACATTGAGAAATCCCATAGAACGCGCCTTTTCAAGTTATATGTATTTGAAGCGATTGGGTTACGAACAGCTTTCCTTTGAGGATGCTATTAGAGAGGAGCCAAGACGGCTTGAAATGGGTTATTCATATCTGTGGCGATTAAAAAGTGTGGGGCTTTATTATAAGCAGGTGGCGGCATATCTTAATAGCTTCAAGTCCGTTGGGGTTTTCTTTTTTGATGAACTTCAGTCTCAACCTGCAAAGATTGTGGCTGACGCTTATTCATTTTTGGGGGTGGATGACACTTTTCGGCCAAAGACAAATGTAACCTATAATGCTTCTGGCACTCCTAAGAACTCTGTTCTTTTTGATTTCCTCACTCGAGAAAATCTGTTTAAAAAAAGCTTGAAGCCCCTGGTCGATAGAATTTTCCCGGAGGAAAGGCGCATGCATGTGATTGAGAAAATGAAATACGCTCTTCTCAAAAAAACCACAATGTTGCCAGAAACGCGAGACAAACTGGTAAGCTTTTACCGGAATGATATCGAGAGGTTGCAAGAGTTATTAGACAAGGATCTGAGCCATTGGCTAAACTAAACCAACAAGCGTTTATTCAAGAGTCTGCCGGGTCTCAGGGTCAAAAGACTCGACGGAAGACAAATATACTTTTTATCTCACATTCGAGCGGCTTTTATGGAGCTGAGCGAAGTTTATTGACCCTGCTTCAACACATGGATCGTGAACGTGTCGAGCCAATGGTTGTCTTGCCCGGTCAGGGACCACTATGGGAGGAACTGCGCCAACTTGACATTAAGATTTTTGATGTCAAGTGTCCTTGGTGGGTTAGATGTGACCGTAATATCTTCATGTGGCTTGGAAATTTTTTGCGAGAACCATTCGTGCATCGACGTCTGATACGAATAATATTTGAACAGCGAATTGACCTCATTTACACCAATTCAATGGTCATTTTTTCTGGCACCCTTGCGGCGCGGACCACCCAAAAGCCACACATCTGGCATATACGGGAAATTTTGACTGGCAACCCTGATCTTTATTTTTTTCTACCGCATGAATGGCTGTTCAAATTCATTCATTCAACATCGCGACAGGTGTTCACTGTTGCTGAAGCGGTAGCCGAGCAATTTAAAAACCTGGGTTTAAACAGTCGCATTAATGCTATGCGCGAAGGTTTGAGCGTACAACGCTTTGCTAACGCAAAGCCAGTTGCTGAGCTTCCTGGTGTGAAAAAAGATGACTGGGTAGCAAGTGTTGTCGGCTCGTTGCAACGACGCAAAGGTCAAGCTGACGCAATTAGAGCAGTCGCAATTGCCGCTCGACAGATTCCGAATCTCAAACTGCTACTTGTCGGCAAAGGCGATCCTCGTTACGAGCAAGACCTAAGAGCATTGATGGCAAAACTGGATTGCGAGGAGCGAATCGTGATCACTGGCCATCGGGACGACGTGCCCGAGATACTTAAACGAACTGCTGTGCTTATGTTGCCCTCGTGGGAGGAACCGTCCGGTACGATTCTACTTGAAACGATGGCTGCTGGAACCCCGGTAATTGCTGTAGACTGTGGTGGAGTCAGCGAATACGTTAAGAATGGAGTAACAGGATGGCTGGTACCACCGCGAGATCCAGAAGCTATCGCGAGCTGTCTGCTCGAATTCTGGCGTGAAGATGACGTGCGCCAAAAAATGGGGGCAGCGGGAGAAAAGTGGGTGCGCGAGTATTTCAATCCGTGCCTTCGTGTTGGCAAAATTGAGGATAGAATACTGAAAATAGTGAA
>JAABYK010000081.1:1126-1337 GCA_011775825.1 Candidatus Zhuqueibacterota bacterium | reverse complement strand
GTGCGTCCCGTGTGAGAAATTCAGCCGTGCCACATTCATGCCGGCCTCCATCAGTTGTGCAAGCACCTCTTCCGAATTGCTGACGGGTCCTATGGTACAGACGATTTTGGTTTTTCGCATGGCACGCACGTTACTCATCTTTCCGCTCGTTGTGGATAAACCTTAAGCTGAGATCTTAAGGATTCAGCCGCAGTCCTTAAGTCTACTTCTG
>JAABYK010000081.1:0-1085 GCA_011775825.1 Candidatus Zhuqueibacterota bacterium | reverse complement strand
TCTAACCATAAATCCTCTTTTCCGGCTGCGTCTTCCAAAGCCCACGCCGGACGCATTTCAAGCTCAAAAGAAACTCGCAAAGCCTCATTCACTATTTGAAACGAGAGATTGGGTTCTATGAAGTCTTGCTCAGTTTTATTATATGTCCGTGTTTGAATGGAGTCGAGCCAATCTGCTAATTCTGCAACTTCATACGTGAGTAAGCAGGGATGTGTAACGCTCCAAGAACGTCCATTCGGTAGCTCCACATCAACCTGCACTTGCAACCAATTCGAATCATATTCAGCTTCTGCCAATTCAGGAAACTCATAACCTACGATTGTGAGCTTGAAAGAAGAGCCATCAGAACTTTCAAGTTTCGTATTTTTCATTACATTCAAGAATTCGTACCGACCAAAACCAATCTCAGATCCATCACATTGGTATTCGTCGGACCGGTGATCAACAGGTCATCTAATCTTTTAAAAAAAGGATACGCATCGTTATTCGACAAGTGCTGCCGAGCGTTCAGTCCCTGTTCAGCGGCGCGTTCTACGGTGCGACCATCGCAAAGGGCACCGGCGGCGTCGGTGGGGCCATCGGTGCCGTCGGTGCCGCCGCTCAAAATCACCACCGACTCCAGTCCCGCAATGTCGAGGGCGGCGGCGAGCACGAATTCCTGATTGCGTCCCCCTTTGCCATTGCCGCGAATGGTCACCGTGGTTTCGCCTCCGGAGATCACGCAAGCCGGACATTTCGCCGGATGGCCGGTTTGCAGAATCTCTTTGGCGATGGCGGCATGCACCCGCGCCACGTCCTTGGTCTCGCCTTCTATGAAGGAAGAAAGCACCAACGAATTATAACCGAGGCTTTTGGCTTTTTCTTCGGCAGCCAAAACTGCCTGAATGTTGCTGCCGATCACAACGTTCTGCGTCTTAGAAAATATTTCATCGCCTTCCTTGGGCGTTTCGGGAATCTCTCCGTTCACACCTTTCAGGATGTGCTCTTTTACGGTGTCCGGAATGTCGTTCCAGATTTGATAGCGTTCGATGATCTCCTTTGCATCGCGGAATGTGGAGCTGTCGGGAACCGTCGGTCCCGAGGCG
>JAABYK010000109.1 GCA_011775825.1 Candidatus Zhuqueibacterota bacterium | reverse complement strand
GCGCCCAGGCAAGTTTTAGCCAGGTCTTTATGGGCGTGGCTTTCACTTGCGGGGCTGAAGAAGAGGTGATTCCTTTCTTCGACCGAGGATTGCCCGTTGAATATGAGTTAACACGTAGCATCCGCGTGGTGGCAAAAACAAATCGCAAGAAGATCGGCGTCCTCAACACCGAGGCCAAGCTTTTCGGTGGCTTTGACTTTCAGAGTATGCGCAGCACCCCGCCGTGGCCAGTGGTTGATGAATTGAAAAAACAGTATGATGTGGAGCAAGTCTCGGCAAGCGAACCGATTGAGGAAGAATACGATGCACTCTTGATTGCGCTGCCATCTTCGTTGCCGCAAAAGGAGATGGATCACCTGCAGGATTACATGGAAGCCGGGAATCCAACCTTGCTTCTGGTGGATCCCTTGACCATCATCAACGTTGGTCTGTCGCCGTCAGAAAAAGCCGGAGCGAATATGAACCCATTTATGAGAAACCAGGGTCCCCCACCTAAAGAAAAAGGCGACATTCACGCTTTAATGACGGCTTTGGGCGTAAGTTGGAATAAAGCACAAATCATTTGGGATCAATATAATCCACATCCCGATTTTGCCCATTTGCAACCGGAGATCGTATTTGTCGGCGCCAACAACCCGGAGGCCTTCAACCAAGAACATACGGCGAGTGCAGGGTTACAAGAATTGGTCTTGCTGTTCCCCGGAAGCTTGCGCAAGGCAGCAGACTCAGATTATGATTTTCAACCGTTGGTGAAGACCACACCTGCCTCGGGCTCATTGAATTACAGTCAATTGGTGCAGCGTAGTTTCTTTGGGGTACAATTGGTGCAACCGCGATTTGGTCACCGTCCGAACCCTGCTGCCTACACAATGGCGGCCCATATCAAGGGAGAAAGCTTCCCCGACACCACAAACGGTGCGGATAGCGACACCACACAAACGCCAACTCGAGTCAATGCCATGGTCATTGCTGACCTGGATTTCATTTCACAACAGTTCTTTCAGATTCGTCAGCAAGCCGTCGGTAACTTGAACTTTGATAATGTCACGTTCTTTCTGAATTGTATGGATGTGCTGGTGGGAGATGAATCGTTTATCACTCTGCGGAAGAAAAGAGTCAGACACCGGACGTTGGAAACGATTGAGGAAAAGAAACGCGAATTCCGAGAAGAGCAATTGAAAGAAGAACAAGAGGCAGAAGCTGAAGCTTCCCAGGCTTTAGCAGAAGCGCAAAAACGACTGAGTGAAAAAGTTGCTGAAGTTCGTCAACGAACCGACTTGGATGATCGAACCAAAGAGATCATGGCCAGGAATCTTCAGGAAGCAGAACAGCGCAAGCTTGATGCACTAAAAAACAAAATTGAAGCAAAGAAAGAAGCCAGAATTCAACGCAGCAAAGAGGAGATGGAAGCCAAAATTCGCAGCATCCAAAGCAACATCAAGGTGTACTCAGTATTTTTGCCACCGTTGCCCGTGCTTGGATTTGGCATCTTCATCTTTGTCCGTCGCTACAAACGTGAAAAAGAAGGTGCGGCAGCAGCCAGAAGATTAAGAGCGTAAGCATTTCAAAAATTAGGAGAGAAGAATGGACGAAAAAAAAAGAACCATCACTTACGGAGGCGTGGCCATCGGCCTTGCACTCATCGCCTTTATTGTCAACATTCCGCGTACGAGTACACCGGAAGCTTTTTATGACCAGGGCGAGCTCTTCTTTCCGGAATTTACGGATCCGAACGAGGCACAAACCCTGGAAGTGATTGATTATAACGAAGAAACGGGCACCCCGATTCCGTTCAAGGTAACGTTCCAAGATGGAATCTGGACCATCCCCTCACATCACAATTATCCCGCGGATGCCGAAGACCGGTTGGCAGAAACCGCAGCCGGCGTGATTCAGGTAAGAAAAGATGATTTTCGTTCGGATAATGTGGCCGATCACGAGGCATTCGGCGTAATCGATCCCCTTGATGAAGCCAATACCTCGCTGAAAGGTCGGGGCAAACGTGTCACCATCAAAGGAACGAATGACAAAATCTTGGCCGACTTCATCATCGGCGAAAAGGTTGAAGGACGCGACAACTTCCGTTTTGTGCGTATCCCCGGTCAAAAGCGTGTGTACGCATCTCGCGTGGATATCGATTTGTCGACAAAATTCAGCGACTGGATAGATTCCGATGTGCTGAAGGTCGACAAGAGTGCCATCACTGAAGTCATATTGAGGGATTATTCTATCAACGAGCGCACGGGTGTAATAAATCAGCGCGATGTGATTGAACTCAATAAAGAAGGCGCTGAATGGGCTGCAAACAAAATGGGCGCGGATGAGGAAGTCGATGAGGATCAAATGGATGACCTCTTGAAGGCCGTAGATGAGCTGTCCATTGTTGGCGTGCGTCCAAAACCGGAAGGACTTTCCCAATCCCTGACAAAAGACAGCGATAGCATGAGCCTCTCGCAATCCGATGTCCTGTCATTGCAGAGCAAAGGCTATTACTTTACGCGTGATGGCCAGTTGGTTTCCAACGAAGGTGAACTACAAGTCAGGACGAAAGATGGCGTCATTTACACCCTGCGTTTCGGTGAAATCGTCTCCGGATCGGGCCTGGCTCTCACGGCGGGTACGAAATCTGGTGATGAAGATGGAGTAGAAAGCGATGGGGAAGATGACAAGGAGAACCGCTATTTATTCATCACCACAGAATTTGATCCCAGTCAATTCCCCGAACCGTCCGAACCGAAAAACACCGAGTTTCAAACAAAGGCGGACAGCTTATGGACAGATGCCGATCGCAGAAATAAAGAACTCTTCGATGAACATGAAGAGTGGAAAGAAAAAGTCGAAAAAGGCAAAAATCTCTCGCAAGAGCTTAATGCCCGTTTTGCAAAATGGTACTATGTCATTTCATCCGGCAGTTTTGATGATATCCATGTGACGCGAGGAGACTTGATAAAGAAGAAGGAAGAAGATAGCTGAAAATTTCGGCGGAGTGATGATGGCACCCCGACGGGAATTCATCACTCCGCTTTTTTTGGCCACGTCTACCTTCTGAACTCCCACCAGGCTCGATTTGCAGCAACCTGCGAGGGCCGACTTCTCATTTTATCTCATTTAGCTTGACATATTCTGAGTTTTTTGATAAGTTTGAATTAAGTTTAGAAATAACTGGGACAAACCATGCAAGTCAAAGAAACCTCTCTGCGGTACAACAAGAAAACCTACACCTACCAGGACTACTTAGACCTTCCTGAGGATGGTGAGCGCTACGAGGTCATAAACGGAGAATTAGTTATGGTTCCTGCGCCCGATACAAATCATCAGGATGTGAGCGGTAAAATTGAATTTGAATTGAGAAAATTTAATGAAAAAATCCATGCGGGTAAGATCTTTGATGCCCCAATCGATGTGGTGCTATCGGAAGAAAATATCCATCAGCCTGATATTCTGTTTATTGCTAATGAGAATAGCCAAATTATTACAGACAAAAACATCTCGGGTGCACCGGATTTAATCATCGAAATCCTTTCTCCATCAACAGCTTATTATGATCTGGTTGAAAAGAAAGACAATTACGAAAAATTCGGAGTCAAAGAATATTGGATCGTCGATCCGAAAAAACGGCGCGTCGAACTC
>JAABYK010000707.1 GCA_011775825.1 Candidatus Zhuqueibacterota bacterium | reverse complement strand
CCGGAAAACCCTTCATTGATGGAGCGACTTAAAAATTTCTCATCCATATCCACCAATTTGAGTTTTTCTTTTACCAGAGAAAAGAACTCCATCGCGTCCAATTTCTCTTCACCGCGCGCCTCTCGAACCTCATTTAGAGCCGTCTTCAGAAAGTTGGACATCGTCACGCCGGGAATCTCAACCGGATATTGAAACGCCATGAAAAGCCCTTCCACAGCACGCTCTTCGGGATCCATGTCCAACAGGTCTTGGCCGTTGTAAAGGATCTCCCCATCCAGCACCTCATACTCTTCTCGACCTGCAAGGACATTCGCCAATGTGCTTTTTCCGGAACCGTTCGGTCCCATGATGGCATGAATCTCACCTTTGTTGACCTTCAGGTCGATTCCTTTTAGAATCTCATTGCCTTCTACACTTACGTATAAATTCTTGATCTCTAACATGTGTCTTTTATTCTCTCCCTTTGTTTAATTAATTTCTGTGACACAACAAAAAAGCTGACCCTTGTTCATTGAGAAAGAGCCAGCTCCATATTTGCTTTTTACCCAACACTCCCTTCAAGACTAATTGCCAGAAGTTTTTGAGCTTCAACAGCAAACTCCATCGGCAATTCACGGAAGACCTCTTTACAGAAGCCGTTGATGATTAAAGCAACCGCGTTTTCAGGGTCTATCCCGCGCTGATTGCAGTAAAAGATCTGATCCTCACCGATTTTGGTCGTGGTTGCCTCGTGCTCGATGCGAGCCGATTTGTTGTTTATCTCCAAATATGGGAATGTATGAGCACCACATGTATCGCCAATCAGCATCGAATCGCATTGTGAGAAATTCCGTGCGTTGTTCGCTTTCTTGGCTACCTTTACCAAACCTCGGTAAGAATTCTGGCTTCGGCCAGCGGATATTCCTTTGGACACGATGGTGCTTCGGGTATTCTTCCCGAGATGAATCATTTTGGTGCCCGTATCCGCCTGTTGAAAGTTGTTTGTCAACGCCACGGAGTAAAATTCACCGACGGTATTATCTCCTTTCAGGATGACGCTTGGATACTTCCAAGTGATAGCCGATCCGGTTTCGACTTGCGTCCAGGAAATTTTGGCATTGTCTTCCAAACAATTACCGCGCTTCGTCACGAAGTTGTAAATTCCGCCCTTACCTTCGGAATCGCCCGGATACCAATTCTGGACCGTTGAATATTTAATCTCGGCATCTTTGTGAGCAACGAGTTCCACGACTGCTGCATGCAACTGATTTTCATCGCGCATCGGTGCCGTGCACCCCTCAAGATAGCTCACGTAAGAGCCTTCCTCAGCTACAATCAACGTGCGCTCGAACTGTCCTGTGTTAGCCGCGTTAATGCGAAAATATGTGGACAGTTCCATCGGGCACCGCACGCCCTTTGGAATGTAGCAGAACGAACCGTCGCTGAATACAGCAGAGTTGAGCGAGGCGAAGAAATTATCCGTATACGGCACCACTGAGCCGAGATACTTCTTCACAATGTTGGGATGATTTTGAATGGCTTCCGAAATAGAGCAGAAAATAATCCCCTGCTCTTCCAGTTCTTTCTTGAATGTCGTGGCAACCGAAACGCTGTCCATAACTGCATCGACAGCGACACCAGTCAGGCGCTTCTGTTCATCAAGCGGAATGCCTAATTTGTCAAACGTATCCCGGATTTTTGGATCAACTTCATCCAGGCTCTTGGGGCGTTCTTTCTTTTTCGGGGCCGCATAATAATAAGCATTCTGAAAATCAATCGGTGGATATTTGACGTTCGCCCAGCTCGGCTCTCGCATATTATTCCAATGCTTAAACGCTTTCAATCGCCATTCAAGCATCCATTCTGGCTCGTTCTTTTTGGCCGAGATAAACCGTATTGTATCTTCATTAAGTCCTTTCGGGGCAGTATCGATATCTATTTCAGTCGTAAA
>JAABYK010000039.1:1969-2168 GCA_011775825.1 Candidatus Zhuqueibacterota bacterium | reverse complement strand
ACCTTTGCCCTGAAAGTAAATTGATCTCCTCTCGTTACAGGGGAAGGAGTCAGTTCTTGAACCGAAACAAGAGCATTGCTTACCACAGAGAATGAATATGGAGAATCCGCGCTTCCGTCAAAGACGGGTACACCACTGCTTGTAGTTCCCGTAAATTGCCCGTCAATCGTGTACGGACCCAATGTTGCATTTGTGGGAA
>JAABYK010000039.1:155-1937 GCA_011775825.1 Candidatus Zhuqueibacterota bacterium | reverse complement strand
TAGACGCCGCTAGACCCGGAATATTAAGCGTCGTTTGTGAAGTATCTACATTCACGGTTTCAGGACCCTCATTTCTTACCCGCATAGTTGCTGTGAAGCTGTCTCCCCGGGCCACCTTTATCACCGAAGCAGTAATCTGGGTTACCCTTACATTGAAAATAGAGAGTGAATTGATAGGCAATGTAATGCTTCCCGATAAGAGTGAATCTGCCGCGCCTCCTTTTATTGATAGGTCGGGTGTGTAGGTTGTATTCGCAAAGTTTGAATCAACAACGGTGGAATCGAATCTCAGCGTATCCGAACCATTAGCCGGTAAAGTCACTGCACCATTCAACGCAGCGCTGAAAGAGTGAGCACCATCATTAAAGCTCAAAATAGTATTGCTGGTATCCAACGTAACCGGATTTGGTGAAGTGTTGCGCAGTTGTAAACGAAAAGACACCGTATCACCCGGCGAGATCACCGTATCCCGAAGGCTTTTGGCGACATATTGAATGTGGAAAATATGCAATGGCAACGTATCGATTCCGGCGATAGAAGCGCGGAAGAATGTTTCGCTTCTTGATGCATCGGTTTTAACCACATTGCTGACCCGTCCACCGTCATCGGATACCAATTGGTTACTCTCAAAAAGAGCATTGTATCCGAATTCCGGAGCAAAGCGAACGGTGGCATTCGGTTTTAAATTATTGAACTGATCTCGTGCTTCAACCACGAAAGTGATATTTTCCCCCGGAACTGCTGCTACGGAATCAAAAGGCAGCTTGCGCATGGTAACCAATAAAAGTGAATCGGCAGCGTCAGGATTAGCAGTTGCTGTGACTGTATCACTCACCACTGCCGGAAATGAAGGCAACGAGGCGACCAATCGTTGGGTACCGCTTGTCTGTCCCAATGTCCAGGCAGTCGAGAATAAACCGTTTGAGTTTGTGGTCCCCGTAGAGGGATTCGCGCTTCCATTCAGCGCCGAAACATTAACGGTTACAGCGGAATTCACATTCCCAAACTGGTCTGTAACTTTAAACTGAATCGAATCAGCCAATTGCTGCGCAACCGTTCCGGTTTGATCGTTCCCTTTGGTAATAATTAGCGTATCGGCACTATCCGGTTGATTGGCAACCCCGGTAAAGAGAATTGACGTTGGTTGTGTGGAGGCTGCAAACGCACGCACCTGGTACGTTCCCAATTTTGTGCCAAGATGAAGTCGCGTTGATGCCAATCCGATGGAATTGGTTTGAACATTATACACCGATAAGGAATCCCTCTGGGCGCCTAAAGGTCGGCTCACAACACTAAAACTGATGGGGACGTTGGGTGTAGGATTCCCTAAACTATCAAATACTTTTACGGTAAATCTATTGGTTAAAAATGTATTAACCTTTCCGGTATCGGAGAGAGCCGAAGCTGGCGCCAATGAATCTGCCCTTCCGGGATTGACGAACGCAACGAAAACGACTGTATCCGGTGTAGTCGCAAAATTCGGAACCGTTGCCGCGAGACTATCCGTTGTAGTATCGCTATGGAGTGTCCAGCGCGCGCTGGCAATGCCTAATCCGTTCGTTGTCACATCTGAAAATGAAGGGCTTCCATCAACAAGCCCCCCGGCAAGGGGAATAAAACGAACCGTGCCATTCTCAACTGGATTCATAAATTGATCATACACCTGCACTTCAATATCGCGCGGTAAATCTGCTCCCGCTAATCCGGATTGACTATCGGAGAGAGCAACTTTCATAAGAAGATTAGGAGGACCCTGCAAAACAGTAATCGTCGAAGTCAGAT
>JAABYK010000039.1:0-146 GCA_011775825.1 Candidatus Zhuqueibacterota bacterium | reverse complement strand
ACAGCTCGAACAACTGCTGAGCCCACCGTTTGTCCTGTAAGAGTGTCAAATGTCGATGGATTGGGATTGGAAAAAACACCAATGGGATCTCCCTCCAGGGTCCAATTGGAGGAAACCAAAGATCTAAAATTGTCATCATTGTCATA
>JAABYK010000123.1:1087-1284 GCA_011775825.1 Candidatus Zhuqueibacterota bacterium | reverse complement strand
CTAAAGTCATCTGAAGATGACAATTTTTTTCGAAGCCCAAATCAGCCGACTTCGGCTATTAGCCCGAAAATTTATTTTCGGGCGGGTCTTATTCAGGAGGTGTTCATTCCATTGTCACTCATCCCCGACTTTTGTGAAAGTGGCATTTCCAGTTTTCTCAAGTTAATGATGTAACAAAACTGTCGAAATAATACTAA
>JAABYK010000123.1:0-987 GCA_011775825.1 Candidatus Zhuqueibacterota bacterium | reverse complement strand
CAAACATTTCGATGTCTATTTTTATCCCGGGTCGGATCGGGTTGCCGAGTTTGTGGCCGACATTGCCGAATCGTCGTATGTGAGCATTTCGAATAGTTGGGACTACAGGCTCAAAGACCGGATCGTCATTGTGGTCTACAAATCCCACAACGACTTCGGGCAAACCAATCTCAACCTCGGACCGCCCGAAGAGTCGGTTGGTGGGTTTACGGAGTTTTTCAAGAATCGGNNGTACGAAGGTTCGTACGAGCAGCTTCGGCATGTCACCCACCATGAGCTCACTCATGCCATGATGCTGCAGATGCTGTTCGGCCCAAACGCCCGCTCCATTCTTCCGGGCATTTCGGGGTCGAACATTCCGCTGTGGTTTATTGAAGGGCTGGCAGAGTACGAATCGCGTGCTTGGGATCCCGAATCCGACATGTTTATGCGCGATGCGGTCGTCAGCGACTACGCCCCATCGATCAACAAACTGAATGCGTTTTTGGCGTACAAGGGCGGCCAATCGGTTCTGAACTATATCGCCGACAAATATGGCAAACCCAAAATTGCCGAGCTGATGCAGAAAGTGAAATACTCAAAAAGCGTTTCCAGCGGGCTGCAGCACAGCATCGGAATGGGGATCGACGAACTGAACGAAAAGTGGCAGAAATACATCAAAAAAACCTACTGGCCCGATTTTGCAAAACGACAGGAACCCACCGATTTTGCCAAACAAATCACGTTTCACGACCAGGAGCAGAATTTCATCAACAACAGCGGCGAGCTTTCTCCGAAGGGGGACAAAATCGCCTACCTCTCGGACAAATCGGGATTCTTCGATATCTATTTGGTTTCCGCCATCGATGGCAAGCAGATCGCCAAACTCGTAAGTGGCCAGAGATCGGGCAAGCTGGAAGAACTCCATTGGTTACGGCCGGGCATTACCTGGCATCCGGATGGGAACCGAATTGCCTTTGCAGCAAAGAGTCGAGAGCAAGACGCCCT
>JAABYK010000480.1:7108-7736 GCA_011775825.1 Candidatus Zhuqueibacterota bacterium | reverse complement strand
CTGAATTCGCCAATGACTTCCATCCTGCGCGGCTGACACGCTTCCACCAGATCATCCAAAATTTTGTTCACCACGGCCTCATAGAAAATGCCTTCGTTTCGATATTCAAGGAAGTAGTACTTCAAGGCTTTGAGTTCAAGACATTTCTCGTCCGGAACGTAGTTGATGGTGATGGTGCCAAAATCCGGCAGTCCGGTCATGGGACACACCGACGTGTACTCATCATTTACAATCGTGATGGTGTAATCCCGATTGGGATATTTATTGTCAAATGTTTCAAGTCGTTTCATAGTGCAATCCAATACGTCTTTTTACAAATTAAATACGAAATTGTGCAAAAATCAAGATTTTTAGTTGTTAACGAATCCTCATTCTCTCTAAAAATAATTTCGTTGGGTCTGTCCAAAAAGTCTTCGATTCGTCATTACGAGGAACGAAGTAACGAAGTCATCCCCCCGAATCGAACATCGAAGTTGGGGATTGCCACGTTGCTAACGCTCCTCGCAATGACATCATTGGACTTTTTGGACACTCTGAGTGCTCACGAGGTTTATATTACGGTCATTGAGCCTTTGCGTCAGCGACGAAGCGTATCCGATTGGGTGGGGACGAAACCGTCGGTTTCGAA
>JAABYK010000480.1:0-7045 GCA_011775825.1 Candidatus Zhuqueibacterota bacterium | reverse complement strand
TCGTCCATCAACAGCATTTCATCTTCCGGATGCGTCATAAACAATCCTTCCACCAGGAACGAAAGCAAACTCGTTTGCCGCGTCACAAAATAGGTCGATACGACCCTGCCAAATGGCTGCACACCCAAAGTCAGCAGTCGCTGGTAAACCTTGCGGGCGATGGCTGCCGATTGGGGTACGGTGTAGTACGTGCTGGTGCCTCGCGGACGCACAGGATTGGTAGCCGGGCTGATTGAATTGTTGTGTAACGAAACAAAAATGTGCGAATTAGTATCTCGCGCGATTGCAAGCCTTTTTTGCAGCGTCACGGTCGTGTCCTGCATTCGTGTCCGGACAACATTTGCGCCCTCGGCTTCCAGCAAAGTGGCTACGTGATTTGCAAACTTCAAATTGACATCTTTCTCGAGGAGGCCAGTCGCGCTGACGGCCCCTTCAAATTCTCCACCATGACCGGCGTCCACGACGATGGTCAACCCATTCAAGAGTGAATCCGCCAGGTTTGAGAATCTGGGCGCCCTGCGAATATACAGTCGAAACTGCCTGCCAACATATCGACCGTGAAACCCCCATTGCTGTTCTTGATTGAGTTCAACACGGAGCACAATCTCGCTAGCGCTTTCCTGTCGCCACTGTATGGTTCCAACAGTTTCGTCATCTTCGGGGTACATAATCCATTGCGGCGCCTGACGGGCCCGATAAAAAACCACCTCCAGAGCAGCCGGCTCCACAAATTGCTGAATTCGAAAGGGTATTTTTTTGGAAATGTTGATGCGAAGCTGAACCCAGTTGGCGTCCTGCAGCGCACCAATCGCACCAATGGACGCCTGCGGAAGGGGTGAACCCACCGGCAGCATTCTGAGACTATTGGAAGCAACGTAGCCGACGACATCCTCCGCGAGCTTAACCATCTTCAATCCCTCTCTTTCACCGGTAATCTGCATTTTAATACCGACGGGAAGTTCCATCCAGATTTCACCACCGGGTTCGGTGCGCACCACAGTCAGGGAATCGGTGGTTACCGCAACAAGCGGAAAAAGTTCGGAAAGTACGTGAACCTTCCCATCCGATTTGAATTTTAGCTCTCGGCCATCTTTACCTCTGAATTTGAACTCCACAGGTTTGGGACTGTATTCTTTTCGAGGAGGAATGATGACACTTCCCCGGTAAATGCCTTGCAATCCACCGGCATTGGCAGGCGATGCTTCTTCCATATGAAAATCTTCGACAATCTTATCGATGGAAAACGAGGCGCGTCCAGCCGGACTGGCATGAAACTCAACCTCAAGTACATCACCGGGAGAAATGTGGACATCCTCCCTGGGTCGCACTTCCGATGTGTTAACAGACGTTGGACGCTCAGGAAGCGATCTTCTACCAGGCGTGCGGAACATACGCAAGGAATCACTCAAAACGCCTAAACTGTCACGCACTGTAAACGATAAGATGTTAACCCCTGGTTCTAAATCCACCAACCCGACAAAGGCCCCGGAAGGATACACCCGGGTTTCCGAGCCTTGAACCCATACTTTCGCTGAGGGCAAAGCGGAGCCGGCATATCTGACACGGTCAAAACTAACGGTATCGCCGTCCGCCGGGTAAACGACCTTCAGACGCAGTGAATCCGGCACATCCAGTAAGAAAAGCTCCTGGGCGAGGGCGAAAATGGGGATCAAAGAGACCACGATGAATGGAAGAACCCCGAGGACTTTTGGTCTTGTAAATCGCACAAACGTCGTCCGAATCAATTGACGGTTTACCTGGCATCACTTCAAAGCTTCGGACGAATATAAACATAATGAATTTGAAAATCAAAAAAAATCCCCGAGCATGTTAGCTCAGGGATTCTTGAGGAGGAAAAGGATGAGTTAGTAGGTAAGTTATCTAGCTCAATAATTGTAACAACACGATTCAGTTCTTTCTTCCCCGGAAATCAGAATAATTAAAAATTTTAATATATATGCGTTCAAGTTTACATCCGAATCTCCGATATTAATTGAAGATTAGAAGACATGGAAATGAAAGCAGCCACGGTAGCAACATTTTGTCTTGTCGTCACGTTTCCAGTCGGCAGCTTTCAACTCGTCAATGGCAGCGCAGAAAACAAACGAACTGGCAAGCCAGATTACAAATCACTCAAAAAAAGCGCAAGTCTTAAAATGGCACACTGCAAACGGCAGGTGAGGCATCTCCATAAAACTGAACTGCTTGAGAAGCGATTAAAACAGAAGGCGGGAGATCGAAAGAATCGTAGAAAAACTGGAATTTATTTCCAAACTCCGTAAGCCCCAAAAACGAGAATCGGACGTTGAAATCATTGCTTACAAAAGAGCCAATAAGGATGAAGATCAAAGGACTGACGAATTTAAGGAGTAAAAGGATTTCGTGTTCAAGGACATACAAGGACGTTGAATCGTAGCAAAAAAGCGCCCCCATCCCAGAGGGTCGCTTTTTTTATTTTTAGGTCTGTACCATGATTTTGTCGATTTCTTTCAATTCTTCATAACTTAGCGGCCAATTTGCGCCACCGACGTTTTCTTCGATTTGTCGGGGATTGCGAGCGCCACACAGAGCAATCGCAACCGAACGGTGTGCCAAGACCCATGCAGCGGCCAACTGACTCACGCTCTTTTGATGCTCCCCCGCGAATTTCTTGAGTTTTTCCACGACGGCCAAATTCCTACCAAACGTCTCCCCATTAAAGAGCGGATCGGTTTGGCGAACTTTATCCTCAAACACATGACCGGGTTTAAATTTGCCAGTAAGCAGTCCGCGACACAGTGAACCATAAGAGAGCACTCCCACATTTTGTTTGTAACATTCCGGAAGCACTTGCACCTCGACATGCCGCTCAAACAGGTTCAAAGGCGGCTGCAAAGTTTCGATGGGACCGTATTTTCGATATTCGAGCAACTGCTGTGTTGATAAATTTGAAGCGCCGAGGTGACGCACCTTACCGGATTCCACACACTCCATCAGCGCCTCAACGGTCTCCTCGACGGACGTATTCGGATCCGGCCAATGCGCTTGATACAAATCGATGTAGTCGGTTTGCAGTCGCTTTAAACTCTCGTCAACCGCTTTGAGAATATGACGGCGGCTCAAATCGTTCTTGATTTGACCTCTGTTGTTCCAGCGCAGACCGACTTTGGTTGCGATGAGTACATCTTCTCTCCTGCCCTTCAACGCTTCGGCCAGGACTTTCTCCGAACGTCCAAACCCGTAAACATCGGCCGTATCGAAAAAATTGATGCCTAAATCCAGGGCTCTTTTTATCGTGGCGACGGAATCGGCATCGTCGATCTGACCCCACCATCTTCCACCCATCGTCCACGTTCCAAGTCCAATTGCGGATGCGCTCATACCGGTGGATCCCAGGGTTCGATAGTCCATTCTACAGCCTCCCGTTCAGCATGTCCAAAAATTCTTGTGTATCTGAAAGATCTTTGAAAAGAAAATCAGGCTTAGAAGCTTGCAATTCCTCAAATGAGAAAAAGCCTGTGGCCACGGCAACGCTCCTGGCAGCAAATGATCGGGCGCACGCCACATCTAGAGGTGTGTCACCGATGATGTAAACATCTTCAGGTCGGAGTTCGGCATTGAACATTTTTTCGAAACGTTTGACAGCCGCCTCGGGCAACTTGTTTCGATTTTCAGAATCATCGGCAAACGCACCAAGTCGAAAATAGTGAAACAAATTAAAATGTTCCAATTTGATTTTGGCGCCTGACCGCCAATTGCCGGTTAAGAGTCCTAACGTCACGTCCGACCTGTTGGATAATACCTGCAAGAGTTGCAACACACCGGGCTCAATGTGTTCTTTTGGGTTTGGTTTTCTGATTTCGGTTTGCAGATATTCAAGGTAGGTTCGTTTGAAACGCTCTTCAAGAGAGTGTTGCCATTGCAAACCCCAGAGCGTGAGGGCGTCTCTGAAAATCGCGCGGTCGGTTCGTCCGGCAAAATTAATTTTCTCCATCCCGTCGTCTTTCTGAAAAATATCTTTGAAAGCGCGTGCCATCGCCCGGCGACCTGCACCGCCGGTATTGACTAAAGTCAAGTCGACATCAAAAAGCAGCAATTTCATGTTGGATAACTTTCCTAATCGTCTTGTCGAGTTCTTAAGTTAAAATGCGGGTTATTTTAAGGAGATAATTTAAGAAAAGAATCGGCAAAAACAAACGGTTAATGAGTGTGTTGACCGGGAGAATCAGCGATTGCCGTTGGCCATTTTAATCGCGTCCGGCATTTTGTATAAGCGGCTCATGGCAATAATGCCAGAAACAGGCCCCACTCCCAGTGTAGAAAATGCAAGGCCCCAGCCTCCCATATCAGTCAGCAAAGGAACCAACCGAATAGAAATCATGGTGATTAAAAATCCGATGCTCGTTTGGAGAGTCAAGGCGGTGCCCATATATTGCGGATCGCACAATTCCGTGGCCGCGGCTGAGAATTGGGCGGAGTCTGCGACAACGGTTATCCCCCAAAATATGCATACAATGAGCAACCAGACCGGACTCATCTGCTGCAGGAAACCGACCACAAAACAGCAGAGCCCGCTGAAAGTCATCGCGGTAATGGTCGATTTGCTTCGGCCAATGTTGTCCGCCCACAAGCCATAACCGACGCACCCAACGGCCCCGGCAGCAATGACCAGGAACGCACCCAAACCGGGATGAAAGCTGTGTGTAACGGCATTCGCTTCGATGGTGCTAAACAAGAAAATGGGCACCCAGGTCCACATCGCGTAAAGTTCCCACATGTGGCCGAAATAACCAAAATAAGCCAATCGGGTTGGGCGATATTTAAATATTTCAAACATGTATTTGAAGTTGAAGGATTGGGCCGGCACGTCGTACGGTCCATCTTTCACCAAAGTTAAAACGATGAGCGCGCTCAGCATCGAGAAAGCGGAGCTGGCTAAGATGGTTAATCGCCATTGCTCTCGTAATATGGCGCCAACCAAATGCGGCGCGGCTGAGCCGATCGTCAATGCTCCTACCAGAGCGCCAATGGCCAGGCCACGGCGTGACCTGAACCAACCGGCCATAATTTTCATGCCCGGCGGATAAACCCCGGCCAGGAAAACTCCGGTTAAAATCCTCAAGAATACCGCTGCTGCAAAATGACCAGACGTCAAGGGGAATATCGCATTGGCAATGGCAGACAACGCCGCCGAGCCTGCAAACACCTGACGGGTGTTCAATATGTCGGCTAAGTTGGTAATGGAAATAAGCAATGTTCCGGCGACAAATCCCAATTGTACGGCCATCACCAACCAGGCGATTTGGCCATCTTGAAATCCCCATTCTATCTTCAGGGCGAGCCCAACTGCAGAGGCACTAAACCAAACGGTCATGGCGAGCAGTTCGGCCAGACTTAAGAGCAGCAACATTTGCCACGATTTTGACAAGGTTCCTCCGGCTAAGCTTTGGGTGGCTTTTTACTCAACATTCAGCCTACGGGTTGTAATCCCGAAATGATGATTTGTGGAACAAAGAAAAGCGGCAATGCTTTCCTGATACTGAAAACCAGAATTAAACACGTCTTCGTGGAGGGCACTTTCGTAACGCATTAAACAGAAGCCGAATCATGAATCGCATTTAGAATTGTTGAAAGAAGACAGTTTTGGAGAATGATCCTGACCGAAAAGACCTCTCAACCAAAATTGGAACTAAACCCCAATTTCAAAATCCCTTTAGAGCTTCGGATTCACTGTCAAAGTGATCCATATACTTGGTAATACCCACCATATCAAAGATTTTTTGAAAATGCTCGGTGAGCCCCCAAGCCCGCAGTGTCTGCCCCTTCTTACGACTTTGCGTCAGGATACTGATGATGATGGCCATGCCCGCGCTGTTGATGTAGGAGACCTGCTCAAAATTTAAGCCAATTTTTTTGATATCATCTTCAGTGAATTCGTCATAGGCCTCCTGTAAAACTTTTTCAGAGAAGCTGGTGACATCGCCACTGATGTCCATAATGCCCACACCATTTTTGATCCGAGTTTCCACTTCTGCGGATTGCTGCATGTGCTCCCTCCGTCAATTTTAAGATTTTTGAAATTCGCCAGACAACCAAAACCAAAGAATTCTCAATGGTGCTGTGACAAATAGAATCACGCCCAAGATCTCATTGAGAATGATAAAATCGTGTTTGTGTTTTTTGAAATACATGTAGAATGAACGGTGCGAAGAACAGATCATGGCCGGTCTCTTTTGCTTAATACTAAGTCCCTTGTAGTGCACCACCTTTGCAGCCGGTTCGAAGAGGATCTCGTATCCGTGTGACTTGACCCGTTTGCACCAATCCACATCGCTAAAAAACATTGGAAACCTTTCGTCCCATAGACCTACCTGGTCCAGTAGCCGCCTTTCAAACAGCAGACATGCTCCTTGCGGCTGATCCACACATCGACAGCTTAGATGATTGAAATCGCCCATTTTCCAACGGCTAAAAAGCTTACTTTCGCGAAAGGCTGAGCTTAGACCGCTGATCTCGAAAAGGACATCACGCCGGACGGGAAACCGACGACAGGACGGCTGAACCGTGCCATCAGGATTCAGCAGTTGCGGCGCGGTCATCCCCACTTTATTGTCTTCCGACAATCTGCTCAACAACGTTTTTAAAGAACTCGGTTGGACGATGGTATCGGGATTCAAAATTAGGATATGTTTCCCGCTGCTTTTCTTTAATCCCTGATTGAGAGCTTTTGTAAAACCGAGATTCTGACTGTTCTCAATTATTTTAAAAGCAGCCGCACCAACTTCATTGACGACTGTATTTATTGTTCCCCGAGTACCATCCGACGAATTATTGTCAACGATGATAATTTGATGCTGGCCATTCGCCAGTTCCGTGAGTAGAGAATGAAGACATGACGAAATTACAGGTTCATTATTGTAGGTAACAATGACGACCGAGATTTCGATTTCCCTTTCATGCGACACAAACCAGTTCCCTCGGAAAAGGGGTTAAATTTTCAGCGCCGGTTTCAGTTATAACATAGTCGTCTTCAATGCGAACGCCTCCCACCTCTGGGATGTAGATG
>JAABYK010000592.1:12766-13015 GCA_011775825.1 Candidatus Zhuqueibacterota bacterium | reverse complement strand
ATTTTGATTAGAAAAGAAAGAGTCTGGGTACTCGTTCGAAGCGAATGGCGAATGGCCGAATTAGCTCTCACACAGGTCAAAGAGATCCCAGCTTTTTTTCTTTGGTACAATGCGCGTAATTTTGAGCCCAGCAATTCCTCCAACTCAAAAGTCGTCAATTCACACTGCCCCGTAAACCAGCGAGATTCTATGGCGTACGGTGTTAACTTTAAACCGAATACGGCAAAATGCTCTCGACAATTGACCTCA
>JAABYK010000592.1:0-12747 GCA_011775825.1 Candidatus Zhuqueibacterota bacterium | reverse complement strand
ATCAAGAAAAGCCAGCTTTCCACGGATCCGATCCAGAATTTCTCCGACTGAAGAAATAAGCAGAACCTTCAGATGAAAATAAGGCAAAATATAAAGCTGCAAAGAATCATTTTAAGACACTAAACGATGGTAATTTTAATTTTGGTTCAAAAACTTGACGCTGAATCAGAGAAAAAGGGTTCGTAAGAAAAAGGCTAACGACTTAAGCTTTCGCAGCGGACGCGTTTTTTGTCCGTCTGCAACGATGGGTTGAACCCCGTTGGACAATTTATCCCACGGGGTGGACAGAGCTCCGCTGCAGCATCAGCTTTGTCCCGCCACTTTGAGTTCGTCTTTTCTTTCCGCAATTGCCGACAGCTTCAGAACCAACAGGGGTGGTCTCACGTTGACGACCCACGTGGCTTGATGTCATCTTTGAGTGATCGTTCAGAAGGTGCATCCCTTGAAGATGACGGTTTTTTTTCGAAACCCCAATCAGTCGGCTTCATCCCACATCAGCTATCAGTCCCAAAATTTAGTTTCGGGCTTTGTAAACGGACATATTGGGGATACCCTCGCCGTAATATGAGGTTATATAAAAAGCGTATTTTACTTGACATTTGATGACATGGGTGTTATTTTTTCTTTTGGCGCTAAATCGAATCACCTCTCTCCACACCGTCCATGCTCACTTTTGGTAAACTCGGAAGGGATTTCCGAGATAGAAAATGAAACTGGTACATAAGCAACTGACATTACTTTTTTTGGCGTTCGGCACTCTATTTGGTGTGACCCTCTATTTTACGTATTGGGGATTGAATCAATCCATCGACATATTATCGCATCAATCGGCTGAGCTGGTTATCTCGAGTTTGAGACCGCGCATCGAAAACAGCTTAAAAGGTGTCACACTTGGCCAAAAGTTAAACAGCTCTCAGAAGAAAACGCTTCGACGCATTCTGTTGAATGCCTTGAGTGATTTCAACAACGTTGAAGAGTTTTTACTTGTTCATGAAAACGGACGTGTTTACTTCGAACTCAATGGTACTGTCGAGGATTCGGTCTATTCTCTCAAATCGTTCGGGAATGACTCAGATGGCAAAATGGATAAGTTCCCCAAAGTGCAAAAACTCGATACGGCTGGCGCCATGGATGCCGTGTGGAACCTTGAGAACCTCAATTACTTCGGTGTTTTGCGAATCAACCCCAAGTCCGGCTCACTGAAACCTATTCTACATCGGCTGACGGTGAATTTTTATCTTATTGGCTTCTCCGGAATTGTGGGGGTCATTTTGCTTTCGTTGTTCGGCAGACGAATTTTAAAGTCGCCTGTGAAACGGGTTGAAAAGGCAATGACCGTACTCGACAAGCGAAAATACGGCTATCGTCTGAAATGGAAAAGCGGTGATGAATTTGCGGAGCTTTATCAGAAAGTCAATCAGGCCTTGAGACGATTGGAACAGTTGGATTCGGTTCAGCGTAATGCGGTGCAGAGAAAGAATGCGGTTTTGCGAGAGATGAAAACCATCTCCCGTTTCTTAGACATCATGTCACATGAGATAAAAAACCCATTGCATGCACTGGGGATCAACCTGGATGTTTTGAAAACCAAAATCAATAAGCGACAGTCCAAAGAATCGACCTTAAAACATATCGAAATGCTCGAACATGAAATCGACCATGTACAGGAGGTCGTGCTTGGGTTTCTAAATTATGTCCGTCCGGGAATTCCCAAAAAAGAGCCTACGAATGTAAATGAGATGGTAAAAGAGGTGTGTCAAATGGTGTCTGCGGAGGCTGAACAAGCGAAGATTCGAATCGAAACTCGTTTGGGACGCAATCTTCGTCAGATTATGGTTGACCGGGGACAATTTAAGCAAGCTCTTCACAATGTTGTGATCAACGCCATTCATGCCACGGGCAAGGGCGGGAAAATCAACATCCGATCCTGGTCGAAGAGAAACAAAGTCTTGCTTGCGGTAAAGGACACTGGCACCGGTATCTCCAAGGAAGAACTTGAGAAGATTTGTGACCTCTATTATACCACTAAAAAGGGAGGGTCCGGGCTTGGGCTGCCGATCACAAAGCGAATCATTGAAGCCAATAGTGGGGAGTTTCGGATAGACAGCACCGTAGGCAAGGGCACAGAAGCAACGTTCATTTTTCCAACAAAGTGATTATTTTTGTTTTATTTAGTATTCAGATAGATAGACTGCAGAGTTTTAGGCTGTCGGAGGAGCGTTTGAGCTAGGTTAGTCAACACCTAAAAGCCTACAGCCTAAAGACCCGAATCGTTAAATGCAAAATAGGGGATGATTTAGCATCATGGCCAAAAACAGTCAATACAAAATTCTCGTTGCCGACGACGAACCCGCCATCACCGAAGGGCTTTCGGAGTTGTTGAAAGAAGAGGGGTATAAGACCACCAAAGTTTATGATGGCACGGAAGCCTGGGAACTTGTCGAGAATCAACCATTTAATCTGGTTCTGGTCGATTTGATGATTCCGGGAATGAACGGATTGGAGATATTGGATGAAATAAAAAAGAAAGATCTCTTAACCGAGGTCATTATCATCACCGGGAAAGGCACGATTTCAACAGCGGTGGAAGCCATGAAGGCCGGGGCTTATGATTATTTAACCAAACCAGTACAACCCAATCGTCTGCGCACAATTATCCCGAGGGCGCTGGAACGTCAGGATTTGGTCATGACCAACAAGAAGCTCGAAGAGACCATCAAAAGCATGTCCCGCTACGAGGATATGATTGGTCAACATGAAAAAATGCGCCAGGTTTATCGTTTGGTCGATTCTGTTGCCGATACGACCGCCAACGTCCTGATTACCGGCGAAAGCGGAACCGGCAAGGAGTTGGTTGCCCGCGCCATTCATAACAAAAGCAGCCGGGCGGATGGTCCGTTTATCGCCGTGAATTGTACGGCGTTTCCAAGGGACATTTTAGAGAATGAGTTGTTTGGTCATGAAAAGGGTGCGTTTACTGGCGCAGTGAGTGAGAAAGCCGGGTGTTTTGAAATGGCGAACGGCGGCACCCTTTTTCTCGATGAAATAGGGGAGATGCCAGCGGACACGCAAGCGAAACTTCTGCGTGCGTTGGAAGAAAAGCGCTTTCGACGGTTAGGAGGTACCCAAGAGATCGTCGTGGACGTGAGGGTTATTGCTGCCACAAATCGCAACATCAAGAAAGCGCTGGCGGATGGAGCGTTACGGGAAGACCTGTATTACCGATTGAGCGTCATGGAGATTGATTTGCCGCCTTTGCGAGAGAGAATGAGTGACTTGATTCCTCTGTTGAATGAATTTTTGAGCATTTTCAATGAAAGAAATACCAAGGATGTGAAAGGGTTTGCACCGGAGTGCCTAGATGCATTAAGGAAGTACGACTGGCCGGGAAATGTAAGGGAATTGAAAAATGTGGTAGAAAGAGCGGTGATTTTGTCCACAGGTGATACCATTGAGCTGAAGCATCTACCCAAACTCACGGCTGCACCGAATTTAAAACAAACCACAGATGCTGAGGCTGTTTCTGTGGGTAAGACGCTCCACGACATAGAAAAAGAGGTTATTTTTAAGACGCTCAAAATGACGAAGAACAACAAGACCAAGGCTGCGAAAATTCTCGGGATCAGCCTGAAAACCATGCACAACAAGCTCAACAAATACTACCTCGAACGAGAGCTTGAAGAAGAATCGTGACCTCACTTCGATGCATAAGTTGAAAAACGTCCACCACGAAACTTCAATTCAGCAAGACACACTGTAGCGAAGGCGCAACCAAGAAGATACATTTAAATTTAGCCACTGCTTCACACTGACGCACACGGATAAGTGTAGACATTCAAAATCTTGGCTTAAACAAGTCAGTCTTTCATCAGTGAAGTCGTAAAAAATTTTGCTAAAAAAAACAATTTTTATAGGCCTGTAGTACGGAGACAACACCGTGAAGGCAATGTAATTATTTCATTGGCTTCTTAATCAAATCTCTCCAGATTGGTAAGTTCTCGACCGCTTCTGACTTTTTCCATTCCTGTATTTAGTTAAGTCATTTCATAAACTTAACCTCTAAGAACAAATTCATGTCCCTCTTTGGCATCTCATTTGCCTTATTTGTTTGCAAAACGTTACAGACGTGATGGATTAGAGAGGTTTTGGATATGACTTTGGATATGACAATGAACGTGAAGATTGCGACTCTGTGCATTGGTCTCATAGTTTTGATTCATGCAAATGGGTGTTTTCACTCCGGAAACCAGGAAAGAACGATTAAGCCAGAGCCCTCCAAATCTCATGAACAAAGCAACTTTGTCCGACCGCATGATACTCGTCAAAGTTGGGTTGAAGAGAATTGGACGAAACCAAAGCCTGACATGGAGGAGTTGGCAAAGACAAGCTCCATTGAGACCCTTCGCGGACAGATATTGAGCGTAGACACGGTCACCATTGTTAAGGACATGGCAGAAATTTTGCATGTTATGGTAGAAACCGACGAAGAGATCGTCCCGGTGTATTTAGGACCGAAATGGATTTTTGAAATGGAACAATTCGATATAAAAACCGGAAGCGATGTGGTTATTAAGGGCTATCGTGTGGATATCGGAGCCTATCGAGTGATGCTCACGCTGGAAATCGAAACCGGGGGTCAAAAACGTGTTCTGAGAAATCGGGATGGTGTGCCTCTTTGGGGGACGATTTTGAAAGCTGAAGCGTAACGAAAAAGGGTGATTACAGGTGAGAAGAACGAAATTGAGAATGTACAAGCTAATTTGGCTGCTTTTGACAGTCATCTTGATGACTGGTTGCGAGCGAAGGCCTGACCTTGTGGTAACGAAGCTCGAACGTCTGGGCCTGGTGACGCTCAAACCCAATGGGAACATCGAGTTACCGGTCTCAATGACGGTGAGCAACCAGGGCACCGGCACGGCCAAGCATTTCGGTGTGGTTACCGAGTACATCATACCGGACGGCACGTTTGAAGCCGGATTTGTTGTCAATGAGTATGACGACCAGAAAGGTATTTTGTGCTGTCTTGATCCGGAAGATCAGGTGGAGCTATCGGGTTGGGTGACTATCCCGGCCAAGGAATATGGCAGAACTGTGGCTATCAAAGCGAAGGCGCTCTGTTGTAGCGAGGAAACCGGATTCTCGCACGGAGAGAACCACATCGAGGAAATGTATGTTGACAACAACGAATCGCTTCCGATTCAGGTGTCGTTAGCCAGATTGGATTGAGAAATGAAAATTCAAATGAGGTTTCACGGTGTCTTGCTGTGTCCCCTGCAGTTGCCTGCTCTGGCATTTGATATCGGTACACCATTGATGAAGGAAACCGAACAGGAAGTGTGAAGACCTTAAATAGAATTCAAAGGTATGCCGTGAGAGAATTTACAGGAAGGGGGCGGTAGATGGGACACAAGATTTTAGTCATTGAAGATCAAGAACAGCTTGCACTCGTATTGAAAGAGTATCTAGGGGATTGCGGGTTTTCTGTACAGATTGCAACCACCGGGCGGGAGGCGTTGAATAAGGTCGAACAGAGTAAGTTCGGGGTGCTGGTTACCGACTTTAAGCTTCCTGACATGGACGGTCTCGCTGTGGCTGAAAAAGCCAGGGAGCGTTCGCCAAGCTTGAAAATTGTATTTGTGACCGGCTACAAAATGCAACTTAAAAAGTCCAAAATACAGGTCGGTCCGGATTGTCAAATTATCGAAAAACCTTGCCGACCCAAGAAAATTTTAGAAGCGATAAACAAAGTAACTTAGCCTCAAAATGTGAGGGTTTTATCAGTGTCTGAACCAAAACTGTCTTTAAGAGTCACCCCGCATGGAGTAAGCGAGAATCTCCGTGCCTAAAAAATAGGAGATTCTGGCTCAAAACTTTGTCGGAAGGGCTGATTTTTCTGTTTTCGTTCAGTGTAGTTTTAATTAATTAGATCGGACAAAAGAATAACAAAGGACTCAAGCTATGCATAAACTTTTCAACTCTGCAAACCGCAACTCAACGCTACACATCCGTTTTCTAATTATGGCCTGTTACCTGCTGATGCCATTAATGGTGCAGGCCGGTTCCGTGATTGTTTCATGGGATGCGAATACCGAGAGTGACTTAGCGGGATACAAGATTTACTACGGGAAGACGTCACGGGACTACAATCGCGAAGTTTTTGTCGGAAATGTGACATCCCACAAGATTTCGGCCTTACAACCCACCGAGCGCTACTATTTTGCCGTGACCGCATTTGATCATTCCGGCAATGAAAGCGGATTTTCCCAGGAAGTAAGCGCCGAGATACCTGAAGGTGCCGTAGATGATGTGGATGAGGCCAATGCGGTTGAGCTGGGGACTTTGGTGTACAATTACCCGAATCCATTCAAAGTGAACGAGGAGACCACCGCCATTCGCTACGAAATGGTGGCCCCTGGCAACGTCACCATTGAAGTGTTCGACATTGACAATAATCTGGTCAAGACCCTCGTGAAAAACGAGTTCAGGAGTGCCGGCGAACACACGGAAGATGTTTGGGACGGCACAAATTCAGACCGGGAATTGGTAGCCAACGGCGTATATCTTTGCAGAATCAGAACAAACGAAGAGCAGAGATTTGTAAAAATTTCAGTCATCAGGTGAATTAAAACGGAAGGATACGCATCCAATGCACATCAAAGTAAAAACACATCGACTTGTCGCAGTTTGCATCGCTTTGATCGCGATATCGTTTTTAGTCCAATCACTGAAAGCCCAGGAAAGCGATGGGGGAGCCGGCGTTTTCCTGAGGATGGGGGTCGGCGCTCGTCCCTTGGGCATGGGAGGTGCATTTGTGGGAATGGCCAACGGTCCTGCAACGACATATTGGAATCCCGCCGGTTTAGGCCGAATCCACAATTTTCAGTTTGAATTCATGAATGTTGCTTTGCCCTTTGACAGAACATTCAACTTCTTCAGTGGTGTGCTGCCGATCAGGCGCATTATGACTGTTGGTGTAAGTTGGATCGGCTTGCGGGTGAACGATATTGAGGGAAGGAGTTCAAATACGTCAACACCGGATTACGTCTTCGGCAGCAGTCAAAACGCATTTTTAATTTCACTTGGGAAGTCCATTACTCCGTTTTTGTCCGTGGGCGGAAACATCAAGATCATCAGAAACGAACTCGAAAGCCTGACTGCCACCGGCCTTGGCTTTGATGCATCGCTCTTGCTCCGTCCAAGCTATCGACTGAAGTTGGGATTGCTGGTTCAGGACATTGGTACCGATTACCGGTGGAACAACAATTTGACTGAAGGCGTGCCCATGAATTTCCGAATCGGGGCATCCTATGAGATATATAATGACGTCGTGCTGGTGGCGGACATGGGCAAGACTGTAGACCTTAAGCCCAAGTTTCATGTCGGCAGCGAAATTCGGCCCGTGGAGTCACTACCTCTTCGGATAGGTTGGAATGACGGCCAGATTTCAGGAGGTGCAGGTTTCATTCTTCCGATTTCAAACAACTCCCTCGAGCTGGATTATGCCTATTCCAATGACAGGCTGTTCAACGATGACATCCATCGTCTTTCAGTTGTATTTACGTTAGGGCATGGGTCTCCGAGGGTGAAGGGCGAAGACAGCAAAAACGTCCCCTTTGAAAAATGGACCGATCGACCTGCACGCAGCCGAAAGAAAACAGCCGAGATCGTTGTAACCGCCCGAATACTCAACGTGCGTTCGGGTCCCGGAACAAACCACAGAAAGATTTCAAAAATCTATCGGGGCCAAAAATTTGAGGCTCTGGAAACAAAAGGGAATTGGCGCAAAATCAAACTTCGGGGCAGAACGATGGGGTGGGTGCACCGAAATTACATTAGAGTGGTTGATTAAGATTCGCTTTTTCAACTCTTCCAAAAGCCTCAGCGGGTTCCTGTTGGGGCTTTTTTTTACTTTAAAGATTACCGATGCTATCCAATGCACAGAGCAATTAACCTTTTGTGACTTTTTCGAGCTTAGCTATTAAGCCAGGACGATCTGTCAAAACCACTTCCACACCGCAGCTCTTGCACCACCGATACTCTCGCTCAGTGTTGACCAGGTATCCCATGAAGGACTTTTTGCGCTTTTTGATCGATTTGATTTGTCGTTTTGAGATAACGGGCAAATTCATGTAGAAGCTCGGCAAGGCCAAGATTTTGTTGCGAGGTTCCAAAAGATTGCCTAGCCTCGCGATACTCGTCCATCCCCAGATTCTCGATTGCAGAAACCTCGGAAAATATGAAAAGCCGGGAAAGTAATTTCTGACATGCGCATCTCCTTCTAGGCTCCAGGTAAGAAACCAAACCCGGCGATGAAACTCCAAATCAGTCAACAGGTCCTTTAACGTTTCAAAAAGCAACCGATCCGAAACCTTGCAATCAAAAATGTAGTCTTTCTGTGGATACGCTTGAAGCAGGGTCTTGAGCGAAATCAGGCTATCCCGGTAGCGTCCGTCGACTGACGGAATCTCCAGGCGATACAGTTCATCGGACTTGAGTTGGGCAATATTGACCTCGGGGAAGCCGAAGCGACTCAAGTTGTCATCATGAGATAAGATGATTTCGCCGTCTTTGGAAAGTCTGAGATCGGTTTCGAACCCGGATGCTCCGGCGCGATGCGCCTCGTTAAACGCAAGCATGGTATTCTCCGGCCAGAGCAAGCTTGAGCCCCGATGAGCGTAAATCTTCATGAGGTGATGATGATACGCAAATCCTCACTGAGAACGTTACGATCATCACATCCCAGCAAGAATTTGCGCACACAATCACTTACGGGTTGGTGATGGTTACAACGTCCGTTTGCAACCTTTGGTACTTGGTCTTGTACTTTTCATACAATTGCATATGCCGACTGCTGAGATCGATTTTGCGCCCCTGAATAAATTCTCGTTCAACATGGGTCACAATCTCTAGCGGATCTCCATCAGTGACAATGAGCGTGGCATCTTTGCCAACTTCAATGGAGCCGATTCGGTCTGCAACTCCAAGAATTTGGGCCGGATAAAGTGTGACGGCTTTTAGAGCTTCATCTTTGGGAAGGCCATGCGCAGCCGCCATGGCCGCATGATATGGGAGATTGCGTTCATGAGGGGCCTCAAATGTGTTGCCGGTGCCTGCAATGCAGTACTTCACGCCGGCTTCATATAATTTGAGTGGAGCGGAATATGGTGTATCATAGGGTTCCCAGCGTCGACGCGGTAGGTTGAAAGTGCCTTCAAAAATCACGGGGGTATCATTTTCTTTGAGCTGGTCAACGACAAATCGTGCGTCCTGCCCCGACAAAAGGATTGCTTTGATGTTTTCTTCTGCGGCCCAATCTAACGCGGCTTGAATTTGCCGAATTCCGTGCGTATGTAGCAGCACCGGCATTTTTTGTTCGAGAACCGGAATCATAGCCTCCCAGCGCAGGTCCGTGTCGTGGTACGGAACTTCTTTTTGTGCTTCTGCCTCCTTGGCCTTCATGTATGCACGCACTTCTGCAAAGGCACCTTTGATCTTCTGTATTTGTTCATCCCGTTCTTTAAGTTGTTCCTCTTTGCTCTTCTCGATCCACGGGGCTTCACGCACACCCATGAATGGCCAGTTTAAATATAACCCAACCGGAGCTTTGAAAGTCATGCTTTCCCAGGTCCAGCCGTCGAGCATGATCATGGCTGAGGTGCCACTGATGAGACCTCCCATCGGAATCGTATGCACGAGTGTGATGCCATTTGCTCGCGTGACCGGCAACAATTCGCTATCTGGGTTGATGGCAACTTCAGCCCGAACGTTGGGTTTGATATCTCCGACTTCTGCGTAATCGCGTGTGGCACGGACCGCGCCGATCTCCACAAGTCCGAGGCGACTGTTTGCACCTATCAAACCGGGATAAACATGTTTGCCCTTGACATCGATCTCTTCGGCTCCTTCGGGAATTTCCACATCTGTGCCCACAGCGGTGATTTTTCCATCCTCAAATAGCACCGTTCCGTTGTCGATCGTTGAACCGCTCACCGTATGGATGGTAGCACCCACCAGAGCAATGGGGTGATCCTGCGGCTTACCCGGTATTTGGTCTGATGCACGAACATGAGCTGTGACCAGGATAGCAATTAATGCCGCCACAATGGTTTTAGTTGAAAATCGTTGTTTCATGACTCCTCTCCGTTTTTGTTTTTGCATTTCATATGTCGTCAGAAATTAGCGGGCGGGTTCGCTGCCTTTTGAGTGGCCGTCATTTTTACCCTTGTCTTTTGAGGCCAAAACTTTTTGAATGAGTCGTGCTCTCTCTGCCTTAACCTGTTTTTGCATTTCAAGGTCTTGCTCAATGTCAAAGTACTTGCGTCCCTCGATCCAGGTTTGTTGGCATTTTGCATAGACTGAAAGCGGCGAACCGCTCCAAACCACAAAATCAGCATCTTTGCCTCTTTCCAGTGATCCAACGCGATGGTGAATGCGAAGTTGTTTTGCCGGATTCAATGTCACGAACTTGAGAGCTTCTTCTTCTCTCACACCGCCATACTTTACGGCTTTGGCCGCTTCCAAATTCATACGGCGGGCCAATTCATTGCTATCGGAGTTGAATGAAACCACGACACCGACATCGTGCATCAAGGCGCCGTTATACGGAATGGCATCGTAAACCTCGAACTTGTAAGCCCACCAATCGCTAAACGTGGATGCGCCAGCCCCGTGTTTGGCCAATGCCTCTGCAACTTTATAGCCCTCCAAAACGTGTTGAAAGGTGCCGATTGTGAAGCCGAAATCTTCGGCCACACGGACTAACATGAGTATCTCGTCTTGCCGGTAGGAATGGGAATGCACGAGTCTTTCACCATGCAAGATCTCCAGCAAGGCTTCCAATTTCAGATCCCGACGAGGGGGGATGACGCGCTGTTTGTTTTTCACGGAATTATATTTTCCCCACTCTTTTTCATAATCCAAGGCCGCTTTGAAACGGTCGCGAATGATCTGTTCAACACCCATGCGTGTTTGTGGATAACGTGTGGTGAAACGCTCTCCCCAGTTGCTTTGCTTCACGTTTTCTCCCAAAGCGAACTTGATGCCGGGGATTGCATCCTTGATTGCCAGCTCCTCAGGGGAGGCACCCCAGCGCAGCTTGATCACGGAGTTTTGTCCACCGATAGGATTGGCGGATCCGTGAAGTTGATTGGCGACGGTCAAACCACCCGCTAGTTCCCGGTAAAAAGCGATGTCGTTATTATTGATGACGTCTTCAATTCGCACTTCCGAAGTCACGGCCTGCGTGCTTTCATTGACGCCCTGGCTGATGCCCGAATGGCTGTGTGCATCGATCAGCCCGGGGGTGATATGTTTGCCTTCAACGTCAATAATCACGGCATCGGATGGCACCTCAAGGTTTGTACCGATTTCGGCGATCTTGCCTTCCTTCACCAGCATGTCGGCGTTTTCGAGTTTGCCCTGCGGCCCGGAAGTCCAAATCGTTGCGCCGCGAACCAGAATATGCTCCGGTTGTTCCGGTGGCTTTGAAAAGGCATAAGCACCGAGTTCGAACAAAGGGGCTTGCTTCAGTTCCTGTTTCTCCGGTGTTTCCTTTGACTCCGCTTCCTTCGATTCAATCGGTTCCTTTGAATCGGCTGACCATTTAAATCGACGACCGTCCGGGAGCTGTCCGTGTCCGGCAAGGCTTGTCGGGTTGACGCGGCCAGACATCAGAATCACGCCATCAAATCCTAAGCTGTCTCCCGGAAACGACAGGCTCAACCGCTTGTGGTCGAGCTCCACCTTTTTCATCTTGATGCTTGTACTATCGCGCAGGAAGGAACCGCTTAACTTTTTCACTTCTCCTGTTAATTTGAGCCGCAAGGTTTGTGTTCGTTCATCCGGTAGCATCAGGATCACCTGCCATTTTCCACGTGGATCTATCCTTGGCTTTTTTTCGATTTCATAACGTTGGCCATCGACCCAAACGTCAAAGAGTTTTGTTTTATTTTCAAAAAGCGCACCGTCCGTGACAACCAAGTGTCCGAGTTTTCCGGCGTCGATGCTGCCAAGTTGCTCGTCAACGCCGAGTAGGTTTGCGGGAGCGGTGGTTAGTGCAGCCAAGGCGGCCGTTTCTGGTAAACCGCGCTCGATAACTTTTTGGACGTGCTTCCGAATATCGCCGGCTTTTTTCAGCTCAGTAGCGGTGAAAACAAAGGTGACTCCGGCGTCATAAAGTCGCTTTGGATTCCCGGGCGCTGCATCCCAGTGACTCAATTCAAGCAAGCTGACATTTAATGCTTTTTCCGGAGAGTCAACCTCCGGAGCTTTGGGGAAATTCAGCGGCAAAATTACCCCGACACCGGTAGCTCTGATGGTCTCCAACCGGCGATATTCGTGCCCGCTGCCCACAACCCACGCACGGATGCCAAATTCTTTGATGACCTTCAATGCGCGCAGAAAATTCAGATCGTTCTCCACATTGAATAGCACCGGCTGTGTGCCCTGGATCGTTGATGCCAGGGCTTCCAAAGATGCATTCGCCTCCGGTCGGTCCTGTCCGCTCGGATTTGAGGCATAGGCCTGCTGTGCTTTCTGATACCATTGGGTATCGAGGAACGTTTGACGGATTAACGCAATGACCCCCATGAGCGAATTCGGATAGGCGCGGCTGCGAAATCCTCCCGGCCGCTTGAACATGATGTTTTGCGAGACGTTATCCCTTAGAAGCTGATCGTTTGCCGGTCCATCAGCCAGGCTAACCACTGCGCTGGAACCGGAGAAAATGCCCTCGTTCGGAGTGATCAC
>JAABYK010000276.1:299-8132 GCA_011775825.1 Candidatus Zhuqueibacterota bacterium | reverse complement strand
CCAATAAATTTCGTACGTTTCAAGAGTTATGCATTTCTGCTAAACATCATGATGTGAATATTATCCAATAGTACTGCGTGAAAACATATTGAAGAAAATACCTGACAAACTTCAAATTATATATGTCACTTATTTAGAACAGCATAAAAATGCATCAAAAGAAATCCCTTTTTACCTTAAATGGCTGCGATACTACCTGGATTTCTGCCATAAATATTCCCATACCGCATCTGCTCGCAATAGCTTAACTCATTTTATTTTAAAACTAAAGCAGAAGAATCAAACAGAACAGCAGATTGAACAGGCAAAACGAGCCGTCTCTTTATTCTATAAGCTTATTGAATCCCATAAAAGCGATTGGTCTCTAGCATCTATGCAAAGAAAGGCGTACCCGAAGACGAGGGAGGATGATTCAACTGCATCGGTTGATATTTCAAAAAATCAAAGTTGGGAAAACGAATTTCAAGTGCTCACAAATGAGATCAAGCTAAGGCAGTATTCACCAAAAACGTTAAGAAGTTATACAACCTGGGTGCGAAGATTTCAAGCATTTCTCAACAGTAAGTCTCCGAAAATAATAGAATCTAGTGATGCAAAAGACTTTATTACTGACCTTGCCGTAAAAAAACAAGTCTCAGCTTCAACTCAGAATCAGGCATTCCATGCACTCCTGTTTTTTTATCGATACATCCTTAGAAAGGAGTTTGGTGATTTTAAGAATATCCCCAGGGCAAAACGAACCAAATATGCGCCCTCAATTTTATCGAGAAAAGAGATCGATGATATAATTGATAATCTGGAATATCCCATTAGTCTTGTGGTCAAACTGCTGTATGGATGTGGGCTCAGATTGACTGAGGGATTAAATCTCCGTGTTCAAGATTTTGATTTCGATGAGAGAATAATTACCGTGTATGGAAAAGGACGTAAATTTAGAAAGGTCTTGCTTCCCCACAAAATCATAACAGAATTGCAAGAGCATCTTGAACGTGTTAGAAATCTTCATACTCAAGACTTGAATGACGGATATGATGGGGTGTTTATGCCAGGTCAATTAGAAAAAAAGTATAAGAACAGCGCAACAGAATTTGCCTGGCAGTTCTTTTTTCCAGCGAAGCAGCTCACACGCATTCCAGATACGAATACTTTTCGGCGCTATCACCTTCATGAATCATACGTTCAAAAAGCGGTTAAAGCGGCGGCAATTAAGGCGCAAATACGCAGGAAGGCTACGCCCCATACATTCCGGCACAGTTTTGCTACCCATTTGCTGAAATCAGGCTATGATATCCGTACGGTGCAGGAACTTTTAGGCCACAACGATGTCCGGACAACGATGGTATATACTCAGACGCTTAGATCTCTGCGCCCCAAAGAAATTAAAAGTCCCTACGATATAGATGATGCTGAGTTTTAGGCCTCTCTTTTTTAATCGTGTATCTTTAACCGTGTAACTGAGGCAAGTATAGCTTTATAGGTTCAGTTCCGAAGCTTCGGGACAATACGCTATTGATTGCTTGTGCCGTGAAGGATTCGATCCAAAAAACAGTCTTCATTTTTTCACTGACTGCTTTACTCAGTTGTGGTAGTTCCTTGCCTAATATCAAAGACGTCACCGAACTGGCCCCCCCTCAAAATGTGAGCATATCCCCTGAGAATGAACAAATTACGATCATCTGGGACACCAGCATCCATGAAGACAAGCCGGAATTTGCCGGGTACAATCTTTACTATTCTCGGAAAAGCTTGATGTTTGCGCCAATCAAGAACCTGCCGCCTCCGGTTGTGCTCGGCAAAAATCAGCACAGTTACACGCTCGACAATTTAGACCCCACAGTGAAACATTTTGTGCATGTCCGCAGCAGAGACCTCGACGGCAATCTCAGCTTCCCCTCGCTTCCGGAGGTGATCATTCCACCGGCTTCTTCATTCTGAATGATGATGCGTTGATGCCCTCCAAAAAGTGCTTGACAAAGTTGATATTTTTTGTTACGATAGAGTAAAATTTGTTCCAATGAATCAGATGTAAAGGAGGGACTTATGGCTACAGGACGAGGTACCGTAAATAAGGCAATCTTGCTTGGACGCTTGGGGCAAGATCCGGAGTTAAGATACACTCCAAACGGCTCGGCAGTCACAACGTTGAGCGTTGCCACAAATGAAGTATGGAAAGACAAGGAGGGAAACAAACAGGAACGCACAGAATGGCATCGCGTCGTTCTTTGGACAAGATTGGCAGAAATCGCGGGAGAATTTCTGACCAAAGGCAGTAGAGTATACATCGAGGGACGGCTACAAACCCGCTCGTGGGAAGACAAAGATGGCATCAAGAGATATACCACGGAAGTGGTTGGGGATACGATGACGATGATTGACACTAAAGCGGAAAGCGGCCGTGCTGAAGAGACTCCGCCGCCGGCAGAGATGCAAGGGCCGGCGCCAACGGACGACCAATCTGTCGATGAAGATGACCTGCCGTTTTAGTGCGAAAACAAAGCCGAGCCATTGAGAAAGGTTAAGGGGTATTGCATCTGGGAACATGTCAAGTTGATAACTGCCGTTGCAGGGGGCTCGTAGCTTTAAATTGATTCGTTTTCTGTTATAAATCCGAGATTTGTCTCGGATTTTTTTTAGCTATCCCGAAGGAGCCAGAATCAAAAAAAACGCATCTCGAAATGTCGTTTGTGCAGCAGATGTTACTTTTAAGAAACTGATTGGGCGAATATTTGGCGAGAAAACAACCAGCAATCTTACAACAGGCCAGGAAGGCGAAAACTCATTCGTTTTCTCCCTATTCCAATTTTGCTGTCGGCGCTGCGTTGGAAACAAAATCCGGAAAGATTTATACCGGGTGCAACATCGAAAGCAGCTCATATGGCCTGACCATTTGCGCCGAGCGAGTGGCTATGTTCAAAGCCATCTCCGAAGGGGAATCTCAATTTTCCAGGATTGCCGTTTGCACAGATACAGATGAATTCTGTCCGCCATGTGGCGCCTGCAGGCAGGTGTTGGTTGACTTTGCGCCAAATATCAAGGTTCTTTTGCTCAATTCAAAGAATGAAGTAAAAGAGACCACAATTGCAGCATTGCTTCCGGAGGCATTTAATAAGGATTTCTTGAACAATAGGTAAACAGTGGAAAGAGGCATCTTAATTGGAATTGCTGGGGGAAGTGGATCCGGAAAGACCCTGGTCGCCGAAACAATCTATTCTGAATTGGGGTCGGACCGAGTCATCATTCTGTGCCAGGATTCCTATTACAAAGATCTCAGCCATCTCCCTCCCGAACAAAGACATGCTCAGAATTTCGATCATCCCGATTCCATCAATGCGCAGCTCTTGATCGACCATGCGAAAGCCCTATTGGAGGGCAAAACCATTGAACAGCCCGTATACGATTTCGTTACCCACACCCTCACAGGCAAAACGAAAACCATCGGCCCTCATTCGATTATTGTATTGGAAGGCATCTTGATCTTCTATAATCCCGAACTCCGCGAGTTAATGGATATCAAGCTTTTTGTGGACACGGATTCCGACATTCGGCTCATTCGGCGACTTCGAAGAGACACCGTCGAGCGAGGTCGCACGATGGAATCGGTTATCAATCAGTATGAAAAAAGCGTTCGCCCCATGCATTTGCAGTTTGTGGAACCGACCAAGCGATATGCCGACCTCATCGTGCCGGAAGGCGGATACAACAGAGTCGCCATCGATGTGATCAAGACAAAGATTGAAGCCCTATTGAAGAACGAGACATAGCGAGTCCTTTCGCGCTCAAAGCGAATAAGTCAATTCTTTCCCGAAACAGGGAGGCTGAAGTCATTCAGCATCAATTGCATGACTCCGGCACGTTTGACTGAACCTATCAAATATTTCTTCTCTAAATCGACAAGGAGCGGCAACATGTTAGATGTGGTTTCAAAGGATTTAGGTTGGATTGAGGTCATTACCGGCAGCATGTTCAGCGGCAAATCGGAGGAGTTGATTCGCCGACTGAGACGGGCACAGATTGCCCGACAAAACGTTGCCATTTTTAATCCCAAAATGGACACCCGCTTTTCAAACGATCATATCGTCTCTCATAGCGAACAAAAGATCCCTTCCATCGCCATCGAAGATGTGTCGGAGATTCTCGAACATTCGCGGGACGCAAAAGTTGTCGGCATCGATGAGGTTCAGTTTCTGGGCCAAGAGGTAGTTCCGATATGTGAAAAGCTGGCCTCTGAGGGGAAGCGCGTGATCGTGGCCGGACTGGACCAGGATTATCGTGGCGTCCCGTTCGAGCCGATCCCTCATCTTCTTGCCATTGCTGAATCCATCACCAAGACATTGGCCATCTGCGTGAAATGCGGCAACCCAGCCAATCGGACACAAAGAATTACCAAAGACAAAGACCGTGTCATCGTGGGTGCGACAAACATATACGAAGCGAGATGTCGAAAGTGCTACGAGCCACCTGAAGAATAACAGATAGAATTAAAAGGCTCAGTCATTATTTAGGAGGGAGAGATGGAATTTGGACGCTTCATAAGCTTCTTCGGTCTATTGACCTTGCTCGGAATCGCCTGGCTGCTTTCCAACAACAAGACTAAGATCCGACCGCGGATCATCCTTTGGGGTCTTGGCCTACAACTGCTCTTTGCTTTGATCGTACTCGGCGAAAGGATTTATTCTGTTACAGGAATGTTCATTCTCCACTCCCTGATTCTCATTTTCATTTTTACTCAGGAAATCCTGAAAACACCTGAGTTTGGAAAGAGAATTGTGATGGGCGCAATCATCGTGCTCAGCGCTGCAGTCATTTCCCTCCTGACTTATTACCTGGATGGCTTTGGGGCCGCCGTTCCTATTTTACTTCTGTCACTTCTGGGGATCGGATGGGCATTCTACAAAAAAGACAATCGGTTGCAGAGATACTCCATTGCGGCGTTCTTGACTCTCGGATTCGGTGTGATCAGCGCCAAAGGGCTGTACGGTCGAATTATTTTCAAAGTCTTGAGCGAGAAAGTCGACAGTTTTTTGAAACTCACGGATTTTGGCAGTACATTTCTGTTTGGCAAGTTGGCCAATACCGAATATGTCAGCGAGTTCGGCTTTCAGTTCGCATTTGCTGTTTTGCCAACCATCATCTTTTTTGCAGCATTCATGTCTATTCTCTACTACTTCGGGGTCATCCAAGTCGTCGTTGAAATTATGGCCAAATTTATGCGTTGGACAATGGGAACAAGTGGCGCCGAGACGCTCTCTTGCACGTCCAATATTTTTGTTGGACAAACAGAAGCGCCTTTGCTCATTAAACCGTTCCTGAAGGATATGACCGTGTCTGAATTGGCGACCATTATGGTGGGTGGTTTTGCCACCATTGCCGGCGGTGTATTGGCGGCCTACATCCGCATGGGAATCGACCCGGGGCATCTGATCGCCGCAAGCGTGATGTCCGCACCCGCGGCGCTGGTCATCGGGAAGATCATCCACCCTGAGATCGAACACTCACTCACCGCGGGCGACGTGAAGATTCCCAAGGTTAAGACCGCAAACAATCTTTTGGAAGCCGCTTCAAACGGCATTACCGACGGCTTAAAATTGGCCGTCAATGTTGCGGCCATGTTAGTTGGCTTTATTGCGCTCATTGCCTTGCTCGATGTGATCCTCAACTATTTCGATAGCCTGATCGATGGCAAGCTTCTTGGAGGAGCTTATGTCACCAGCGAAGAAAATCCTTTCTCTCCCGTTAAGGGTGAGCACTCCGGAATTTTTCCCGGGAGTTTGAGAACGTTATTTGGCAATAGCTTGCGCTATTTAGCGTTTGTCATGGGCACGCCCTGGGAAGATTCCATTACGGTGGGCAATCTTTTGGGACTCAAGTTGGCCGTGAATGAATTGGTTGCATATGGTACCTTGGGTGCATATATCTCTGAGGATGCACTCTCCCCCCGTTCTGTTGTGATCGCGACGTATGCCTTATGCGGTTTTGCTAATTTCGCCTCAATCGGCATCCAAATTGGCGGCATCGGAGCAATTGCGCCGGAGCGCCGTCGAGATTTGGCAAAAGTCGGCTTGAAGGCCATGTTTGGAGGAGCTTTGGCCAGTTGGATGACCGCGACCATTGCAGGAGTTTTGCTGCAGTGAATAAAGGCACGACATCTTTTACTGCTAATGCCGGTGCCACCGGCACTTCCTTGCGACAAGAATTATCGACAGTTTTGTCGAATGGTAACTATACTATTCAGCCTATGCTGGAAAAGTCAACCAATCATGACAAATGGCAACAAATTGCTAAATTGTTGAGAATCTATCTTTAACACTTGAACAATTTAACCATTTACCAATCGAGTGACCCAAAATCATCTTGCCAGCTTTAGCATGCACTGAATTGTTACTTTGAATGAGCATTGAGTTAATGAGTTAGTTGTTTCGGGCCTGCGATTAATCGGATGCATTAAAACCGACCCGAGGAAAGAACAGATAAGGAGAGAGACTGAATGCAGCGCTTGATCAGCGTGTTTGGCTGTGTTGTAATTTTGGCAATCGCCTGGTTATTATCAAATAACAAACGCCAGATTGATTATCGAATCGTATTATGGGGACTCTTACTGCAGTTTCTGCTCGCAGTTGTCATCCTTAAGACATCTGCTGGACATGCGTTTTTTTTCTACGTGAATGCTTTTTTTGCCAAGTTGCTGGGTTTTGCGGATGCCGGCGTGTCTCTGCTTTTTGGAGATTTATTTCAGAAAACGGATATTCTGGAGCAACTGCGCGGCGCGGATTCCTATCAGATTTGGAATCCGGAGAGGAGCAAATTTATGAACATGGGCATCGTGTTCGCCCTGTATGTCCTGCCGACTATTATATTTTTCGCTTCATTGATGTCTGTTTTGTATCACCTGGGTTTGATGCAATATCTGGTAAAAGGTACATCCAAAATTATGGCCAAATTTATCGGGATTAGCGGCGCAGAGACGGTTTCCGTGACCGCAAATATTTTTGTCGGCCAAATCGAAGCGCCTTTGATGGTGAGACCGTATGTGTCCGAAATGACCCGGTCTGAACTGATGACTCTCATGTCCTCCGGATTCGGAACACTAACAGTTGGCATGCTGGCGCTCTATGGTGATTGGGGCATCGATGCACGGCATCTGTTGGCAGCTAGCGTGATGTCTGCGCTCGCTGCGCTGGTCATCGCAAAAATCATGTGCCCGGAAACCGACACCCCCAAGACCAAATCTGAAATTAAGATCACGGTAGGAAAAGATTCAGCCAACCTGCTGGATGCTGCGGCAAACGGTGCTGTAATGGGACTGAAATTGGTCCTCAATATTGCAGCGACGCTGCTGGCTTTTCTCGCCCTGGTCGCCATGATCGATTTCCTGCTGCTAAAAATCGGCGTGCTGTTCGGGTTGGAAAACTCGACCATAGAAACGATTCTGGGATACGCGTTTGCACCCCTGGCGTTGGTCATGGGCGTCGAAGCCGCCGACGTGCTCAATTTCGGCTATTTGATGGGAGCCCAGATTTCCATTAACGAATTCGTTGCCTACGACCAGCTTGTACAATGGAAAAGCGTTCTGTCAACGCGCTCTGTTGTAATTGGCACGTACGCTCTTTGCGGCTTTGCGAGTTTTGGCTCCATCGCCATTCAACTCGGCGGCATCGGCGGCATCGCACCGGATCGACGGCGAGATTTGGCCAAATTGAGTTGGAAAGCCATGATAGCGGGAGCGCTGGCTTCGTGGTTAACGGCCTCGATGGCCGGGATTTTGGTCTAGCCCGAATCAGCGAAGATAAGGGAAGTCTTTAGGCTAAGTGCAGCGCTTCAGTCAGTCTAATCTTA
>JAABYK010000276.1:0-240 GCA_011775825.1 Candidatus Zhuqueibacterota bacterium | reverse complement strand
TTAAAGCCACGAATGGACACAGCACGGCCAAAGCCGCAACCAGAGGCCTTGAAGTCTGACCATGGATGCACACGGATTTTCACGGATATTTGATTGGTTATGAAAGCAAGTTGCAGAACAGCTTTGAGCAGTTGCAAGAGAATTGTTTTCCCAAAAAAATTGAACCCCCAAATCCGTGTTGCATCAGTGTCAATCAGTGGCTAAAAAACTTTGCTAAAAAAACACAATGTTGTCGGCTTG
>JAABYK010000605.1:3851-10800 GCA_011775825.1 Candidatus Zhuqueibacterota bacterium | reverse complement strand
GATTCGCCGTTGGTTGAAATCACCGATCTGGCTGTGGACAAAGGCGGGAATATCTTTGCAGCAGCTGCTGGTGAGGCCAGAATTCAAAGAACCACGCGCAGGACGTCGACTGGTACCTCCGAGCAGGATGACAATAACGAAAATTCAGACAATGATGAAAATGTGCTCGACCTTCCGACGCAGACGATTACCGCAACCGGGGCTGCCCGAGTTAGTACACAGAAAAGCGAGCTGTACAAAGTTGAGTCGGACGGCACTGTACGGACGTTTTGGACATCAAACTCGGTACAAATTTATTCGGTCATATTGGACGATTCGGACAATATAATTTTGGGAACGGGCGACCCCGGTCGCATTTATTCCTTGAACGCGTTTGGTCAGCACACCTTGTTGACTGAGTTTGATGAATTGCAAATTACTTCTCTGGGTAAAGATTCCAGAGCCAATCTTTTGGTATGTACCTCCAATCCTGGAAACGCTTACCGTTTATATTCTAATTTTAGGGAACGTGGTGAATACCTGTCAGAAGTCATCGATGCTTCAGTATCTTCTCAGTGGGGTTCAATGAGTTGGGAAGCCGATGTCGGAGGAAATGGCGAATTGACTTTTTACACTCGCACGGGAAACACCGAAGAACCAGATAAAACCTGGAGTCCGTGGTCCGAGCCTCTGACGAATTCGAAAGGACAGCTCATTCAAAGTCAGCCTGCAAGATTCATTCAGTTCAAAGCGCGTTTATCTTCAGAGAATGGTAAACAAACACCGGTTCTTAGGGAGGTAATTTGTTCTTATCTCCAAAAAAATATTGCACCTGAGATACGGGGAATTCGCATTCATGAACCCGGCGAATATTATCCGGAGTCGACTCAGCAGGTGTCGACGGATTCCCACTTGGGAAACGACGGCACGTCGAACGGCAACGGTTCTCAAAACAACCATCCCGGACGTAAAACGTTTCGCAAAGGCGGCCGTTCGGTGAGTTGGCAGGCGCAAGATGAAAATGGCGACAATCTGGCGTTTGATGTTTATTACAAAGGAACAGATGAGCAAAACTGGAAGACGCTGGTGACAGACCTTCATGGCGTTGTGTATTCATGGGACAGCGAGTTGTTGCCGGATGGCCGCTATGTCATCAAAGTCGCGGCTAAAGACGAGCCTTCAAACCCACCGGCCCTGAGCCTTTCCTCAGAGAAGATCAGTCAACCATTCGAGGTGGACAATATGGGTCCGAAGGTTTCGGACATTGAAGTCAAAACTCAGAAAAAGACAGCCATCATCTCTTTCTTGGCTGAGGACGAGATGACCAATATTCGTTCCGTTTATTATGGTTTGAATGCTGAGGACTGGAGATTGGTTTATCCAACCGATGGCATTTGCGATTCAAAAAGCGAAACCTTTGAAATCACCACGGATGCTCTGGTTCAGGGTTCCAATACAATTGTAATAAAGGCCGTCGATACGATAGGCAATATCGGATTCGGAAAAACGCTGGTGACGCCCTGAGAGAAAGGATCGGAAGTGCATGATAGATAGGACATCTTTGGAAAAAGTCAGGAATTGCATAAATCGAGGGCAACGATTTGTCTTAACGACGCACGTGAATCCGGATGGCGATGGATTAGGAGCAGAAGCCGCGATTTCGGCGCTCTTGACCGATATCGACAAAGATGTGTTTATTTACAACAGCAGTCCTGTGCCGCCTAATTACCGCTTCCTGGATCCCGACAAACAAATGGTGGTGTACGATCCAAAACATCACCGCGAGATTCTGCGAACTGCTGATGCTATTCTTATTCTGGATATCAGTGACTGGCACCGATTGCGAGAACTTGGACGGGAGATCAAAGATTTGCAAATCACCAAGATCTGCATCGATCATCATCCCCTGCAGGAAAAATTTGGCGACTTGAAATTGGTCGACGTAGAGGCCTGTTCGACAGGGGAAATTGTTTACAACTTGATAAAATTTTGCAATCTACCGATTACCAAAGAAATAGCTCAAGCTCTTTACACATGCATCATGACCGACACAGGTTCGTTTAGATTTTCGAATACCAACGCACAGGCATTCAAAATCTCCGGAGAACTGGTCGAATGTGGTGTGAAGCCGCAGAGACTTTATCAAAAGGTCTATGAGCGTCAGCCGCTGAGCAAAGTCAAATTGTTTGGTCATGTGCTGAGTAATTTGCGAATTGAGGAAAATGGTAAGGTTGCTCTGGTACAAGTTTCAAAAGAGCTTCTGAATAGTCTTGGCGCTAAAACCAATGATACCGAAGGCTTTGCAGACTACCCGCGTGTGATTGATGGCGTTGAAGTCAGCGTTATCTTTGTGGAAATCGGCGAGAACAAGACCAAGGTCAGCCTCCGATCCCGAGGAAACTACGTGGTAAATGACATTGCCCAAAAGTTTGGCGGAGGCGGCCATCCCTATGCTGCTGGCGTCGTTATCGAAGGCCAAATGAATGAGTACATTCCAAAAGTGTTAAAAGAAGTTTCGCACCTCTTTCAAGAATCATGAGCTTCCCCCCAAATACGTTCAACCAGGTCAATTCTCAGCTAAGATCGTTGAGCGAAGAATTTTCAACGCTGCCAGAGTCAATGCAGCCCTCCGGAATGTTGGACTACATCGACGAGAAGCTGCGTGCCTTTGAGCTACAACCTACAAGATTCGGAGACGCTGGCATTTCTGTGGATGTGATGGGCCGAATGTCCGGTCCGGAAATGACCTCATTGAGGGTCGAAAACAATACGCCACTAAATGTCTCCGGACTGAAGGTGCCACAGGCTGTGGTGGGTTTGGCAGTGGCAAAAGTTTTGTGGGGTTTTCGCGATGAAATCAAGGATGGCGTTAGACTTATCTTTCAGAGCCGGGATCATGAGGCTTTCGACAACGCTCGGCTACTCATAAAAAAAGGCCTTCTAGAAGACGTGTCCGTTCTCTACGGAGTGGCTTCGACTTCACTCGTTTCTGAACAAAAAGTTGGTATCAATTTTGGCTCTCTTTTTCCATCGAGCAAACGCTTTTCCTTAAGCATATTTGGCGGCAATGGTCGGATTCCCGCGCAGCGAACACTCGTCAACAACATTCAGATTGCTGCAGATGTGGTGCTAACATTGAAGCAAGCCATCAACCGAAGAACGGATCCACTAAAACCAGTGGTGATCGCCATTTCATCCATTCACAGTGAAGATGATAGGCGTTCGACGCAGGGCAAGGTCACGTTGGAAGGTTCGTTTAGCACACACGACGACTCGGAATTGGAACGTGTCCGCAATGTAATCAGAGATGTTGTGAAAAGCATTACGTATCATGCGGAATTTCAACTTGATATAAAAAATGAGTCCCCTATCTTATTATCAAATCGTGAAGCCACCAAGTCTCTGCAACATGCCGCAGAGAAATTCTTCGGTCGCGAACACGTTGTCACCTTGGAGTTTCCTGAGTCAAATTTAGGCAGCTTTAGAGAATATGTGAAGTCTGTGCCCGCCAGTGTATTGCATCTCGGCCATTCTTCAAGCCACTCTCTTTCTCCGGATCTTGGTTATGAATTGCTTGCGAAAAGTGTAAAGACACTCGCATGGACTTTGACCCAAAACGCTCACACTTGATCCGACCGGTCAAAAAGTTTTAATGATGAAGTAAGAAAATGTAACGTAATGATTTTGACTCTAACTGGTGTCTGAGTGAAAACTCGTTAGTGCAGGTCATTCCGGCATTGTACCTCGTTAGTACCTTTCTACAAATTCCGCATAGATTTCCCTGTTATATTACGTCTGAATAAATTCAAAAAATGTTGAAAGGTCGTTTGATGAACATGTATAGATTTCTACCGGTTGTATTTTTGTTTTTCAGTTTGAACCCGCTATTTTCGCAGGAACGCGGAGAAATTACAGGCAAAGTTTTTGACGAAAAATACGATCAGCCCATCGAATATGCCAACATCATTATTTTCGACCAGGGCAATGGTGAGCAGGTGACCGGCACAATTACAAATGTAGAAGGCGTTTTTACGCTTGAGAATATCAGGCNNCGTGTCTGCCGGAGAAACCGTGGATATCAGCAAGGTTTTACTGACGCCCTCCATTCTCGACATGGAAAGCGTTACGGTGGAAGAGGAGCGGGCAGCGGTGAGCTATGCGATTGACAAAAAGGTGATCAGCGTCAGTCAAATGCAAACCGCTATTTCGGGCACAGCTTCGGATGTGCTGGAAAATGTGCCTTCCATCACAGTGGACATCGAAGGCAATGTCAGTCTGCGCGGCAGCAGCAACTTTGCCGTTTTGATCGATGGCCGCCCCACAATTCTGGAGGCCAGTGATGCGCTGGAGCAAATTCCTGCCAGCTCTATTAAGGATATCGAAATCATCACAAATCCCTCGGCAAAGTACGATCCCGAAGGCACCAGCGGCATCATCAACATCATAATGAAGAAAAATATGAACACCGGAAGGGCAGGATTGATTAATCTCAATGGTGGTATCGACGACCGTTACGGTGGTGACATTTTGTTTGAGAATAAAACCGAAAAATACACCGTTACCTTCGGGGTCGACTACAGGAACCGCTTCACGGATGGTTTTAATGAAGAAGAAAATCATACCACAACCGACGGTGTCTCCTCGTTTGTACTTTCCGACGGCAATTCCCGCCGCGGCAGAAATTCCTACGGCCTGCGCGGCGCGTTTGAATACCGCTTCAACCCGAAGAACATAATCGCGTTTAATGCGCGTTACGGTGATAGAGACAGCAAAAGAATATCCAGCCTGGATTACCAGGAATGGTCTTCGGAACGCGCCTCGCGTGTGCTGTACAACAGTAATAACGATCGCTCACGCGGTGGTTACTATTATGCATTCAATACAAATTTCACGCGCAAATTTGCAAAGGAAGGCCACGAACTGATCGGTCAGGTTTCTGTAAGCAAGCGTGACGGTGACGAAATAACCATCAATCGCCTGCTCGATTATGAAACCAACGCAATCACCGAAGGCCGGCGTTCGCTCGAAGCCGGGCCATCCGAAGAGCTGGAAATTGAAATTGAGTACGTTCTGCCGTTAAAGGAAGACAGCAGGTTTGAGGCAGGATACGAAAGCGAGTTCGACCGTTCCACCGAAGAAACGGGGCTGGCTGATTACAACACCACCACCGGTGAATTCGAAACCCTCGACCAATTCAGCAACACCACAAAATACCAGGAAGATGAACAGGCCTTTTATTCCATGTTCGCCGGTAAATGGAAAAATCTCGGTGTACAGAGCGGCATGCGCGTCGAATACACCAATCGCAAAGTTGGGCTGGCGCGGACTTCCGAAGAGTTTACCGTCAATCGCTGGGACTTCTTTCCATCGGTCCATACGTCATTTCAACTTTCTGAAGAAAAGCAGCTTATGGCCAGCTACACACGGCGTATCGACCGACCGCGCGGCTATTATCTGGAACCGTTCGAAACCTGGATGGATGCCTACAACGTCAGGATGGGCAACCCGAACATCAAGCCCGAGTATATCGATTCCTACGAAGCCGGATTCCAGACTTTTTTCGGCAAGAATGTTTTTTCCACCGAAGTTTATTATCGCGTGAATCATGACAAGATCGAACGCATCCGCTCGGCTTACGCCGACAACGTGACCCTCCACACCGTGGATAATGTCGGTACCGATTACGCTCTCGGCTCAGAGTTGATGCTCAATCTTGATTTAGTTAAAAACTGGAATATCAATCTTATGGGCAATCTTTATAATTACCGGATTGAAGGCGTGCTTTATGAAGAGTCTTTTGAGCGTGAAAGTTTTAGCTGGTCGACTCGCTTCAATAACCAGTTTAAACTCGGGAAGTCGACGCAACTGCAAATCAATGCGCGTTATAACAGCGGCCGCGTGTCGTCGCAGGGCAGCTCCGAAGGTTATTTCTCAACCGATCTCGCGGTGCGGCAGGATTTCTTTGAAAAGCGTTTTTCCGCCACCGTTCAGATTCGTGATGTGTTGAATACAGCCAAATGGGAACGTACATCGCAAGGTGCTGATTTCTACAGTTACGATTTTCATGATCGCGAATCGCCTATTGTGGTCCTCAACCTGCGCTATAACATCAACAATTACCGCCAGGAGCGCAACCGTGACCGTAATGGCGGCGATGAAGGCGGCGATTTCGGCGAGGACGATTTTTAGATATTCCCTTCTCCTCTTACCTTTCCTTGAAAGGCCGGTGCAGAAGTTGCGCCGGCTTTTTTTGGTAAAAGTTTCTGACTTACTAAACGTAATTTGCTCACGGTTTGATCGAAAACGGCCTGAAGCTGCCATTCCAGAGTGATTTAATCGGGAATCTCCATGCCTAAGACCAGGAGATTCCGGCCGCTCCTTTTGCAGGGACAAGGTTAACACCATGAGCCAAGGAAGACACATCTGTGCCTTTTAATACAGATTCACTGAAGCAAGTGCTGTTGAATCTGACCATCAATTCGATTCAAGCGATGCCCGAAGGTGGGAGATTACCTGTAAATGTACAAAGGGACGCTGATCTGATCAAGCTCGACATAACCGATACCAGAGTTGGAATTGCCGAAAAGCATCTTTAACAAATTTTCGGGCCTTTCTTTACGACCAAAGAAGCCGAGGCAAAACGGGATTGGGGTTGTATATCTCAAAGATGATTATTGAAAGAGAAAGCGGGTCCATCGCCGTTAGGAGCAAACCGCACAAAGGAACAACCTTTACAATTGCACTCCCGATAACAAACGAAGAAGAGGGCCCTCACACCCAAAGACGGTCCTATCGTTGCCGATGCTATAAATAAGTGGGCTGAACGAAAACGGGCTGTTGCTGTCATTCCCGAGATCTTTTGTTCGGGAATTTCCTTCCTAATTCGTGGAGATTGCGGCACAAAACAATGCCGGAATGACGTGCACTAACGAGTTTTCGTTCAGCCCTTATCTAAACACAATTGGTCCCG
>JAABYK010000605.1:3228-3810 GCA_011775825.1 Candidatus Zhuqueibacterota bacterium | reverse complement strand
ATTGAGCAGATTCTTGTAAACAAACTTAAACTTATTGAACCAATTCCAAAGGCCGAAGGTGTCACTTAAGGAGATTTGTCTACCAATAAAGCAAGATCTCTCTGCATATGAAAAGGAGTTTAGAGATTTATTAAAATCCAATGTTTTTCTCATCGACAAGGTGATTCAATATATCGTTGCAAATAAAGGCAAGCGGCTGCGCCCGATTTTGGTGATTCTCACAAGCCGACTCCATAATGGAGTAGCCCTCGATCAAAAAAACTTGAAAGCTGCTGCGATCATGGAGCTGCTGCACACGGCAACCCTGGTGCATGATGACGTCATCGACGGCTCCCACCAGAGACGAGGCATGCCATCGGTTAATTCCATTTGGAAAAACAAAGTATCCGTGTTGATGGGGGACTACCTGTTTTCCAAAGCGCTGCTTGCGATGTTAAGCCTGAAGAGCATGAGAGCTTACGAGATCATTTCGGAAACCGCCGAACGCATGTCGCAGGGAGAATTACTGGGGGTCGAACGCAGCAAAGACTATTGGATGGAAGAGGAGATTTACTTTAAATTAATTGCTGACAAGACGGCTTC
>JAABYK010000605.1:0-3141 GCA_011775825.1 Candidatus Zhuqueibacterota bacterium | reverse complement strand
TTTCAAATCCGTGATGATCTTTTGGATATTTTAGGGGCTGAGAAAAAAACCGGAAAGCCGTTGGGAAACGACATCCGCGAAAACAAAATTACCTTGCCTCTCATCTACGCTTTGAAACAAGCTGATAAACGCGATGCCCGACGAGTCATTCGAATGATCAAGAGCAAAGCCGACAAGCAGGAGCTCAAAGAAATTGTCGCTTTTGTTGAGGCACAGGGAGGGATAAAATACGCCAGCGCCAAGGCAAATGAATATGGCGAGAAAGCACTGCGAACATTGGACCGCTATCCGGAGACGCCATACAAGACGTCATTGATAGAGTTGGTAAACTTCGTGACGACTCGAGACCGATGACTTCGGTTCGTTTGAAGTTCCTTGATTCATTCCTACAATTAAGTTGGCGGCTTCGGGAATTCGCTGACAACACGGTCATCATCGGAGAAACCAGAAGGAGTTAACACCATGCCAAGGACGTTAGTTACGGGCGGCGCAGGTTTCCTCGGATCTCACATTTGTGAGTACCTGCTTAAGAAGGGACATCAGGTTATCGCCATGGACAATCTGCTAACGGGAACCGTTGCCAACATTGAGCATTTACAATGTGAAGAGTTCAATTTCATCAAGCACAATGTTACAGAGTACATTTATTGCGCCGGTAGTATTGATTACGTTTTGCATTTCGCGTCTCCTGCCAGCCCGAAGGACTATTTGGAACTTCCCATTCAAACATTAAAGGTGGGCGCCTTAGGAACGCACAAAGCCTTGGGATTGGCGCTGGAGAAGAAAGCAACGTTCCTCCTGGCATCGACTTCAGAAGTTTACGGTGACCCTAAAGTACATCCTCAAAAAGAGGACTATTGGGGACACGTGAATCCCGTAGGGCCCCGGGGCGTTTACGACGAAGCCAAACGATTTGCTGAAGCCATCACGATGGCGTATCACAGGTATCATGCTTTGGATACAAAAATTGTACGCATATTCAATACATACGGCCCAAGGATGCGACCAAAGGACGGAAGAGCCATTCCGGCATTTATACCACAAGCGTTGAAGAACCAACCGTTGACGGTTTTCGGGGATGGTTCTCAAACGCGCAGCTTTTGCTACGTTAAGGATTTGATCGACGGTATTTACAGGTTGTTGGTCTCGGATTACCACGAACCTATGAACGTTGGTAACCCGTACGAAATGACCATTAAAGAGTTAGCAGAAACCATCATCCAAGTAACTGGCAGCAAAAGCGAGATCATCTATTATCCACTGCCCGTTGATGATCCTAAAGTTCGGCAGCCAGATATTGCAGCAGCCAAGAAAATTTTAGGGTGGGAGCCACGAGTACCACTTGAAGAAGGGTTGCGCGGGACGGTCGAATGGTTTAAGCAGCAAGATCTTTAGATACCGATTGTGTAAGGGGAGGCAACTAAGAGTTTTTGATTTCTAAAGACTTAGCGAAAAGGATTGCCGATCTCTCGTTGGAGAAGAAAGCAGAAGATGTACGTTTGCTAAATCTGCGTCCTCTCACGTCCATGACCGATTATTTTGTTCTTTGCACCGGTGCTACCGACACCCATGTAAAAGCCATCGCCGACCATATCGTTGACAAACTTAAGAGCGAAAAAATACGTCCCCTGCATATTGAAGGGTATGCCAGACAGGAATGGGTTTTGGTTGATTATGTAGATGTGGTGGTGCATGTTTTTCAGCCGGATAAAAGAGAATTTTATTCACTGGAGCGGCTTTGGGGAGACGCAGAATTTGAAGAGATAAGGGATGAGTAATTTGGATATCCGAGAGTATCTCAAAGAAAAAATATTAGATGCTTTTAAGGAGAGTGGTGTCTTTCCATCCAATCATGTGGAAATTCTGTTGGAGAGACCCAAGAATCCTGAACATGGCGATTTGTCCACCAATGTTGCCATGCAGTTGGCGTCTGAATTGCGCAAAAATCCAAGGTCAATTGCCACTGCGCTGCTGGAACATCTCGAACTGGATACGGATGCGGTTGCAAAAACTGAGATAGCCGGCGCCGGCTTCATTAATTTTCATCTGAGCACGGAGTACTTTCGGAATGCTTTGCGTTCAATTCTTGAATCTGGAAAGGACTTTGGCAAAAGCGAATGGGGCAACCATCAAAAGGTGCAGTTGGAGTTTGTGAGTGCTAATCCAACCGGGCCGCTAAACATCGTGAGCGCAAGAGCTGCGACCGTGGGCGATGTGTTGGCCCGGCTGTTCACTGCGGTTGGTTTCGATATGCGAACCGAGTATTATGTGAATGATGCCGGTCGCCAGGTTCGACTGCTGGGCATGTCGGTGAGTTCTCGCTATATGGGACTGCTCGGAAAAGATGAACCTTTTCCCGAAGAGGGGTACCAGGGCGACTACATCAAAGACATGGCCAGAGAACTTGTTGATGAGTACGGCGATAAACTTGCCACACTGGACAAGGAAGAAAGATGGAAACGACTTACCAAATTAGCCCTTGAGAGAATCATTGCAAGCCAGAAAGAGGCTCTTACAGAATTTCGTGTAGAGTTTGACAACTGGTTTCATGAAAGCAACCTGCGTGCTCAAAATGCAGATCGAAAAGTCCTGGACCGACTGGCGGAAAAAGGTTTGTTGTATGAACGAGACGGCGCCAAATGGTTCAAGTCGAGCCAATTCGGGGACGAGAAAGATCGGGTTCTGGTTACCAAGGAAGGGGACCTCACCTATTTTCTCGTGGACATCGCGTACCACATGGATAAATACGAACGAGGTTTTGAAAAACTCTACGATTTGTGGGGACCGGACCACCACGGCTATATCGATCGCATGAAGGCGGCGCTTTTGGCGTTAGGGTATCCTGAGGGCAGTTTTGAGGTCAATATTATCCAGCAGGTGAATCTGCTTCAGCAGGGTGAACTTGTGAAAATGTCGAAAAGGGCGGGGAAAATCATTGAGATGAAGGAACTGCTTGATGAAGTCGGAGTCGATGTGGCGCGTTTCTTCTTTTTAGAACGCAGAAGCCAGAGCCCACTTGATTTTGATTTGGATTTGGCCAAAAACACCACGGATGAGAACCCGGTTTTTTACGTTCAGTATGCGCACGCTCGAATCTGCAACATCATAAAATACGCAGAAGAGCAGGGAAGTGGGTTTTCT
>JAABYK010000504.1 GCA_011775825.1 Candidatus Zhuqueibacterota bacterium | reverse complement strand
CCTTGATGAACCGGTCGCCGAGCTCGTCAATCTCGAACAACTTGAACAAAGAGCCGTTGAAAACCGTCCTGAACTTGAAAGCATCCGAATTGCCCAGGATGGCGCGTTGATTCAGCAAAAACTGGCGCGGTCTACGTTTTTTCCGACTATTTTCGGACAGGCAAATTTTCATTATGCGAAACCCGGTTTGGATCCGGTTGCGAATGAGTGGATGGATTATATTTCCGCGGGGGTGAATCTGCAGTGGAACCTGTGGCGATGGCGTGGCGATGAGACGAAAGTCGAGGAATTTGAAGTTGTGTACAATCGACTCGAACTCGAAGAACGAGAACAGTTGCGAACGATCGATTATGAAGTGGAACAGAGCGTTGAAGAACTCAATCACAGCATCCGGGAGTGGCAATTGGCGATGGAGCTACGCGATCAACAGTCGGAACGGTTTCGAATCGTTTCGGTTCAGCATCAAAATGGGGTCGCATCGACCAATGACCTGATCACGGCCGAAGCAGATCTAACTCAAGCGGAGCTTCAGAAGGAGCAGGCTTTGGTCCGTTACTATTTAAATTTAGCAAACCTGAGAAAAGCCACCGGTACCATCGCGGAAGGCGTCGAGTAGAAGGAGGGCTCATGCGCACGATTATTCTGATTCAAGTGTGTGTCATCACATTCTTCATGGGTTGTAGCAATGAGGATGACGATCAATTTATCGCCAGCGGAATCATTGAAGGCACCGCAGTGAACGTGCCCGCTGAAACCGGCGGTCGGCTTCTGGAAATCTACGTGGATGAGGGCGACGAGGTGACAATGGGTCAGGTGATTGCCGTGGTCGATACGGAGAAGCTTTCCTATCAATTGCAGCAAGTGGAAGCGGGCCTCGAAGAATTGGCGGTACAGGAAAACATCAACCAGAACGCGTATGAAAAGGCGAAGCTCGATTTCGAACACATCGAAACCAAGTACAAACGCTTCCAGGAACTCTATGAAAAGAATTCGGCTTCGAAACAGACGTTGGATGATTTGAAGAACGCGTACAATGCAGCTAAAACGCAGTCGGAAATCGCGCAGCAGAATTTAAGAGTCGTCAAAAGCAAGCAAAAAAGTCTTGAGGCGCAACGCAAGCTTTTGCAAACACGCATCGAAGATGCCACCATCGTTGCTCCGTTCTCCGGCACGGTGACGACCCAATATTTTGAAAAGGGCGAAATGGTGCCCACCGGTGGAGCGGTGGTGGAACTTATCGACCTGGATCAGATGTGGACGAAAGTCTACGTGTCCGAATTGATTCTCCCCAAAATTAAAATCGCGCAACCCGCCGAAATTCGCATCGACGGCACGGATCGCACCACCACGGGCCGAGTCAGTTGGATCAGCTCCAAAGCGGAGTTCACGCCAAAGAACATTCTCACGGAAGAAAGCCGAACGTCGCTGGTTTACGCCGTTAAAGTCGAAACCGAGAATCGGGACCGGGTCTTGAAGCATGGCATGCCGGTGGAAATCGCGTTGAATTTGGAAACGGTGATTGAGAATACGAATTGAGCGAATCACAAACGAGATTTGTTGCCATTTCTAGACTGGCAAGAGGAATGTGGCCAAACGAAAAGAAGCAGAGCTTCGGGGCAAGTACGTGCCCAAGCCGGAGTTTGGGCACGAGTTACAAATCGCGTTAAATCTGGACACGAGAATTGAGAATACAAATTGACTGAATATTCAATCGAGATTGTAACCATCTGGAGATTGTAAAGAGGGATTGTGGCCAAACGATAAAGTAGCAGAGCTTCCAGGCAAGTGCGTGCCCAAACCGGAGTTTGGGCACGAGCTAGCCAAATGTCTTTACTCAGCGCCCCTTGATGTCATTCTTGTAAGAATCTTTTTAACAAATAGTACTCTGCGTCCATTTAAAGAAGATTCCTACGAATGAGAGAAATCCAAATTTTGAGTTTTCATCCACTCTTTATTTTTGTATGAGCGGAAATTTTAACTTGGGCGGATAGACTGCAAACGAGACGTTTGCAGTACAATTACAAATGCCAGGCAGCATCGAAATAAATAATTTTAGCAAAACTTACGGCCCCATTAAAGCGGTCGAAAACGTGTCGCTGAAAATTGACTCGGGCGAACTCTTCGGACTGATCGGACCGGATGGCGCGGGCAAGACCACCACCATGCGGACGCTGTGCACGTTGCTGCCGTG
>JAABYK010000001.1:1043-2051 GCA_011775825.1 Candidatus Zhuqueibacterota bacterium | reverse complement strand
TCGTCTGTCTCCAAAACTGAAGTAGATATGAGAACAGGAATGCGATGGTCATCCTTGTGTGGCAGGTTTATCTCGAAGTCTGAGACTTCTCCGTTTCCTTCTTGCAAGGCCGAAGTCAGTCTTTCCAGTTCGTCGCCGAGCCATATGCGAGCATCCTTGCCTTCGAATTCTCGTGAGTGAAAGTCATACCCGAAGAGTTCGTGGGCCGCCCGGTTGGCGACATCGATACGCCACACCAACTTATCATTCACTTTCTTATTTCTCGTTACGAGCACAGGGTCCGGTATCCTTTCAACGATGTGTCTTTGGAAGGCTTCGTTCCTGCGAAGTTTTTCAATCAGTCTCGAGTTTTTTATGGCAATGGCCGCATAAGAAGCAAATGTTTTCATGAGCTTCTTAACAGGCTCAGAGAAGCTCTGGTGCGAACGGTAGTTTACAAACATCAACCCAACGGTCTCATCTTCAGCTTCCAGAACCAAAGCAGCCAGGGATTTTATATGCTCTCGTTTATGAAATCTCGTTTTGGGTCTGCCTTCAAGGTCCTCTTCGTGTCCCCCATGCATGAAAGGGTGGTTGTCGATCTCGTCTTGTTGTTCAAAATACAAAGACTCACGATTTGCAATCACCATTTCGGCAAATGTATCCCCGCTAAAAACGAAAGTCTTAGCGTATCCGGCCTCCTCAAATAGCGTTCCGCTATAAATTGGAGGCGGTACAAGCTGATCCTTGTTCGTGTCATATTGAAAAAGAAGGACGGGGTTAGCTCGAAGGACCTGACAGGCGCTTTTGGCGATTTGCTTCAAGATTTGTTCAACTCTGGACGAAGATGCAATCTTCTCGCCGATGNNTCTTCTCGCCGATGATATTAAAATGATCGACGAGCATGTCGTAGGTTTTCCCTTCTTTTAGGATCTCTTCTAATTGCTTGCCCTGAAGCTTTTCCTTAGGTTCTGCCATCTCTTTCTTCCGCAAAACTTAATGAACTTGTGTAAATACATTATTGAAAAA
>JAABYK010000001.1:0-1013 GCA_011775825.1 Candidatus Zhuqueibacterota bacterium | reverse complement strand
TTAATCTACATGAGTCTGTCTTCGTTGAACATCTCACGTGCACTGCATCATGGATAGTGCAGACCTCGCAAATTCATGGGGACAGAACGGAAAAATCCGGCTCTGTCATCCTTTTACCCCTTCTGACGTAAGCCACCTTAAGGAACAGCTTAACCAGGTTTTTGAATCGGGGCTTTTGTCAAATTTCGGTCAATTCAACGACCACCTGGAAAAACGGATCCGAGGTCTCCTTAAAGTTCGTTTTGCGTTTACCGTTCCCAATGCCACAACCGGGCTTCAAATTGTTTTGTCAACATTACCCAGGGGGTCCGAAGTTGTCGTCCCGAGCTTTGCATTCCCATCTACCGTTCATGCTATTATTCACGCCGGGTTGAAGCCTGTATTTGTAGATGTCGACAGAAAAACCTATAATATCTCAATTAAGGATACAGTTGATAGAATAACTAATAACACATCTGCAATTCTGGCAGCAAATAATTTCGGTGTGCCATGTGCTATAACCGAACTCGAGAACATTGCCAGGAATCACGGTATCAAACTTTTTTTCGATTCAGCAACCGCCTTAGGTTCAAAATGGCATGGTGTGTTTCTTGGTGCTTTCGGTGATGCTGAGGTTTTCAGCTTCAGCGGCACAAAAATTGTCACCGCGGGCGAAGGCGGAATTATTACAACAAATAACAAAGANNACGGTTATTCATCCGACAGGACGGATTGTCTTTATACTGGTTTCAATGGCAAATTGGATGAACTCAGTGCCGTATTTGCTCTGTGGTCCCTTCAACATTTGGAAACACAAATTGCTTATCGAAAAAAACTTGCTGAAGTCTATCGTAACGAGCTTGCAACGATTGAAGGAGTTAAATTTCAAAACATCGATAAAGAGTGCGAAAGGAATTATTGGATATTCCCAATCGAGATCGACTCCAAAGAATTTGGTGTTGATGCTTCCACTCTAATAGATGGCCTAAAAGATAATGGTATTGAAGCCGTTCGAAATTTTTTTCCTCCGGTAC
>JAABYK010000612.1 GCA_011775825.1 Candidatus Zhuqueibacterota bacterium | reverse complement strand
CTCGGAATGGTGCAGCAAAGCTCAAAGCTTAATCTCACTAGACGTTCGATTCCTAATTAACATAGCAAACACTTATGCGGCATTCGCCACTATAGAGATATCATCAAGTTTGTACTTCCATTTGAAAACCACGGGCGTCTCATTAACTTCTTGAAGATAGAGGTGTATGCGTTCTTTGAGTTCTTTGACGGATTCAACCCGGATACCGCGCAAGAATGAGCGGGTCATTTTGCTGAACAAGGTCTCTATGATGTTAAGCCACGACCCATGCGTGGGTGTAAAGATAAATTCAAAGCGATTGGGGACGGTCTTGAGATACTCTTTGGTCTCTTTTGACACATGGGCGGAATGATTATCCAGGATAATCTTGATTTTCACATTCTTGGGATAATGGGCGTCAAGGGATTTGAGATGCTCAATGAATTCCTTGCTTCGATGCCGGTCTTCAACATGTCCATGAATATATCCGGTAATCAAATCCATAGAGGCTAATAACGAAACCGTGCCAAGACGTCGATATTCGTAATCTCTGGTAATGGCCGGATGCTTTCCGGGGACCGGCAGCAAGTCTGGTGAGACATTGTCGATGGCCTGGATTCCTGGTTTTTCATCATAGGCGAGAATGACAATGTTTTGCTCTTGACTGGTTTTCAGCAACTCAACTTCTTTATAAACATGGAGTACTTGTATCATTTTAACATCGAATTCCGGGTCACGTCGCTCCACATAATAGCGAATTTTGTGAGGACGTATCTCGGCTTTCGATAAGATCTTTGAGACGGTGCCTTTGGAAATTTTTGACAACGATGGGTGGCCCGCTTGGTGGCAGTGCTTACGTATGTGTTTAGCCAGGTTAGCTGTGGTCCACGTCTCAGCAGCGTAACCAAGTTCCTTCGGTTTCTGACAGGCGAGCGACAAAACCCAGGCCCGGGCATCTGCCGAAATCGTGGCTGGCTTGCCTGACCGAGGAAGATCATCGAGCGACGGAATGGCACCCATCTGCAGAGCCCGGTCGATGGTACGTTCAACTTTGGGCCGGTTTGTCCGTAATTTCTTGGCAATCGCTGAAACGGTTTGGCCTTGATGATAACTCAAAAGGATAGTTGCCCGTTCAATGCGCGACACGCTCTCGGTACGAGAACGCTGGATCCGAGTAAGCGTCTCAATCTCGGAAGCCGAAAGCCTGAGCTTGGGACGTTGACTGACAAATGGCATTTGAATTCCTCCCTCTTTTGTTACATAAAAGAGTTTGGAATCCAATATACAAAACATATCAACTAATTGCAATATTAATTTGGAATCGTTGGTCTAGTTTCACGTAATGGACA
>JAABYK010000114.1:3450-3871 GCA_011775825.1 Candidatus Zhuqueibacterota bacterium | reverse complement strand
TAATCAAACCCTGGGGCACCGACATGGGCTTGGCGTAAGAGGGGGCATAGGCCCAGGTGACGGCGATTTTCCGGCCTCTTAAATCCTCTCCAAAGACTTCGCGGATGGTCATCAAATCAGCGAGCGTCTGACAGGGGTGGTCGACATCGCACTGCATGTTGATGACCGGCTTCTCGGCCCATTTGGCAATCTCGCGCATGTAAGCGTTGCCTTCGCCCGGCACCAGATCATGACGTACGGCGATTCCATGTCCGTAAGATGAGAGAATGATGCCGGTGTCTTTTGGGCTTTCCCCATGAGCAATTTGTGAGGTCGAGGCTTCGATAAAATGGGCGTGGCCGCCAAGTTGCGTAATGCCCGCTTCAAAGGAATTTCGGGTGCGAGTGGATTTATCAAAAAACAGCAGAAAAATGGTCTTGTC
>JAABYK010000114.1:0-3346 GCA_011775825.1 Candidatus Zhuqueibacterota bacterium | reverse complement strand
CTCAGATTTTTTGCTTTTCCAAATTATAAGATTTGATGCCAGGGTATGGCAACAATTTTTTCATCCATCTGCTTGATTTCCGAACCCGTGTAGATTAACACACCGGCAACCGTCTGTTTCGGATAGTCCCGAAGAAACATTCGGAGATTCTCCAAATCCTTGTAGCGTGCGTTTTCGTTCGTCTTGACTTCGATGGCAATTAAACTTCGACCGTATTCTATTACAAAATCTACTTCCTTTCCCGTGGTCGTACGCCAATAATAAAGGCGAGCCTTTGGAATTTGTAGGCTGCTCCATACACGCAAATGTTGAAATACCAGACCTTCGAAAAAACTGCCCCACTCGCTTGCTTTGGTCAAAGATGCTTCATCATAATATCCTGAAAGGTAAGCTGCCAGACCGGTATCGAACCAATAGATCTTTGGAGTTTTCATCAGCCGTTTTGTTGGATTGACGGTATAAACCGGCACGCGGTGAAGCAGACACATGACGTCCACGAGATTTATGTACCGATGTAGGGTCGGTTGAGGAACGCCGATGTCTCGCGCGATTTCCGTTTGGTTAAGCATTTGTCCTGAGCGTATGGCCAGCGCCGTCATACACCTTCGAAAATCGGGCAGTGAATCAATACGTGAAACAGAGCGTAGATCCCGCTCTAAAAATGTCGACACGTAGCCTTCCCACCATTGTGTGACAGATGTTTGTTCTTGCAAAAAAAGAACCGGCGGAATGAGTCCTCGTACAAGCAAAGACGCAAGAGAGGGGGATTCAACTTTCGACGGCCTTTCTTCCGGCCAACGTCCTTGGAACAGGTTTTCGAGAATTTTAGACTGCGGTAGACTACGACTTTCCCGAATTGTCATGGAATCGAGTGTTAGAAACACGGCTCGCCCCGCCAGAGTTTCACTCACTTGCTCCATCAAGAGAAGATTGGCTGAACCCGATAAAACAAGCCGAATATTTCGATGATTTTTGTCCACCAGGCGTTTGATTTCGGACAAAAGCTGCGGTGCCTTTTGGATTTCGTCAATAATTATTTGAGATTTACCAAACAAAAGTGACGCAGGATCCCTCTTCGCTTCATTTAGAACATCCAGGTCATCCATAGTCAATGTGGGCCAGTCACAAGTGGGGTAAGCATGTTCTAACAACGTACTTTTTCCAACCTGCCTTGCGCCGGTCACAACGACGATCGGATGATCGCGTATTGCTGATTGGAAAATCGGAGTGAGTAAGCGCGGGATGTATTTCCATACATATTGTGAATGATATTCATTCATAATATGAATAAATTACAAAAATATAAGCTGGACTGCAAGCTTTTATTGGCAATGACGCTAAAAATTCCGAACAAACTCCACGTAAAATGCCACGGCTTTGTGAAGATGTTCGATGGGAATGCGTTCATTGGGCGCATGAGCATAGATTTCGTTTCCGGGACCAAAACCCAGGGTTGGGATACCGTACAATCCCATAATGCCCACGCCATTAGTAGAAAACGTCCACTTGTCCACCTTCGGGGCAGATTCGAATAAATTTTGATAGCTTTTGACCGCCGTTTGCAAAGCCGGATGCGATTCTTCCAAAACCCAGGTCGGGAAGTAGGATTGCATGCCGTATTCTTTGCCGGTGTAACTTGGCACGGTGTATTCCGGAACCCAGACCCTGGCGTCCGCTTCTTTGAATGAAGGTAGGTTGCGAATTTCCTCCAAACTTGTCTCGATGGTTTCGCCCGCAGTTAAGCGGCGATCGAGATGAATGGTGCACGAATCGGCCACAGCGCATAACGACAGTGCCGTTGATCGCACGTCCGTTACTGTGACGCTGCCCTTCCCCAAAAACACATCGTCCTTCAAACGAATGTGGAGCGCCTCAATGTCTTTGATGATCGGCGCCATTTTGTAAATGGCGTTGACGCCGCGTTCGGGTGCGGAACCGTGACAGGACACGCCGTCGGTTTGAACTTTCATTTCCAGACGTCCCCGGTGACCGCGATAGATGTTGAGATTCGTGGGCTCGGTGATGAGCACCGCCTGGGGCTTGAGACCCTCCTCTTCGATGATGTATTTCCAGGCCAAGCCTTCGCAATCCTCTTCCATGACCGAGGCGACGACCCAAAGAGTCATGTCATCGGGCACGCCGATTTCCTGGAGAATTTTCCCGGCATAAACCGCGCTTGCCAGGCCGCCCTTTTGGTCGCAGGAACCCCGGCCAAAAAGTTCACCATCTTTGATGACACCGCCCGTGGGGTCCACTTCCCAATTGTCCAAATTGCCGATGTCCACCACATCGCAGTGCCCGTCGATGACCAGGACACGTGAGCCGTTCCCGAGTCGTCCCATCAGATTTCCCAATTCATCGACTCGAATCTCCTCATAGCCAATGTTTTCCATTTCTTTTTGAATGCGGGCAATCACTTCGCCTTCTTTGCCGCTACGGTGCGGCAAAGCAACGATGTCTTTCAAGAATTCAATTAGCTCCGATTCCAGCGTTTTTGCTTTTTTCAAAAGATCGTTCATCAGATGTGCGCTCCTTAAATTAACCCTGTCTTTTCATTAAACTCACGAATCAACTCATCGATTTTGCTCATTTGATTCTGAATCGATGTCCAATAGTCCGGATACTCATACCACTGCGCGTTCAATTCATCGAGCTCTTTTCCCTGCTGCTCAATCCAGGTGAAATACTTAAGATTGTGAATGCGCTTGCGGTCGTAGTAAGACAGTTCCAACATATGGTCCGTGGTGACCCCCATGAGGAAGCGGTGGTAATCGCGAATGGCATCGTCCCGGGTGTACTCTCCGAATTCTTCCCGCAGCTCCGCGAGTCGACTTTGGTACAGCTCCATGGAATCGGTAAAAATTGTGAAAACCAGATCGCGATCGCTGAGTTCGTAATATTTTGCAAACTTAATGGCGGCGATGAGATTGCTGATGCTGGAAATTCCGAGAAGCGGTAAGCTCTGAATCATCTCCGAGGAGAGTCCGAGACCGGACAAATATTCCTGGCCAGCCGGTTCATTAAACAGCCGAATCACGTTCATGCAAAACTGGTCATCAACCGCGATGACGAAATCGGTGTTGCGAACGTTGTGAATCCACGGCACGTGCTTGTCGCCGATGCCTTCGATCCGGTGTCCGCCAAACCCGTTCATGAGCAAGGTCGGACATTGCAGCGCTTCGGCTGCCGCAATTTTGCTTTCAGGGAAGTTGTGTTTGAGATAATCCCCGCATGCGATGGTACCGGCCGATCCGGTCGAACTGATTGTCCCGGCAAAGCGTCCGTTTTCGCCCAGGGCAGTTTGCAGCACCTCCTCGATGGCTCGGCCCGTCACGTGATAGTGCCA
>JAABYK010000500.1:4756-7880 GCA_011775825.1 Candidatus Zhuqueibacterota bacterium | reverse complement strand
CCGGTCCGTGAAAATCTACCGCGGTTGGGGGGATTGTTACGGATATGTGCTCTTGGCCACCGGGCAGGTGGATATCATGCTAGACCCGATTATGCATTTCTGGGATGTCATGGCTCTTCTTCCAGTGATACGTGGAGCCGGCGGTGTGATCACCGACTACCACGGTCAAAATCCTGTGAACGGAACAAGCATCATTGCCTCCGGTAAGGAAATCCATCCGACGGTGGTTGCGATGCTCAATCCGTGACGCCATTCACTCTCCCCATACGAGTATTCCTCCTCCCAAAAGTTGCACGCACGATTGCACAGACCTTTTGCCAGTTTTTCTCCCGGTTGTTCTATGATGACTGCAAGCTGTCATCATTATTGAATTCTTGTTCAACAATGTTTTCAAAAAAGCATTCCGATATAAACAATAACTGCTTTTACATTCTTGATTTGTGGAGTCCACCGTATCGTTTCTTGCAGAGATTTATGGGTTTGAGCTCTGATTTCGTCCAAAGAGGGATCAGGCGGGCTTTTTCCCATTCGGAATGTAGATCGTCATCATTGCTTCGCGGATATCGGATGGAACCGTGGAGAGTTTGCCATTTTCGAGAAACATGCCGGTGGCGGTGCCCGTGACAATCAGCTTACCCGTCTCTTTGTTATAGATTTCGTGCTGCCAGGTGGCTTTTCTTTTGTCTATTTCGATAAACCATCCATAAATTTCCAAGATATCCATTAGTTGTGCCGGCCGTCTGTATTGCAGGGTCACTTCGGTAAGATGCACTTGAATTCGACGGTCGGCCAAACGGGCCAGGCTGTAACCCAGTTCTTCAAAAAAATCGGTTCTTGCATCTTCCAAATAAGTCAAATATTGAGCATTGTTTACGTGACCGTAGGCATCAATGTGATGATTTCGCACCTTAACCAACGTTTTCTTCTTTTCGGGCATGGCAGTCTCAGATATCAATCCCATTTCTGGTCATCGAAGAGTCGCAGCACTTCAATCTTCTCGTCCGTGGTCAAATTGTATTGATCGATGATTCGCCAAAGGTTTTCACCCTTTTCTATCCGCTTTTGGATTTCTCGTAAGATTTTCGGATCGGGGGAGTGCTTTGATTCAGAATCACTCATAGGTTTTACTCAATAGGCTATGTGCTTTCTTATCATCCGTGGTGCTGAGCACAACCAGGCTGCCTTTTTCGGTGGCCGTGGCGTATGCTTGTTCGATATTGATTTTCTTCTTCGCTAATTTTGTGGCCAAGTCGGCCAACGCCCCCGGGCGATTTCCCAGCTCAACGGTTAAAACATTTCCCTCTCCGTACATCAATCCCAGTTTCTGCAACACCTCTTTGGCCTTGTCAGGGTCATCTACGATGAGCCTGACGATACCCCAATCTAAATCGTCCACTACGGAAAAGGCTTTTATATTGATGCTGGCTTTTGCCAGATTCTCGGAGAGTTCACCCAAACTGCCAACCTTATTTTGCACAAAGACGGATAATTGCTTTTCCACTGCCATTTATGCACCTCCCGAATTGGCTGTTAACAAAGATTTTCTCATTATAGGTAATCAGGGTTGAAAAATCAAGCGAAAAACTCTGGAGTGAGAGGAATATCCTCCGTTACGGTGAGATAGCCGGTACTGTAGGCGTCTCGTTTGCAGAACTTATCAGTTCACTCCGTTCTCAAGATTGCTCTTGGGGAATGTCCCTACCAGGAAGCTCTGCTTCTACCACTATTGCCACAGCTATGAGTACTAAACTCCCGTGCTGTCGAGCAAAACGAAAAATGTCCCCTTGAGGGGACAGCCGACGCAATCGGCAGGGGTGTCCCTCTCTCAAAGCCAGACCCGCAATAGTAATAGTTCCACCTCCTTTCAATCGACTTTCTCGCTCGTTCTGGATTTAGAATCCAGAAGCCGACGAAGTTTTTGCTTTTGGCTTTTCTCGGATGAAAAGGGGGTTGCAATTTTCATCTTGTTGCATTAATTTAATTTAGTTTTGTTGTAAGATGTTTGTATATATAAATATTTTGTTTAGATTGAAAAACCGAAGTTGAGGCGGATGGTCAGACACATTGTGATGTGGAAGCTGAAGGATGAGGCCGCAGGTGCGACGAAAGCTCAGAATGCTCGCAAGCTAAAAACGAAATTGGAATCGTTGCAGCAGACAATCCCTCAGTTGAAATTTGCGGAGGTCGGAATTAATTTCAATATCAGCCAGGCTGCTTATGACGTGGTCTTATATTCGGAATTTGAGAACAAAGAGGCCCTGCAAGCTTATCAAATGCATCCCGAACACAAAAAACTGATTACGGATTTTCTGGACAAGGTTCGTACTGACAAGAAAGTCGTGGATTACGAGGTTTAAAGGGAGTGCCCGTTGAAAATCGCTATTACGGCAGACGTTCATCTGACTTCGCGTAAGCTTCACCCCGAACGTTATCATGCCCTTGAGAACATTCTCGATCAGATGTTGCAGGAGGAGATAACTACATTGATCGTCGCCGGGGATCTTTTTGATGAATCCAGTCGCAATTATGACGAATTTGACACGTTTTGCAAGAGCTCGAAATATTCGAAGAACAAGTTCATTCTCATTCCCGGTAATCATGATGTCCGGCTCAACAAAGAGTTTGTGACAGCGGAAAATGTCGAAATCATTACGGAGCCAACCGTGAGGTCGTTCGAGTCCAAAGGCCTGAAACTATTTTTGCTGCCTTATAAGCCCGACAAGAGCATGGGCGAGTTTATCGCTGAAAAGAGCACAGAGCTGCCGGAAAACGATTGGGTGCTTATCGGACACGGCGATTGGGCCGAAGGCATGCGCGAACCCAACCCATTTGAACCGGGAGTTTACATGCCCCTGACTCGAACAGACATGGAGACGTACAAACCCGAGAAGGTTATTTTGGGTCATATCCATAAATGCCTTGATCGCGACAAGATTCATTACATCGGTTCGCCCTGCGGGTTGGACATCACCGAGACCGGTCGTCGCCGATTTTTGATTCTGGATTCGAAAACCGGACGACTTACGCCTAAGGGGATCGATTCCGATTACATTTATTTCAATGAATCGTTTATCATCCTCCCGCTTAAGAATGAAAAAACGTACGTGAAGCAGCAAATCGCATC
>JAABYK010000500.1:2249-4740 GCA_011775825.1 Candidatus Zhuqueibacterota bacterium | reverse complement strand
ATATCCGATTCAGTGGCTACACTTTGGACAAGGCCGCCTTGCTGAACACTATCAACGAGTCCTTACAGGGATTCAAATTTTACAAAAATTGGAAACCGGATCTCTCAAATGTTGCCGTATCGGATGACTTGAACCTGGCGGAAATCGCCAATCAAGTTTCAACCTGGCTTGATCGGTTAGAATGGACGCCAGGTGCTGAAGATCCGCAAAAAGACGAAATCCTGCTTGAAGCACTTCACGTTATCTACGGAAGTTAGGCATGCCAGTGCGCATTAAGGAAATCAATGTACAAGAGCTTGGTCCCGTAAACGAATTTTCCATGCAGCTTGGGAAATTGAATTTAGTTTATGGGCGAAACGAACGGGGCAAGACCTATTTAGTCGAGTTCATCATTCGGTCTTTGTTTAGAAATCCGAGACTTTGGCCGCTACGGACACAAAAGGGCGGGGGAAAGGTGACGGTCGAGGGTCTGACCGAGGCAGGTTTGATCAAATTCAGTCCGTCGTCTGCCAAGAAACTTGAGGACTTTTGGGATGAAGCCAATTCGGGTCTGCCCGCCGATTTTTCCAAGCTTCTGGTGGTCAAGGGCGCAGAGATTGAATTAGCAAATGTCGTCGGCGGCGCAGACAAAGCGATTTTGAAACGTTTTCTCTCCAGTAAAGAAATCCTGGACAAGATCGAAAAGAGAATTTCCAAAACCATTCAAGAATCGCATCTGGACAACGGCACCATCACCGGACCGAAAAGGGGAGAAATCAACACAAGGACTTCGTTCTTAGAGCAGTACCGAAAGATCAACCGACTCTTTGATCAACTGGACAAAGGCTATTCCGGCGGACATCGGCAGGCGCTTTCTGAAGAAAGGCAGAGAGTGAAAGCTCAAATCGACCAGCAGATGAAGGCAAAACAACACCTTGCTTACATGGTGGATCAGGAAATCAAGCAGTTAAAAGAGAAAAAGAACCAAGTCGCGGGGGATAGAATACAGGACATCAAAACGAAACTCAATCTGTACAGGCAGAAAGTTGCCGAGTATAAGAAAAAACAGGAGGAGCAAGGAGCAGCCGAAGAAAGAAGCAAGCACTACGAGTGGTTAAAGCATGCCCACGGTCTGTATCAAGAAGCGCTTAAGCAGAAGGTTGAGGAACCGAAACCGATTTTTATCATACTGGCAATTCTCTTCGTGGCTGGGGCAGCCGGTTTGATTTTTTTCGATTTGCCGATCTTTGCAGCCTTGTCGCTGATTGGCGTGATCGTATTCGGCTGGTTGTCGATTCAAAAGTACCGAGACCTCGCCAGTCAAGCAAAAGAGAACCAGGAAATCGACAATTTAAAGAAAGAATTTCGGACTCATTTCGGCATGGTATTGACAGGCTTGCCACGCATGTCCGAAATGCTTGCCAATATGGAAGAGGACTTCAATAGCGCGAAGCTGCTAAAGAAGCAATTGTCAGAGGAACTTAAGAGTCTGTACACATTGAAAACGGAAATCTCGGATCTGGTTTCGGAAATTGGCAATGGCGAAAAAATCGAATCAAAATTTTGGAATGAGGTCTTGCAGGAAAAGGAGAAGGAATTCCAAAAACTGGAGAACAAGATTCGCGAAAAGGAATTGCATCTGGCGAAATTGGGGGTTGACCCTTCAGACTACGAGCCGAAAAAGCCAAGCGTAGAGTACAGCAGACTTAAGCTCGAAAGCCTGGAAAATACGCTTGCCAACATGGAGTCCAAGATTGAACAGGAAACTCAAAAATTGACGAGCTTAAAACAAATCATTTGTGAGCACACCGATGACAATATTTCCACAAGCTGGGAGGTGCTCATTGTGAACCTGAGAAAAAAACGCGAGTCGATATTGACATCGTACCGACAGAAGACGGCGGAGGTCATAGGTAAACTGGCCGTTTACAACGTGCTCAACAATTTGAGAAAGGCTGAAGACAAGAAAATCGTGCAGGGTTTAAGATCGAAAAAAGTTCTGGAACCGCTGTATGAGATTACGAATCGCTATGACGGGCTCAGCCTCGATGGCGAGAATCTCGTGGTCAACGATGCGTTCAACAGCTTTCATCTTGAGGAGCTCAGCTCCGGTGCTCAGGAGCAAGTTCTGCTTGCACTGAGAATGGGCTTCAGTCGAATGTTGCTGGGCCAGGACAAATTGTTCTTGATTCTGGACGATGCGTTTCAATATTCGGACTGGCAAAGACGCAAGCTGCTTGTTGAAAAGGCTGTCAACCTTGCCCAAGACGGCTGGCAAATTTTGTATTTTACAATGGATGATAATATTCGGGAGCTGTTCAATGATGTGGGTAAGCGTCTTGGGAATGATTATAAACTAGTGGAATTAGAGAACAATTCTAAGTAGTGAAAAAAGTTTATGAAACCATAAATAAATAAAGATGCCCACAACTCAACGAGCTATGGGCATCTTTATGTTAGGAAGGGTGATAGTTTACATTTACAAGTTCACGAGAATCATCACTTCTATAAT
>JAABYK010000500.1:0-2149 GCA_011775825.1 Candidatus Zhuqueibacterota bacterium | reverse complement strand
TGTCCAGAAATATCTTCACTGAACGAAACGATGGGATGCCAATGAAAGAGCCATTTGAATTCTTTAGCTTTTGAATGTCGGCTTTATAGACAGGGCTGACTTTCATGAGATTATGAAACATCATGACTGAGGTAAGGGCCTTCTCAGCCTTTGAAGTGCTGTGATCGCAACTCTGGATAAGCGGCATAGCAAACAGCACCGAAATGTAGACGAGGTGGAGCTTATGTCTCATTGTTTTCATCATCGCATTTTTGCAGAAGATCCTTCCTAATGACGTGAGGAATCTGCTATCACAAGCCTGGGAGGGGTTTCCTGGACAAGATAGGTCTGTCCTGATGGGGCAGGGCCAAAGCTGTCTACTTTACCGCTGGTTGGCCAGCGGATTTGAAGGCTATCTGCTTGTTTGTGGCTTCCTAACCCAAAAATCAACTCCCTGAAGTCGGACTGGGACAAATAGGAAGAACCTGTCCTGATCATCTTCTTCTGTTTGAATTCTCCTGTCCACACCGTCACCTTGGCGCCGACGGCATCGAGATTGGGAGCATTTCCGATGAACCGAAATTTCAACCAATGAGCGTGAGTAGGGGAGAGGTCATTGCGCAGAAGTTTCGGAGGACCGCCGTTCGTGGTGATGAGCAGATCGGGATCGCCATCGTCGTCGATATCACCCGCGGCAACACCACGGGCCACAATGGGTTCCGAAAAGGTCGGGCCTGCGTTCGCACTTGCGTCAGCGAATTGACCATTACCCAAATTTTTGAAAATCTGTGGTTTCTGGGCGAAAGTAATTTCCTGCTGAACCGAGTTAATTTCCGGCTCAATGTGACCGTTGCCAACAATGAGATCTTGATAACCATCGAGGTTTAAATCGACGAAAAGCAGTCCGAAGGTCAAGGGTATGATCGAGGGCTTGGTGAGACGAGCACGTCCGGCAAGGTCTTGAAACAGTTCGGTGCCGATCTGTGTGTAGAGTGACAGCGGTTCGCGAGAGAAATTTCCGATGCCGATCGTCAGATTTCCGTCGTTCCAGAGATCGGCCACATCTATGCCCATGCCTGCGCGGGCCCGTCCGTATTCATCGTATCCGACCCCGGCTTTCAGCGCGATGTCGGTGAACGCGCCTTCTCCAGTATTCAAATAGAGGAAATTAGGCTGAGTGTCGTTGGCGACGACGATATCCGGCCAGCCGTCATCGTTGAAGTCCGCTACGGCTACGCCAAGCGACTTCCCCGCAGGATTATAAACCCCCGCTTTTTTCGTAATGTCTTCGAATCGGTTGGCATTGACATTTCGATACAGCCTGCAGGTTTGACCCTGGTACTGCTCCGGAGTGGCGTAGGACTTATTTTTTCCGTCCAGGGTTGTAAACAAGTCCGTTTCCGGCGTCCATTTTACATAGTTGCAGACAAACAGGTCCAACCAGCCATCGCGATCTACATCGAGCCAGGCCGCACTTGTGGACCACGCTGGCGGGTCTCCCGGAATGCTGCTGTTGCCGGTGACGCCAGCCCTTTGGGTCACATCCTTGAATGTTCCGTTGTCGTTGCGGAGCAATCGGTTGTCGCCAACGGCAGTTAAATAGATGTCGATGTCACCATCTGCGTCATAATCCGCAGAAGTACATCCCATGCCATAAATCGAAACATCTAGTCCCGCTTCGTGGGACACATCGCGAAACCGGCCAGCGCCCAAGTTACGATACAATCGACTTGTAGGCCTATGGGAATTTCTCTCGTGTCCTGCCCAAAAGGTGCTGTTGACCAACAAGATATCTGGCAGGCCGTCATTGTCGTAATCGAGAAAACCGCCGCCGCTCCCCATGGTTTCTGGCATCCATTTTTTTTCAAAGGCACCGGTTTCATGAGTGAAAACAATACCGGATTCCGAAGTGATGTCCGTGAAATGTATCTTCGAGGCGATTGAATTTGGTTCAGGAGTTGCGTAGGACGGTGTGGTGTACTCTGGCTTTTGTTCAATGTCGGAATCTTCGCCACTGCAAGCTGTCAGGATGCAAAAAGCGTTGCAAACTACAAAAATGGTCTTATTCATTCTATTATTTTTGTCTTAATTTCCGTCCCTCAGTTGGTCACAGTATCATTTAGTTTTTTTGGGTAAAAAAATAATTTAGCCTGGATTATTCAGGAATCCA
>JAABYK010000347.1:1740-1960 GCA_011775825.1 Candidatus Zhuqueibacterota bacterium | reverse complement strand
GGAAGTGCGCCGGGTGCTGAAGCCAGGTGGCAGCGTTGTGAGTAATCTATGCCGCAAGTTGGAGAAAGCCTGCACTATCATTTGCTGGTTAAAGCTGCGGTGAGACATTTCGTTCAGAATTAAGCTGCGTTTGGCGGAAGAGTGATTGAAAGACTGCATTTCAAGCTACACTCATCTCTCGTCACATGGCTCTGCCATGTGACGGACGGTTGGAGGCTCT
>JAABYK010000347.1:0-1712 GCA_011775825.1 Candidatus Zhuqueibacterota bacterium | reverse complement strand
AACATAAACCCGGTGTTAATTAAATCAAAATCAGGAGGATAATCATGCATCCCATATTAAGGAAAATTTTGCTGAGCGCGATGCTTTGCACGCTGCCCATACTGCTCTCCGGCTGCTTTCTGCGCTTGTTTTTCGGAACAGTCGCTGAACGCGATACAGGTTTTGGAACGATTTTCGTCGCCACATTTGGCGGCACATTCGGGCCCACGGCCATTTGCGATTTTGATCCCGAAACAGGCAATCTTGTAGAATGCAGATACGAGTTCCTCAACTTTGAAGGTGACCCGCCTATCTTTGAATCAACTTCTACAGCACAACTGATAGAGGAATTTGGTATCCTGGGTTTGTTTATTGACCCGCTGATACTTCAGGTTCCCGCTGGTGCAACAAATTTTACCGGCACGATTGATGACGGTTCGGGCCCGCAGGCCATCGTTGTCACCGAGGTCAGCTCTTTCAAAGTACAGCCGGGCACAGAAATATCAGCCGAATCCGGTCAAAAATTTGTGATACTAGAATTCCCCACTAATATGATCTCCGAATTGGCATCGAGTGGTAATTTGAATGGTCCGTTCGATTTCGATTTCGAATTCGAGGTATCCAGCCTCGCATCGGTAGACGTGAAGGCCATGTATACTGGCAAGGTAGAAATTGACGGGCAGACGTTTTACCCGCCAATGCTACCCTGTGTCACAGATTTCTCGGACGTACCGGCCATCACTATTCCTGTATCCTCTTTCGCCGTCGATTTAATGTCGCAGGTTTTGGATATCCTGTTCTTCAATCAAAATCCTGCACTTCCCTGCGATAATGTTGTCTATGATTTCACATCGGTCGGAACGCCGCCATCAACGGAAGTGGCCTTCGAAATTAAGCCGGGATCATGCCCGAATCCCCTCAACACCCGTAGCCGGGGAGTTCTGCCGGTCGCCGTACTTGGCGCTGCGGATTTCGATGTGAACGATATCGATCTCGCCACGGTGGAACTTGAAGGGGTAAGCCCGATACGAAATGCCATCGAAGATGTGAGTGCGCCCGTTGCCAATCCTCAGGGTGACTGCGATTGTGCCAACGGCGGCCCCGACGGTTTTGACGATCTGACCCTGAAATTTGACACCCGGGATATTGTTGCGGCACTCGGTCCGGTGAATCACAATGAGGAAGTTGCCCTGACCCTGATGGCTAACTTGAACGACGGAACTGCCATAGAAGCAAAGGATTGTGTGGTTATCAAATCTAAGGGTGGAAACCATAAAATAGCTGCCTCAGGAAGCGAGGAGAACTTGCCGCAAAGCTTTGAGCTATATCAAAATCATCCCAATCCGTTTAATCCCGGCACCCAAATTTCCTTCACGGTTCCCGAAGCCGGTGAGGTCGAGCTGATCGTTTACAACCTGAACGGGCAGTTTATCAAAACATTGTATTCCGGCCCGGTTGCCGCCGGTCGCCACAGCGTCGACTGGGATGGCACCGATCACACCGGCAATACGGTGCCAAGTGGAATTTATTTCTATAAGCTCTCAGCCGGTAAGAGCGTGTTCAAGGTAAAAAAGATGAGCTTGATTCGGTAGTTAGTGAGCTTTGAGTTTTAGAATTCATGTAGAGTTCCTTCTCATGCTCAGATTATAATTTAAAACAAAAGTGAGTGCCGGGAGCGCCTGGCCTCTCCTAAATATTTAACCAGTTTTTTTGGTAACCCCGAATTAAACAAG
>JAABYK010000601.1:6478-6742 GCA_011775825.1 Candidatus Zhuqueibacterota bacterium | reverse complement strand
CTTGACCGTCTTTTTCCAGAGGTCAATTTGTTTGCCGTTGTTCGACAAACCCAGAAAAGCCCTGGCATGTCCCGCCGTAATCTCGCCTTTCACCAGGCTGTCTTGAATGGCTTTTGGCAACTTTAAAATCCGCATCGCATTGGTGATAGTGGAGCGATCTTTACCAACTTTTTTTGCCACCTCATCCTGAGTTAAATGGCAATTTGTCATGAGCACCTGATAGCCCTTGGCCTCGTCAACGGGGTTAAGATTCTCCCGCTGAAT
>JAABYK010000601.1:0-6459 GCA_011775825.1 Candidatus Zhuqueibacterota bacterium | reverse complement strand
GTTCACCTCTAACACAAACGCCGGAATGCGGTCCAATCTCAAATCGCGCACAGCTCGTAAGCGCCGTTCACCGGCGATGAGTTCATATCCTGAGTCGACTTCGCGGACGGTAATGGGTTGAATGACCCCGTTTTCGGCAATGGATTGTTTGAGTTCTTCTAATGCGGTGGGATCAAAATTCTCACGAGGTTGAAAAGGATTGGGAGCCACGCTGGAGACGTCCACATCTCGTAAACGCTCCGTCCGTTGTGCATCGCCATCTGAAACGTCCGGGATGAGGGCTTCAAGACCTTTGCCTAATCTCCTAACGGCCATTACTCAGAATTTCCTCGGCTAGGTTCATATAATTCTCAGAACCTTTTGAGATGGCATCATAGAGAATGATGGGCTTGCCGTAACTGGGTGCCTCACTCAACCGAACATTTCGATCCACGATGGTTTTGAAAACTCGGTTGTCAAAGTATTTCCGTACATCATCGGCCACCTGGCGAGACAGATTCAGCCGGCCGTCATACATGGTTAGCAACACCCCCTCGATCACCAACTTTGGATTTAGATGCTTTTGCACCAGACGTATGGTATTGAGAAGCTGGCCCAAGCCCTCAAGCGCGTAGTATTCACACTGAATTGGGATTAGTACGGAATGGGCTGCCGTTAAGGCGTTGATGGTTAGCAAACCAAGCGACGGCGGACAGTCAACGAAAATGTAATCGTAGTCTTTCTTGAGTTGCTTCATGGCGTTATTCAGAACCTTCTCACGAGATATCGCATTCACAAGCTCAACCTCAGCTCCGGCCAAGCGCACGGTGGAGGGAAGGAGATCTAAGTACTCCAACTGACTTTTCATAATGGCGCGATCGATCTCAAGATTTTCGATCAAGACTTCATAGATGCTCTTCTCAAGATGTTTTTGATCGACGCCTAAACCGCTGGTAGAGTTCGCCTGGGGATCAATATCAATCAAAAGGGTTGAATGCTCGGCCACGGCCAAGCATGAAGTCAAATTCACGGCTGTGGTGGTCTTGCCCACGCCACCTTTCTGATTGGCAATCGTAATTACCTTTGCCATTTACTTCCTCGATAGCTTAGTAGAATTATCACGAATATAATGTATTGAGTTACTAAAATCAAGATAAAAGTTTGGGCCGAATTTGGCATTTTACTTGACATATTTTTAACAATTTAGGATATTTAGTGCCTGGTCGAAAACGACAAGGTTATGTCATTCGTGTATTTTGTGCCGGAATCTACTCTTTCGGTCGGAGTTTTGCCGCTCTTACTACGAAGCACAAGCCTACACCATAGGAAGAGCACGCACAAAGGCTGTTTTCGTTCGGAGACTTTTTAACCTTTCGGAAGGAAAAGTTGAAAACATTCTTGAGATACGCCGTAATTGTTTTTGTCCTGTTCCTCATTGCCTTCTTTGTTCTCCTCCCGCCACTATTTGATAAATTCACCAATCGGGTAACAGATACTACTCCATCCGAGCCGTCTTCTGAGAAAGCAAAAGCCCTTCACTCCCAACTTTGGATTGCCGACCTGCACGCAGACGCCTTGCTCTGGAGCCGTGGCCTCTCGAGCCAAAATAAACGAGGACATGTGGACATTCCAAGGCTCATCGAAGGCAATGTCGCGCTCCAATCTTTTACCGTTGTCTCGAAGGTACCGTTTGAGCTGAACTTTGAGCGCAACGACGACAAAACCGACAGCATCACGCTCCTGGCGATTGCGCAGTGTTGGCCGATTCGTACCTGGTGTAGTCTGACGCAGCGAGCACTCTACCAGGCAGAAAAACTGCATACCTTTGCAGAAGATTCTAAAGATCGATTCGTTGTCATCAAGTCGAAGCCTGATTTGGGTAAATATGTCGCTCGTCGACAGGATGAGCCGGAGATCACGGCTGGGTTTCTCGGAATCGAAGGGGCGCAGGCTCTGGAAGGCGACCTGGCAAAGCTACGCACTCTATTCGATGCGGGCTTCCGCATGATGGCGCCCACTCACTTTTTCGACACCGAAATTGGAGGCTCTGCACACGGCGTTGACAAAGGTGGACTCACCGAGTTCGGAAGACAAGTCATTCGAGAGATGGAACAACTCGGCATGATTGTGGATCTGGCTCATGCCTCGCCAAAGACCATCGATGATGTCCTGGACATGGCCACCAAACCGGTTGTGGTCTCCCACACGGGCGTGAAAGGCACCTGCGACAACATCCGCAACCTCAGCGACCAACATCTTCAACGAATTGCGAAAACAGGAGGGGTGATCGGCATTGCCTATTTTGAGCAGGCCACCTGCGGGAAAGATGTGGCGGCCATCGTCGATGCGATCAAGTATACGGCGGAGTTGGTGGGTGTTGAGCACGTCGCGCTGGGCTCCGATTTCGATGGCGCCGTGGTCACCCCGTTTGACACAGCGGAGTTAGTGAGACTCACGGATGGGCTGTTGAAAGCCGGATTTTCCCAAAACGAAATTGCCTCGATTATGGGAGGAAATGTGAGACAACTGCTATTTGAAGTATTGCCAGATTAAACCGGGGAGATCAAAATTTTGGGAAGGCCGGAATAAGATTCAATGGGACACAGAGGCCACTGAGATGCTCCGAGAACACCAAGAGGTAGAATGAAACTCTTAACTTTAGGTTCAATAAATCAATTTAATCAGTGTAAATCCGTGGCTGAAAACTTCGCTAAAGAAAAACATGTTGTTGGTTTGTAGTACCGGTGTCTTTCAGTGGAAAGCTTTTATTTCAGTACAAAAAAGTCACCAAGTCAAGTCATGGATAAACCAATTTAAATTTTAGAGGAGGCATCATGCGACAGAATGTCCGATCCGTCAAATGGATCACACCTGCTACTGCAATTCTTACGTTTGTCTTTGCAATCTGTGCAAATGACTCAGACGCCCAATGGCAAAAAGACGTGCTTGACGCCAAAACCCGCGACCTGCTTCACGAAGCCCTCAGTGGCGAAATTGCCAAAAATCACGTCATTCAAATCACACGCCATCACCGCATTCAAGGGTCGCGTGGATTTCGACATTCGGCGCAATATGTTCTCGATCAGTTGCGCGCCTACGGATTTTCAGCGGAAGATGCTTACATCGAGTCGTTCCCCTCGGACGGCAAGGTGCATTATCAAACCTGGCAGTCCCCTTCCGGCTGGGACATCGAATGGGGCGAGCTGCGCATGCTCGAACCGTACGAAGAACGCATCGTTGGCTATCCGGAAGTGGCGATGAGCGTCATCACCTATTCCAATCCTGGCGATGCCACGGCCGAATTGGTCTGGGTGGGCAGCGGCACCAAGGATGCCGACTACGAGGGCAAGGACGTTAAGGACAAAATTGTATTGGCAACCGGCTACGGTGGCTCCGTGCATCGTCTAGCAGTGCTTAAATATGGCGCCAGGGCGGTGGTCTGCTATTTGGACGATACGCGCGCTAAAGAGTATCCGGATATGCTGCAATACACCGGCATGTGGCCGAAAACCGACGAATTAGACCGTGTGACCTTTGGTTTCAATATCACCAATCGCCAGGGGGAGCAACTCAAGCAATTACTGCAATCCGATGAGAAAGTCGTCCTGAGGGGACAGGTGAAAGGAATCGGACTGGAGCCGTATTTCATGGACGTCGTGGTGGCGCACATTCGCGGCTCCGAATCCCCTGATGAAGAACTGGTGTTCACCGCCCATCTCGATCATCCCAAGGAGTCGGCCAACGACAACGCCAGCGGCTCGGCAGCAATTCTGGACATCGCCCGAACTGTAAGACAGCTCATCGACGAGGGACGGCTGCCGCGACCGAAACGCTCGTTACGATTTCTCTGGGTGCCTGAATGGTACGGCACCATGGCTTACATCGACAAACATCCCGAAATGAAAGGGCCAACCCTCGGCGGCAAGTTTTTGGCCAACATGAATTTGGATATGGTGGGCGAGCACCTGGAATTGATTCACTCGAAACTGGTTCTCACGCGTACTCCCGACTCCATGCCCTCGGTGGTGAACGACGTCGTGGCGAACATGGCAAAAATGGTGGACAAAATGAACGTTCGCACTCCGCGTGGCAGTCTGTCCGCGTTCAACTTTCGTGTTACGCCTTACCGCGGTGGCAGCGACCATATGATGTTCATCGAGCGCAAAATCCCGGGCGTGATGTTTAATCACAGTCCCGATTACACCCACCACACTTCGGAAGATACGCCGGACAAAGTGGACCCGGTGGAGCTGGAACGTAGCGAGGTGATTGCCGCCGCCACCATACTGTATTTAGCAAATCTGGAACCTGCCGAGGCAACGGAATTGACCTACCTCGCCGCAGCCAACTCCGCCCAACGACTGGGCGCCACGCTACGCAGGGCGACGGAGTACCTGCAGGCTTCCGGCACAAATGGTGCACTTGCCTCCGCTTGGGCAGAAGCCCAAAACATGCTGGATCACGCCTTGAAACGCGAGGTTGAAACCATTGGTTCGGTTCTGAATTTCAACGAACACAATTCAGTTCAGAACCTGGTTGAAAAGATGCAAGGCGAATTGAAGCGCCAACATCAGGCTTATTCAGTCGCGCTTGCAGCAGCAGCGAAGACTCAGGGGGCCGGCTCTGAAGAACCGCCCGCGCTCATCGCACAGCCGGACAACCGCATTCCTGTGCGCACTACCCGCGGTCCGCTGGAGTTCAGTCTGCCAGAAAGCAAACTTCCAGAGAGCAAAGCGGCCTGGTATGAAAGCCCCGAATTCACCCTGTCTGGCAACGCCCGTTTCGAGTTGGTGAACTTTATCGATGGCGAGAACACGGTCACGGAAATTCGCAACGCCCTGAGCGCTGAATACGGCCCGGTGGACCTGCAAGTGGTGTCGCGATACATCGACGACCTGGTGAAAGTCGGGGTCATGAAGTGGAAATGAGAAGGGTTGATGCAATAACGGTTAAGTAAAAGGGTATTCAAACGAATACCCTTTTATTGTGTTAATTGGGTTTGAGCCCCAACAGATTCTTGTAACGGGCAACTAAAAACCAATCGTCGGATTTGCTTGGTCAATCCAATCATCTGCACGATTCCCATTTCCATCGTATTCAATGGAATGTCCTTCAGCTACGCCAGGCACGAAATCACCGCTGGTCCACAAACCAGCGGCCACCGCCACAGATTCCCGACCTATAGGTGGAACACCTCCCCATTGCACAAATGAAACCATACTACTTGCATTGCTAAAGTTGCCATCCCGATACAAGTTCAAATCGCTGACGGATTGCAAAGTCAACATAAATGGAAGAAAAACATCTGTTGATGTATTGGTGCCAGTTGCCCCTATATGCGCCACAAGAAAAGCGTCGGGGGCGATTGTAACATCTGGAATTTGAGCATAGTCTTGCCTGGCACAAAACCACCAGCCGTTTAGTTCTACCGGCTCGGAACCGATGTTTTTCAGCTCAACGAGTTGATTTTCTGAATTACTTCCCGTGGGATCATAAAGCACTTCATTGACAACGATTTTACCCGGCAGAGTAGGTTGCATTGGCTGGTTAATCTTATGACTGCAATGCCATAATCCTAACGAAAGCAGCAATAATAATGACTTTGTTTTCATTTGTAATATCCTTACCTGAATAAAAAACAATGACCAGTAGACGAATTACCTACCGGTCATTGTTTAGACCCCCCATCTAGCTAGTCAGCCGCTGAAAGATGGACTTCACTTATCTGAGTAAAATCATCTTCCGCGCTTCACTCAAACCACTAGATTGCAACCGATAAATATAAACTCCGGAGGGTAAAGTGTTGCTTTCAAAAGTTACTTTGTAAGAGCCAGCCGGCATATTTTCATCCACCAATGTCGCAACCTCTTGACCAAGCATATTATATATTTTTAATACCGTCGGCCCCGATTGCTTTAGATCGAACCGTATTTCGGTCGTGGGATTAAATGGATTCGGAAAATTTTGAGAAAGACTGAATTCTCTTGGGATGCCAGAAGTTCCATCAATGGGTTCTACGCTGGTAACGATTTCAACGGCACTCAATTGCCCGCGGATTTCCCCGCCAGGATTGGCCGCGGTATGGACATTGACGTAAATATTGTCACTCACCAATTCCCTGATTAGCTCATTGTTTAAAGGCTGCGCGTCTGTGCTCGTCCAGACTCCCGAGGCCGTATTGCCGACGAAGTCATCGGTAATGCCTCGCACCACCGGACCGTTGGCACCAACAGCCTCATTGTGAAAATGCGCCGCCGTGAAATCCAAGCCCTCCACCGTAACGTCAAACACCAGACCGGCCTCCGTGAGCGTAAAGGCGCCGGTTCCCGAGGCACTGGTGGTAACGGGAGGATTCTCTTGGTCTCCGTTTAAACTTGCAGAAAAACCGGTGCCCGCACTCACGTTGACCTGCCCCCGAATCTCGCCCCCAGGATTGGCCGATGTGTGGACATTGACGTAAAGATTGCCGGCCAGGAGCTC
>JAABYK010000603.1:1308-1466 GCA_011775825.1 Candidatus Zhuqueibacterota bacterium | reverse complement strand
GAGACTCTTCCGTTGGTTTTAGACGTTCCGCCCCTGGATCCTAAAGAAACGGGACTTGCAGAGGATGAGTTGTGGCATTTGCTGTTTGAATTCGTCTGTGAAATATCCAATGTGATCATAGCGTACGGTGGATTTACAGATCATTTCCTTGACGAATT
>JAABYK010000603.1:275-1186 GCA_011775825.1 Candidatus Zhuqueibacterota bacterium | reverse complement strand
AAGGGCTGTTTGCTCCTATGCTGATTGGTGCTATGTCAAAGTCCTTTCGCACAGAATGATCTGTGCCTCAAAAGCCTTGGCAGCTCAGACTCGTGATATGCGATATTTGCGGCGAGGAAGGGGCGCGAGTTCGCAAAATAACAGAAGCGCACGGCAAGGGAAAAGATTTGCTGATCATAGAGAGTATTCCCATGATTAGCTGCCCGAAATGTGGTGAGAGTTATTTTACCGCCGATACGCTACACGAAATCGAACGTATCAAACTTCACCGTAAGAATTTTGCTTCAAAACGCCCTGTGCCGGTCGCTTCATTTGCATATTGAGAGCATGGCGCGTAGCCAAAAGCCAAAAGGTGAGAAAGGAAAGTCAACTTAGTTCGTGACGATTCGCTAAGACAAAGTACAAGCGTTTAGTGTGATGGCACAGAAGTCGGTTATCACGAGATGGAGCTGAGAACAAACATTTTTCTGTCCTCCATCTTTCTGTCTTCTGAAAACGGGTCTCAATCATTTTGACATCAATTATTTTGACTATTTTGATTAATATTCATGATTAAGCGACTCCTGACAATCGCCGGCTCGGATTCCGGCGGCGGTGCCGGCATTCAAGCCGATCTAAAAACATTTCATGCGTTTGGTTGCTACGGCATGTCGGTTTTGACGGCAATTACTGCGCAAAATACGTTGGGTGTGCATGGCGTCGAGGATTTGGACCCTGAGTTTGTGGCTCTGCAATTGGAATCGGTTGTCACGGACATCGGCGTGGATGCCGCCAAAACCGGCATGCTTTCCAATGCGGAGATCATCAAAGCGTTGGCGAGGAAAATTCGCGAGTTGGAGATTCCGCATTTGGTGGTGGATCCGGTTATGCGAGCGAAGGGAGGGGACCCCTTGCTTCGGGAAGATGCCCAA
>JAABYK010000603.1:0-259 GCA_011775825.1 Candidatus Zhuqueibacterota bacterium | reverse complement strand
CGAAGAAATTGTGCCGCTGGCGGAAATCATCACTCCGAATATTCCGGAGGCGGAGACGCTGTCCGGCATCTCCATCGAGACCAAAGAGGAGATGAAACAAGCGGCGAAGCTCATCCGCGAGAAAGGCGCTAAACATGTGCTGGTCAAAGGCGGACACCGCAGTGAAGACGCCGTTGACATTCTGTACGATGGACAAGACTTTACCGAGTACTTCGCCGAAAGAATCCCCACAAAAAACACTCACGGTACCGGGTGCACC
>JAABYK010000668.1:903-1123 GCA_011775825.1 Candidatus Zhuqueibacterota bacterium | reverse complement strand
TTCGTGACGAACGTTGTCGGCTGGAAAATGGTGTATCGCACTCCCGAGCAGTTCCTTTCATTTGCCGAACGCGCGGGATTCAAAAACGAAAACCTCAGAGTTTATTATGAGCCGATGAAGATTCACTTTGTCATGGTTGCCCGCAAATAAGCGCCACGTGAAGGACCCTCCCCACGGACGCCGGGTGTCAATATATGGAGTATCAGATCATCACATTATT
>JAABYK010000668.1:240-804 GCA_011775825.1 Candidatus Zhuqueibacterota bacterium | reverse complement strand
TTGACTGACGACCTGGAGCATGCGCTTTTGTTCGCCAACGCCTATTATGTTGCCGCCGCGGCGATTCCGCTGATGACCTTGTATTTTTTCTTCTATTTCCTGGGCTACCGGCGGCCTCGCCCCCGGGATCTCCTCTATGCCCTCCCGCTTATCTTCTCCATTGCCGCGCTTGCCGCGGACAAGCACATCCTCATTCAGGAGATATACTATGCTGCGTACGGGANNNNCACCTCGCAAAGATATATTTTGCAACGGAGAAAAAAGATGAAAAGACCCAGATCGCACTTATTTTTTTCGGCACGCTCATATCGTTTATTTTCGGAATGATATTCAATCTTTTTCTCCCCGCACTCGGGAACTACCAGCATATCTGGCTGGGTCCGATTTTCTCGCTCATCATGGTCGCGTCGCTTGCCTACGCGGTGTTTAAGCACCGGCTGTTTAACGTGCGTATTGTGGTTGCAGAAGTCGCTTTTATTGGACTCCTTATCATCCTTTTGTTCGACCTGTTTGTTTCAGACTCAACCGAGGAAATCGCATTTAAGCTTGCGACGCTTGCAAGTG
>JAABYK010000668.1:0-194 GCA_011775825.1 Candidatus Zhuqueibacterota bacterium | reverse complement strand
AGTTGCGTATCTGGCGGAAAAAGTCGCTGTTGCCAATGAGCGCCTTGAAGAAATGGAACAGCAGAAAACGGAGTTCGTATCCATCGCGTCACACCAGCTGCGTACGCCGCTTACGGCGATCAAAGGATACACGTCGATGCTTTTGGAAGGCTCGTTCGGCACGCTCGGCGACGGAGCCAAAAAAGCGGCGCGAA
>JAABYK010000322.1:4691-5380 GCA_011775825.1 Candidatus Zhuqueibacterota bacterium | reverse complement strand
GCTCGTGGGAACCGTGATCGTATCTTGCAAAACCCCCCCCTCATCAATTTCCTCACATACGGCTTTTGAAATTTCTCCAAACGTGATATAGACCACGTCCGCTTCCTTGTCATAGCTGATGGAAAGCTTCTTTTCCATAACTCAGCGCTCTTCAATATTGATCCGCTCGATGACATCGCCTTTCTCGATCTTCTGCACCACGTCGAAGCCTTCCTTCACTCGCCCGAATACGGAGTAGCCCTGTTGATCGAGGTGCGGTTGAGACTTTAGCGTAATGTAGAACTGGCTGCCGCTCGACTTCTTCTCAGGGTTCACTTGATCCCCTTTGCGGGCCATCGCGATCGCACCCTGCTGATGCGGTAACGCAATTTCAGCAGGGATTTGATATCCGGGGCCGCCCGTCCCTTTGCCAAGCGGATCGCCGCCCTGTACCACAAAATCGGGAATGACGCGGTGGAAGGTCAAATCATCATAAAATCCCTGGCGGGCAAGAAACACGAAGTTGTTTGTGTGCAAAGGTGCGCTTGCCGCATCCAATTCGACCACAATGTCGCCTTTGTTGGTCTGAATGGTGGCGATGTAGCCTTTGCTTTCATCGATGACCATTTCCGGCATGGAGTCGTAATAATTCAGACGCTCTTCCGGGTCAAGCTGCGCCAGGGGACGTTCGCCTGAAAGCTGCGAATCTT
>JAABYK010000322.1:0-4670 GCA_011775825.1 Candidatus Zhuqueibacterota bacterium | reverse complement strand
CGGTGTTACGTTGACGTGATTAATTCACAAATACGGCTTTTACGTCGGTTAACGATTTTCGGTCCCAAGCTTTGAAAAATGCACTAAGCTCACTCTTCCCAACGAACCTCGAAATAGCGTCCAGCTTAGGGATTGCCTGAACTAAATGTTATGCGCGTTCGCCTTCCCTGGTTAATCCACTGGCCAGAACAGCTCATTTTCTTCAATCGCTTCCAGGCATTCTTCCAAGCTCAGAGCCGAATACACGTCACACCACTTTCCCGTATGTCGCATGTATGCAAGATTGAATCGTTGCCCACCGACGTATTCCAATCGCGTCGTGCGCACCTCGAAATTCTCCTCCTCGGCATTTTCTCTCGGATTCCGATATTTCGCACAGAAATAAAAATACCTGCCTCGCCAGGTCGTATAGACATCCACAACATAGTTAAAGCCGTGCTCCTTCGCTGCCTCTGCTTTCATTGGCAGCCACGGCTTGAACTTGTCCCGAATGAGTTGCTCGGCTCGGTCGGTAAGGGTCAGTTTTAGTGGTGTCGGTACCTCTACGTTTCTCCCCATAGCCATGTGCCTCATCTCACTAATACTACAGCGAAACTTTGCCTTTTCTTGCCGCTTGATGCGTGCTCATGGACTCGAATCCATTATTTTAATGGCAAAATAATTTAGGGCAAAATGATTAGAAAAACTTATCAAAAGGTCTCAACGGTTGTAATCCCATCCTATACTTTCATCTATTTTTGGGCAGAATGACTGCGGTCAAAATTCCAAGCGGAGGTCGGTCACAAATCTTCAAAGTAAACATGACATTCAATTATTTTGACTCTAATCATTTTGACATTTAAGCTTTCTGAAAATACTTCTCGAAACTTTCGCTGTAGTGCTAATTTAAAAGAAGAATGTTCAACGCCCCATTAGGCGTCTGAAATCCGTCAACACGATTAGTGCTGCCTTTGCTGTTTTTGCGCCTTTCTCTTGCTTTTTTGATGATATTATCGATTCTTTTTCTCTTACTGTCAGAAATAGTTTTGTATTCTGAAATATTGTTTTCGATTTCTTGCTCAAATTTATCCAACTTCATTTCCCTCGGTATTCTTGGAAGGCTGTTTTAACTTTAACATCTCAATATCACTCAATATTACAGTGTGAATATAACTCTATTGTCTATACTATGTCAAGTGCTTTCTAAATTTTCGGTGGCCAAGACGTGACAGGAAANNGCAATTCTGACTATATTTTCGCGAATCTCAGAATCTCAAACCGGAGGAAATTATGACATTTGTTTCTGAATTAGAACCAAAAGAATTGTGGCGTCATTTTGACAAAATTTTGACCATTCCCCGTGGCTCAAAAAACGAAAAAGCCATGGCGGACTACGTCGTTGAAATCGCTGAGAAACATGGCTTGTCTTATAAGCAAGACGACATTTGGAACACCGTGGTTAAGAAACCGGGGACGTCCGGACATGAGTCAGCGCCGATTACCATTCTGCAATCTCATTTGGACATGGTGAATGAAAAGAATGCCGATGTGGAGCACGATTTCAACAACGATCCGATCAAACCTCGCAAAGAGGGCGGTTACCTTTATGCCATGGGAACCACACTCGGTTCCGACAATGGCATCGGCGTGGCCACGGCTTTGGCCATCATGGAAAGCACCGACATTGAACACGGGCCGCTGGAGTTTTTGTTTACTGTGGATGAAGAGACCGGACTGACCGGCGCCGGCAATTTGAGAACCGATTTTCTGGAGGGCCGTCGCCTCATCAACATGGACACGGAAGAGGAGGGGTCGCTCTACGTCGGTTGCGCAGGTGGGGCCGGCGTCAACTTGACCCTGCCGCTGCAATTCGATGCTGTGCCTGCGGACAGCGTCACGCTCGATGTGAAATTGCACGGTCTGCGTGGTGGACATTCGGGTGTGGACATTCATTTGCAGCGCGGCAACGCCGTCAAACTGTTGGCGCGTGCGTTGGTGGCCGTCAAAAACTCGGTGGATTTTCATTTGGCGAGTCTGACCGGCGGCAACATGCACAACGCCATTCCGCGGGAAGCGTTCGCCAAAGTCGCCGTGTCGTCTTCAGACAAGGATGCGTTTGAAAAGGCCCTGAACGAACAGTTCGAAGCCATCCGGGCCGAGTACAAACCCGCCGATCCCGAGATGAAGCTTTCCGTCTCCGCTGTGGACGACGCCGACAAAGTGTTCAACGACCACATCGCCATGAAGCTGCTGGATTTGCTCAATGCTCTCCCGCATGGCGTGATGTCCATGAGTTACGACATTCCCGACCTGGTCGAAACCAGCTCGAATTTGGCGACGGTTAAGATCAACGACGGCATCCTGGTCATTCATGTAAGCAACCGCAGCTCCGTGGATTCGGCCATTCAGGCGATTCAGCGGCGCGTGATGAGTATCGGACGCCTGGCTGAAGTGAAGGTGGAGGAGGTGGAAGGCTATCCGGGTTGGAAACCCAACATGGATTCGCATGTACTCAAGGTCGCCAAAGAGATGCACAAAGAAGCGCTCGGTAAAGAGCCCGAAATCAAGGCTGTGCATGCGGGTTTGGAATGCGGCATCATCGGGGAGAAATATCCGGGCATGGACATGGTTTCGCTCGGTCCACAGATCGAGTTCCCCCACTCCCCGGACGAACGCATTCGAATTGGGTCGGTGAAGGATTTTTACAAACTCACGGTGGGGATTTTGGAGCAGTTGGCGCAGGATAAGTAGGGCAAAACGACAGAAAAAGGCTCGGTGTCCCTATCTGTTTTGTGGTCGTTAGGAACCCTTTTTTAATTCTATAAAGAGTAGGGTGGGAGATTATGATGACAGCACATACAGACGTTGTTGGCAGTCTGCTTCGTCCTCCGGAGCTACTCCAGGCTCGGGAAGATGTAGCGGCCGGTCATATCTCCCAGGCCGAATTTAAAGCCATCGAAGACCGGGCCGTGGACGAGGCCATCACGTTGCAAGAGGACGCAGGACTGGAGGTGGTAACCGATGGCGAAATGCGCCGACTTTCCTTTCAAAGCCAGATGACCGAAGCGGTGGAGGGCTTTGGCGAAGTGGATTTGGACGCCTTCCTCTGGGGTGAATGGCGTGGAGATAGTGACATGGGTGAGTGGACATTGGAACGCCCGGAGAAACTCGGTGTGGTTTCAAAGCTCAAGAGAAAGCGCTTTCTATCTGCCGAAGAGTTTACTTACCTGCGCTCACGCACCACGCGAATTCCCAAGGTCACTTTGCCAAGCCCCGGTTTGTTTGTAAATTTTTGGTCAGATGAGGGCTCTATTTCCGTTTACCCTAATTTAGACGCCTTCCTGGCCGATGTGGTAGATATCTTGCGAGGGGAAGTTGCTGAGTTAATTCGGTTGGGAGCCACTTATATTCAAATGGATGCTCCTCATTATCCTCTTTTGTTGGATCCTGAAACGCGGCGCTTTTACGAACAGCGGGGCAGCTCTGTGGAAATGTGTCTGGAAATGGACAATGCGGTAATGAGTAGCAGACCTTCCGGGTTTCCGAAACCTGGAGGTTCTGAGGTGACGTTTGGCTTTCATCTCTGTCGCGGCAATCAAGGCAGCCGGTGGCTGACAGAAGGCGGCTACGACGCCATTGCCAGACCCTTGTTCCAGGGAATTCGCGCACAACGATTGCTGCTCGAATACGACGACGCCCGCTCCGGTTCCTTTGAGCCCTTAAAGGAAGTCCCGCAAGACAAGAGGGCCGTTCTGGGGCTGGTCACTACCAAAAGTCCTCGCCGCGAAACTTCTGAAGAACTCATCGCCCGCATTGATGAAGCCAGCCGTTTTTTCCCACGTGAGCAATTGGCGTTAAGTCCGCAATGCGGCTTTGCTACTTCAATAATTGGCAATCGCATTTCAGTTGAGGATGAAAAATACAAACTGCGGGTGATTGCGGAGACAGCACGGGAAGTTTGGGGGTAATCAATATTTAAAATGGTCGTCTATTTCCCGGAAAACCTCATTTAACGGGATTTCCAAACCTTGCAGTAACGGACTTCTTAAAACGTCTCCCTCGATAATTTCGTACCGCTTTCCATCGTCGGGCAAAAGGAGATAATCTTCGTAGGTTAGTTTCAGATCTTCTGGAGTCAATTTTTTTGTGGCGTGTCCCATGCAGTGACCTAATTTAAATTTGTTTAATCGGACTTTTTAACATAATAAACAAACCTGGTAAAAGTCAATAACATGCACTTAAATTGGGCGATTCTCTTTGATGTCATCCCTCTGCAACCAGATGACAGTCTAAGCGTTTTTGCTGCAAACGTGTTGCGTCAAATCGTTCAGCTTAGGATGAAGAGACAGGAGCAACTTTGAGCTTGATGCGAAAAGTAAGCTTGTAAAATTGCAATGGCTTTTTTATAAGTAATTGTTTGGCTATCTGAACGAGTGGAGTGCAAAAATCAGTGAGCGAAACGAACGTATTCTTGCAATGCGCAGCGTATATACGGCAAAAGTACGCTTCGCTGACTTTTGCACTCCAAACCCCCCCCTTTGGAGGCTCCTATTCAGATGGCTAAAATGTTACTTTTATATTTGCTTTTTTGCAATGCATTCTTAATTTGCTAAAGTTCAAGCAGACTGCCGGAGAAGATACACAAAATGAGGAGGAATTCTGATGACAATCCGAACGTGTTTTGTAGCACT
>JAABYK010000328.1:12306-14254 GCA_011775825.1 Candidatus Zhuqueibacterota bacterium | reverse complement strand
AGTGTCTTTCCCTTTCGGCCACGCGCCAAATCCATCGTCAGTGGCAAGATGACCACAAGCTCCGACTTCCGCCAATTGGCTGCCCCACTTTGTGGCGAAGTATCTGGCGCGCTCGAGGCTTACATAAGGATCATTATTGCTCGCCACAACCACAGACTTGAAATTCAGTGCTTGCAACGGCATCGGAGTAAAATCAGGCCAGAGGTGTCGAAATTCAGAATGCTCCACATCAGAGGGCGTTACCAACATCGCCGCTTTTATAAGACGCTTGAATTGACTCGCCCAATGCACGACCGTGGCGCATCCCAGGCTGTGTGCCACAAGCACGATGTCCCCGTCCAAGGCGGCAATGGCTGCATCAAGGGTCTTTCACCCACTCGTTGCGGATTGGCTTGTCCCAGTCGCGCTGTTGCACTCGTTGAATCTCAGGCAATTCCTTTTGCAACAAACTTTGCCAGTGTTGCGGTCCCGAGTTTCCGTATCCCGGCACGATTAAAATGGAAGGCTTCTTTGTTTTGGCATTCAATGGTAAATTCACGCCGCAAATTCAATCAATGGCCATTTTTTAATCGGTTTTAGTTAGTTAGATCTTCACGAAATGCAAAAGGTGGGAGACCAGTAATAACACGGTATGAAAAAATGCGGTTTAACAATCAGGTTATTTTGTCGATTGCGGTTATGCTCTTATCCTGCAACTTTTTCTTTTCTTGTTCGAGTTCCATGCAGACTTGCAGCAGCTCTCTCCACGGTTCTCCGTTCTTCTGAGCCTGACGCATGTGCTCTCTGACCTCCTCCAATTGAGCCTGAAGGGTGGCGTGTTTGATGGTGGCCAAGCAGTCCGTGGCCCAGCGCTCTAAGTCCAAACTCTCGAAATCAGAATCCAGAGTATTTACGATGAACGCAGACAGATCCACATCGTTGAAATTGTTGATCAAGTCCGACTCCACAGGACACTTTCCCCCTCTAAATTGATTCTTCAAGTAATTGAAGACCGAAAGTATCTTGAATTCACTTATTTCATCTAAATCCAAATCCTCAAAAATCAGATCCGCCAGCGACCATTCATAAATCAAAATTCTGGCAAGATCCTCAGCAGCTCTTTCAACCTTGTTCACCTTTTTGCCCTTGCTCAGCGCATTGAGTCTGTCAACAATCGTCGAGCGCCGCTCTTTGCTTTTTCTGCGCTGATACAGGAAACGCTCCATCTCACCCCAAAGAACCTTCTCGTCAATCTCGAGCCTCTCAGAAACTTTCTTCAGAAGCAGGCTGCGCTGTATTCCGTCTTTATACCGGGCAAGCGACTCAAGAATGGATTGAATCAGTTCGCTGCGTTTTTCAGTGGGCTGTGCCAACACCTTCTCCAACTTAAAATCAAATAGATTTTGGGCCTCCTGCACAAGTGCCCGAACCTCCGAAGCGCCTTTCTCTCTTACGAAGGTGTCCGGATCAAATCCGCTCGGTAAGTTGGCCATGAAGATGTTAAGTCCGTTCTCGAGCAGAACATCGGCGCCACGCAAACTGGCCGCCGAGCCGGACGTGTCACTGTCGTACATTAAAACCACATCATTGGTGTAACGATGCACCAGTCGGGCTTGATGTTCGGTCAAGGCTGTACCTAACGTCGCGACCACATTTTTTATGCCCACAGAAACCAGGCTCATCAGATCCGTGTACCCTTCCACAAAAATGGCTTGATCTAACTTTCGAATTTCATCGCGGTTCTGGAATAAGCCGTAAAGCAGCTTGCCCTTTTCATACACCGCCGTTTCCGGTGAATTGAGGTACTTGGGAGCATCATCTTGATCGCTCAACTTTCGACCGCCAAACGCCACCACACGACCCGACAAATTCCAAATGGGGAACATGACGCGATCCCGGAAGCGATCGTAATACCCTCCTCCCTCCTTCTTCACGATCAAGCCGGCTTTCAGCAGCCACTGTAAGTCCA
>JAABYK010000328.1:285-12225 GCA_011775825.1 Candidatus Zhuqueibacterota bacterium | reverse complement strand
ACCTTTAGAAGACAGCAATGAATCATTGAAATACCTGGCAGCAAATTCATTCACGTAATAAAGGGTTTCGTTTTCCTGCTGAGCCGCTTCATCTCGTTCCTCGAATTCGAGTCGGATTCCGGCTCGCTGGGTTAGGAACTTGACGGCTTCAGGAAAGCCGACGCCTTCGTGGCGCATCAAAAATACGAATGCGTTGCCACCGGCGCCACATCCAAAGCAACGAAAGATCTGCTTTTCAGGATGAACGCTAAAGGATGGGGTCTTTTCGTTGTGGAAAGGACAGAGGCCAAAAAAGTTTTGCCCTTTTTTCTTCAGGGTAACATAGTCAGAAACCAGATCGACGATATCCGTGGCTTCCCGGACCTCATCGATTTTATGTTGTGGAATGGAGGTTGGCAAGTTTTAAAAAATGAAGTGAGTAAATGTGTACAAGACTAAAGTACTCCCTCCCAAGTTGGAACATGGACGCGAGATTTTCCTAAAATTTGGATACCATCATACAAACGAGACGTCTGCAGTACGAAACTCACTCTTCTTCCTCTTCCAAAGAAGGTCGCTGATAGAGTTTCTTTCTTATGAAAAGTTCAACAAGATCGCTATCCAGTTTGCCAGCCTTTGCTTCCCCTCGCAATATTTCCAAAGTTCTTTCCAGAGGAATGGCTTTTTTGTAAGGCCGGTCTGGAGAGCTTAGTGCGTCGTAAATGTCGGCGATGCACATCACACGAGACTGAATCGTAATCTCGTCGCCTTTCAGTCCTTTTGGATATCCCGTGCCATTCAAATACTCGTGATGAGCTCCGGAGTGTTTGGGGATATTCTGCAAATCTTTTGTGAATGGAATCTTGTTGAGAATGCTCAATGTATGCTCCACATGGGCTTGAATCTCTTTGTATTCACTCGGTGTGAGGTTGCCTTTGATAATGGAAAGGTTTTCATATTCCAAAGGCTTTAAATAGAAGCATTCTTCTCCCCCACAATTTGTGTAGGTTTTCTCCGCAATGTTTTTCAATCGGGTCCGATCTTTTTCTTTCAAAAATCCGGGCATGTTGATTCGTTTAATAAACTCCAAATCATCGTCCAGTTGAGTCATTTCTTTTCTTAGATTGCAGCTAAGCCGCTCGACTTCGGTCGTATGATTGCCCCCCATCATTAATTTAAGTTTGGTCTCCAGAAACTGCGTCTGCTTCCATCGCTTAATATTTTCAAAACGCTCGCAGATCACGTTTATCTGATTGTTAGTTAACTTCGTTGTCTTCTCAAGGACACTTTCCCGTACACCGATTTTGCCGATATCGTGCAGCCATCCCGCCATTCGAAGTTCTTCGATTTCTTCCGGGGTAAAATGAATCGCGCCCAGGCGTCCGTTGGTTTCTTCGTTGATGGCTTGCGCCATCCGGACAGAGTACTTGGCAACACGACCGGAGTGCCCGGCCGTGTGGGGGCTTCGGGCATCAATGGCTTTTGCGGAGTAGCGGACCAGAGAACGAAACAGATTCTTAATCTCGGCGATGAGCTTGGCGTTCCGAATGGCGACTGCTGCCTGCGATGCCAAAGAAAGAATGAGATCTTCATACTCGGCCTTAAACGGAACCACCTCTCCGTCAGCGTTCCAGGAGTTAATAAGTTGCAGCACGCCAATGATTTCATCGGAGTGATCTCGCATGGGGACCACCAGCATCGATTTGGATCGATAACCCGATTTGATGTCAAACTGTTTGTTGAATCGATATTCAACCGTGGGCGGGATATGATACACATCTTTGATGTTCAGAAGCTCGCCTGTTACCGCGACGTAGCCGGCAATGCTTTCTTTGGTTAATGGCAGATAAAAGGACTTAAACGATTGTTGCTGGTTTTTTCGTGCTTCAAGCGAGGAAGTCTGCGCCACCGCAAATTTGAGCTTATCTTCTTCTTTAATGTAAAGGCTGCCGCCATCAGCGTTGGTAAAACTTCGTGCCTCCTTGACAATGAGCTCGAGCAGTTTGTTTAGATCATGTTCGCTGGAGAGTGCGATTCCAATGGCATTCAGTTTACGGATGCGTTCTTCCAGATGCACTGTGCTGTTAAGATGCGTGTCAACTGCTGCCATGATGTTCCTCGTGTGACGATTTTTATCAATTTAACAAGAAGTTCACACCTGATCAACTAATCTGTAGAAAGTTTACTTGAATTTTTCATAAAATGCAGACGATCCCTTTACGCCCCTAAACCTTGTCAATTCGTACAAGTGTATGTATTGAGAAGAGAATGAGCCAAAAGGAGCGTTGGGTTCAAAATATTTGAGCCACCGCTCCGAAGCTCAACTGTATCTGTCGATTAAAACATGTCTTCAGGTCCACTGACATCATCGTCATCATCAGACTGAAACGAACTCATCATGGTGCTCAACATATCTTTGTAGGACGTCTGATTGTCAATAATGTCCTTACTCAGCATGGAATTCTGGTGCAGACCATCTAACACAAATTCCATTGCCGCGCCTAACTCTGCGGGCCGACTATCATCGACCTTCATGAAACGCGTCACAATTTGATTCAACCCTTTTATTTTGCTTAATTCTTTTAGATACTCATCGGTGCGCATGTCATCGGCAATATTTACGGCGTTGTTATTTTTAAACCAATTCACAACGTCTGCATAAACTCGATCGCCCTTTTTCATGGCTTTATAGGGTTCGGGAAAGTACTTTTGGAAAATAGTTTTCACTGCTTTACCAATCAGCGCCTTTGCAACGTTGGTCTCACCTTCTTGCTCACCCTCGTAAACCAACTCAATCTTACCGACGATTGAAGGCAGCGTTGCATAAAGATCGCAAATTCTAGGTACGACGCCGTTTTCCTTATGCCTGATGGTCCGGCGTTCCGCGTTGCTGATCAAATTCTCCAGACTGGTGACCGTCATACGCACGCTGACTCCAGACTTCTGATCGACAAATTCGCTTTTGCGTGCTTCCATAGCCACTTGCTCTATTATTTCGCGAAAGAAAAAGGGCACATGAATTTCTCGGCCGCTGTCTCGTTTCTCCCAGGCTTCCTGCGAGGCGATCTGGATGCCATCGTCCAGGCTTCTTGGGTAGTGCGTCATGATTTGAGAGCCGATCCGGTCTTTCAACGGCGTGATGATGTTGCCGCGATTGGTGTAGTCCTCCGGATTGGCCGAATAGACAATCACCACATCCAATGGGATTCGGACCGGAAAACCACGAATTTGGATGTCCTTCTCTTGCATAATATTAAACAGCCCGACCTGAATGCGGGGCTGCAAATCGGGAAGCTCATTTATGGCAAAAATGCCGCGGTTGGTCCGAGGGATGATGCCGAAATGAATCACACCTTCGTGAGCGTAGTGTAACTTTTGGGCTGCTGCCTTGATCGGATCGATGTCACCGATCAAATCGGCGATGGTCACGTCAGGGGTGGCCAGTTTTTCGCCATACCTTTCCTCTCGGTGAATCCACTCGATCTCGACTTCGTCCCCGGCTTCCTTTACCTTATCGTTGCAAGCCTTGCAAACCGGTTTGAAGGGATTATCATTGATTTCACAACCTTTGATAATCGGGATAGTCTCGTCTAACAAAGCCGGCAAAGATCGCAAAATGCGCGTTTTTGCTTGCCCACGCAGGCCCAACAAAATGATGTCATGATAAGAAAGAATCGCGTTGCACAAAGCGGGGACAACTGTTTCGTCATAGCCAATAATCCCGGGGAAAAGCTTGCCGTTATTCTTTAACTTCTCTATTAAATTCTTGCGCATTTCCTGCTTAACGGACAGGATTTTGTAGTCTGACCGTGTCAGTTCGGCAATTGTTGTTGATTTGTTCATTTTACTCCTTTTTAAATCATCTCAGACGCTGCTTACGATTTCGAATATAATCCACGAAGATGTATTCACCCAATTTATTCAGAGAAGAATAGTATGCACGACCTTTGTTGACTTCGGTCAATTCTTTCACAAAATCAACCAGCCAGGGGTCTCGGGCCACCATGAATGTCGTGATGGTGATCTTGTTTTTGCGACAATGGCGTGCGGCATTCAGCGTTTGATTAACAATCTTTCGATCCAGACCAAACGGGTTCTTAAACAGTCTGCCGCGATCAAAAATTGCAGAGGGTTTGCCATCGGTGATCATAAACACTTGTTTGTTGACATTGCGTTTCTTCTTCAAAATCCGCAAACCCAATTCCAGCGCGTCTTTGGTATTGGTGTGGTATGGTCCAACCGCAATTTTATGAATGTCCTGCAGATTCACTTCCATGGCTTTGTCACCGAACACCACGATGTCCAGACTGTCTTTTGGATAGCGCGTTAATATCATCTCTGACAACGCGAGCGCGACTTTCTTCGCCGGAGTGATTCGGTCTTCACCGTACAGAATCATGCTGTGGCTGATGTCCAGCATGAGCACGGTAGCACAGGATGTGAGGTGTTCGGTTTCGTAAACTTCGAAGTCTTCTTCCTTAAGGTGAAAATCGTCAATGCCCTCGCGTTTAATTGCGTTATTAATGGTCGAGGTGAAATCGATATTGGAAGGCTGATCCCCAAACTTGTACGGCTTTGTCTCGCTTAAACGTTCGATGCCCTCACCTGAAAACGGAGACTCGTGTTCCCCCATCGGGCTTTTCCGCAATGATGAAAAAATTTCGTTCAAGGCATCCTGACGAATCCTGCGTGAACCCTTGTGCGTCAAGGCCAGAATGTCGTCGTATTCTTGAAGATAGCCTTCTTTCTTCAACCAATCCAAAAATTCATCAAATCCGACACCCTCTTTGTCATCAAAAAGCTGATATTTGTCGTCCAAATCCGTCATCCAATGCAGGGCATCGTTGACGTCGCCGTTTGTGTGCAGCAGCATCTGACTAAACAGACGCATAAGTTCGTCAAATGTGAGCTTACTTTTGTCCTGACCTTCGCGCCACTCAGAGTATCTGAAAATCATATGCTGGCCATTAGTCTAGTCTGATAGAGGTTAAATCTTCTCATATCTGATCCACTTGGTGACAACCTGTTAAACCAAAAGCCTTCACCAATGGCTGAAAAAATAATATGATTATTTGAAACTTCAAATTCAAGCTAAATCTAAAAAAATGCGGCTGCTCTTTCATCTAATCGTCGCAATCCCTGCTCTCCTGCAATTTTTACCGCTTGACGAAACTCCGCGGATCTCAATGAGCGATTGATTTCAGGGTACCGATCCGTTTTGTAGGCCGGATGGTATTGACTCATGACATTCACATAAGTCGTGGGTGAGAGTTCGGTGGCGATCCAATGCATAATTCTGCGAGTGCCTTCTAAATCCTCCGGCATCACAAGATGCCTCAGTAGCAACCCCCGCTGGGCCAGGCCGCTTTCGTCCAGTAACAAATCTCCAACCTGTCGATACATCACTTTAATTACACGTCTGGCGATTTCGGGATAGTCTTCCGCCTTCAGGTATCGTTTTGCTTTGGCTGGATCCCAAAATTTAAAGTCAGGCATATAGATGTCCACGACACCGTCCATTAAATGTATGCTGTCCAGTGAATCGTAGGCACTGGTGTTGTAAACGATGGGCAGTCGCAAGCCATTGCCAATGGCGATGAGCAAAGCCTCCAAGATCTCCGGGACCACATGTTCGGGCGTAACAAAATTGATATTATGGCAGCCACGGTTCTGCAACTCCAGCATCATTTCTGCCAATCGGTCTGGCTGTACCCCGCGATCTCTCGCTTGCTGGCTAATGTCATGATTCTGGCAAAACACGCATTTAAGGTTGCAATTTGAAAAAAAAATGGTGCCTGAACCCTTCCAACCCCGTAAACAATCTTCTTCTCCAAAATGTGGAAAATATGAACTGACAACGGCATAGCGTCCCGTTCGACAAACCGCATAGTCGTCCCGTAAGCGATCGACCTTGCAATCCCGCGGGCAGACTGTGCAGGATTCCAACAAGGTTAGCGCTCGATGGACTCTTTCTTCAAACTCACCAGATTCAAAAGTTTTGAGATACGCAGGTTCAAACTTCATTGAAGATCATCCGAAGAATAGCAATTTCCGATATTAGATGCCTTAATAGCAGCAAATGTTCCCCTGGAAGAGCTCTCGTGCTAAGTTTTAGAGGCAGGGATTCAGAACCAAGATTGCTTACGCCATGAGAAGAAATCTGTCTCAGTTTTGTTCCGTGTATTTTATCACGGTCACTTTTTGGATGGGACTGGTTACAACGCGATTACCGAATTCCAAACACAAACCGCATGCAGCTAAGATGTCCAATTTAATGACGCTGCCACCCCAGGTGCATCCGGTGATACTCGTCTTGACAGGGGACAAACCGTGAAGATCAAACCAACCGCCGGAAACAAGGTAACGGCCATGAGACAGAACACGAACGGAATAGGTCGAGTTGTGCGTGTTGACGATCACCAAATCGCCGAAATGCACATCCTTTTTGTAGACTTGCTTCAGGATCCTTGACCGCTCAATAACCCTGGCAAGACTCTGACCAAATTTCTTCATGGCCTTAATATATCTACTTTACGAACAATTGTTTCAACAATTCTGTATCACCATTGTTTTTCTTTCTTCTTCCGTTTCACCCCGGTTTTGGCCCGTCCGCCTTCCTGGTTTGAGCTTCCGGTCTTCTTTTCTGTAAAACCAGATTTTGCCTTTAATGATTCCCATAGTTTTTCGACTTGATATTCAGACTCTTTTTCCGCAGCCAACCATTTATTTACGATGTCAAAAACTTGGCCAATCTCCTGGATGGCCTTGTCCTTTGTGACCCTGGTTCTCGAGACGATCTGCACGACCGCAATTGCAAAAAGCCACCATAAAATTTGCTCAAACCGCTCTTTGTTGAACCATAGAATCCCGTCATAGCGATGAACGTTCAAAAACTGTGGCAATTCAAGTGAATTGAATAGATCATTAAAAATAAGATATTCCTGGCCTTTCTTGGCTTTGTAGTTCACATGCCAGTTTTGATGACTGGTCAGCAGATTCACCAGCCATTTACCTTGCCACTTCTGCTCATCGCTTGCTTCCTGATTTGCAAAAACTCTCTCCACACGTTTGCCAAATAACCATTCATCGATCCAGCTCCGGCTTCGTTGCTCGTAATTCTTGTCCGTTGCCAGTTTGCCAAGTTCATGCACAACTAACCAGCTAAACAGTGTCGTCCATGAAAAGGCGTCTTGGTTCAACCCGTTTTTCAGATATTTGATTGCGGATTGGAATTTGCGAGATTTCTGTCCCGGTTCGGAAATTCGTTTGTCAATGCCATCTAACGACAAGGCAACATCCAACTTCTTGCGTATGGTTTTTGCAACTTCATCTTGGTTGCCATTGCCCGAAGAAAAATGATCGACTTGTTTTAGAAGCTCAGAATATCTTTCCTCAAACTCCGACGAAAAAGCCTTCTCAGCCTTCTTGCGAATCTTCGACCGATTGTTCATGAACCTGTTAACCATCTCAGTATTTAACAATGAATCTAGCGCGGCAAGCAACGGACTGAGAGTCAGCTCTTTGAATTCTTCCTGGATGCTGGGTACACCTCTGCCATTGAGATGTGCAGTCAATTGGGCATATTGTCGTTGCTCATTATCATGGACTTGCTGAAAATCCAGAAATACGTGATACTTGAATGCATCCAATTCTACAAAAATGCCTTTCTCACACAGTTCACGGCAATTGCGAATGTACTGCAACCCACTGATGTAGTCGCGAAAGATACAGTAGTAATCTTCCTCATGATGCAGGGCCAGTCCTTTCCCGAGAGTTTTCTGAACCAGTTTCGTTTCATCTCCGCTTCCGGTTTTTACCGCGTAGGCAGTGGCATTTCGAATCCAACCGCTGGTCTGCTCGAACTTGTTGTTGTACACCACCAGGCCGCGCTCTTCGCCAAAACGGTTTGAATAGGCGAAGACATTTTCATTGACATGGCCATCTGGCACAAAGAAATCATACAGGAGAAAGTTTTCAACCTCCGCAAATACGTACCGCTTTTTCATGAGCGGAAAGATTTCGCGCTCGTGACGGTGCACCAGATTCCAATCAACTTGTTCCTCCATGTACGCACGACTGTATTCCATGCCATATTTTTCAACGAATCCCTCAACCTGTCCATGCCCAAACATGGGCAAACCTGGCATGGTCACCATCATCATGCAGACGCCAAAGTATTTGTCGTCTTTTCCGAATTGGGCAACGGCCGTCTCTTCATCCGGGTTGTTCATGAAGTTAACGTACCGTTTTAGAATTTCCGGATTAAACTGAATGGTGTTCTTAATGGTATTGCGATATTTTTCGTTTTCTTCATTTTTCAACATGTTCATAAATGCGCTGTTGTAAACGCGATGCATGCCCAAAGAGCGGACAAAATAGCCCTCCATCAGCCAAAATGCTTCAGCTAAAAGGAGTGTGTCGGGTAATTCCTGTGCTACCCGATCCACCACTTCTCGCCAAAACTCATTCGGGATACGCTGGTTAAATACGTCACGAGTCATACCATACTCAGCGCGAGAAGGAATGTCCCCACCATGGCCCGGCTCCGGATACCAGAGACGCTGGTAATGCTTCTTTGCCAGTGTCATCGCCGCATCAAAGCGAATAACAGGAAACATACGCGCCACATCCAGGATTTTCTGAATAACAGCTTCCCGTACCTCAGGGTTCAAATAGTCCAATTGCGCCGTGTCGTTCCAGGGCATGCTCGTACCGTCGTTTCCGTGATAAATGTAGTGCACATCTCCTGTCCAGTAGTCTTCCCGTTTAAAAACCACAGCGGCATCCGTTCTGTCATAATATTTATCTTCGATGAAAATCCCATAGCGCGGGTCGCCGGAATAACTGGCACCATTAAACGTGTATGAAGGAAACGGACTGTAGGGCAAGGAGATAAACCAGTCAGGATGTTCCCGAATCCATCGAGAGTCGAGGCCAGTATGATTTGGTACCATGTCACTTGCAAGCCGGATCCCACGCTGCCAGCAGCGTTGTTTCAGATTTTGCAACGCCTCGTGGCCTCCCAGTGAGTGAGAAATTTCATAGTCGAACAGTGAGTAGGCTGAGGATTCCGCTTCCGGATTTCCACAATTCTGTTTGATCTTCTTGGAAGCAGGACTCCTTTCCCAAACCCCGATCAACCACAAACCGGTAAAGCCCCAACGCGCCAGGGAGTCCAACTCTTCGTCAGGGATTTGATCAAGCCTCGTGATGGAACGTTGATATTTCTTCGAAAGTTGATCGAGCCAAACGAGTGTGCTCTTTGCAAGTAATACCAGTCTTGGCATCCAATGCAGATCAGGACTAAACTGCTCTGGCTCATGTTCGATGAGGCCAAATTCCGCAACCTGGGTCGGTCCGGGCCCGAAAAACAAGGCTTTGTTCTCTTCTCTGATAAAATCCAAACTGCTGAATAAGCGTTGCAAGAAGCTTCCGAGCATAACGCCCCATCTTTGTCGAATGAAGCGCAACTGGCCTTCCAAGGAGTCTGGACTTGCCAGGGCCGGCGCCCGCAGCATATCAATCAAATTTTGGTTATCTGGTCCAAATACTGGTTGTGTTTCGAAGAAATCTCGCAGGCTCTGAACGATTTCTAAGTAAGCGGTCTCTTTTTCAAGCGCCTCATCGTCGAACAGCTCCATGAACGGAGAAAGCGCCGGGTTTTCATTCGAAACCCACAGCATCAACATTTCTTCAAGAACGATTTCGCGATTGGGAATGCCATCCGTGCTACTTTTGAGATAGGTTGCGACATCCGTTTGTTTTTTGTAAACCGCGATCGCGGGGAACTCCTCCACAAATTTACGCAACGATCTGTCTACTTCGTCGCTGCCAATTTCGGATTCTAACCACGCCAAAGACTCTTCAAAGAGCTTTGGGTTGATTTGCTGGCGATATTGCGAAATGACATAATGAAGAATTTCATCCAGAAGCCCCATGGCATTGATGAGCCCGGCTCTCACGGTCTGTTCCGGAGCTTGGATGAGGTCACGCTTTTCGTTCATTTTTTGAGCGAACAAACGCGCCGCATGAAAATTTGCAAAAATCACATTCCCGGTAGAAGAAAAAATAGCCTCCTCGAATTCATATTTGTCTCTCGCATGTCGCGACACATGAAACTCAAAACATCCAACTTCAGGAGTTGGTAATAGGGCATTCAACTCGCGTTCGATGATATAAATCATGATCAATGATTCACTCGACTCCTTTCACTATATTATAAGCTCTTCAACGGCACAATGCCCGTTGAGCACTCCCATCTCTGGTTAAATTTTCCGAATCCGGATCAAATGTTTCGGTGACCCCCAGTGAATTCGGCGTGCTTCCGTGGAAAATTACTTTCAAACAGATGTCACTGAGGTAACTGGTTACTCTTATTAATATAATGAAGTTTTCAACTTTTTAAAGGAAAAACTCTCAAAATCGGCAAGAGCTAAGAGAAGTGGCAAGGGAGTCCTTAAAAGACTCGACAAAAGGCTAAAAAAGTCCTCAGGGACCCACTGATGAAATGATCTTTCTATTTCTTATTCTTTGACTCAATCGTTGTTTTTATCTTTTCGTTATCGTTTTCCATGCCTTCGCTCAGTGCTTGAATGGTCTCTTCGGAAAGATCGTCGTCGTAATAGCTGGTGCGAGTTAACAAAGTTCCCTTCTGCAGAGGACGGAGTCGGATCATTCCCCGACCGGTTAACGGACCGCCAAATCGTTTATATTCGATCTTTTGCTTTTCCTGGAATTCGGTGATCTCAATGTTATACTTAATGGCAGACTCTTCGTTGACGCCAGCGACGACTGTCGCCTGGGTGCCGATACCGGGTTTACCACTCGAATAACCATTTACTCTCTGGATAGAATGAAATATTTGGGTCCAATTTTTGGGATCGATGTGAGACCAGACCTTGTCGGTTGGGGCGGATATCTCAATAGAACGACTTATCTCAGTCATGATGTCTCCTTTATGACTTTAATTCTTACATCTATTTCTCTGATTTTTTTGTGTATTAAGTTCATATCATATTTAAATCCAAAACATGTTTCATTCAAATCTTACACGGTCTCCACTTCCTTTAGCTGTTCTGAAATTTTCTTTTTGATTTCTTCATCGGTGAGCTTGTTCAGCACTTCATCCAACGTACCGCCTATCCAGGAAACGTTGTTCTTACCGAACGCCTTGTCGCCAAACAAGAAAAATCCCTTAGGGCATTTGTACAAGATTACGCTTTTGAAATCCCCCAAATATCCCGTCTTTAAGATCTCCTCTCCCTTGAACCGAACCGTTGTATCTTTTAAATGAAGGACATGGCTTACGCTATTCAACTGGTTGAGGAAAATCCTTCCTTCGGTGGTTTGAACATTGGTTTCGACGTCTAAGGTCACCACATCTTTTGGTTTCGCTGCTTTCTCAGACATGCGGCTTTGCCTCCTCCCGAATAGAACGCAACGTCAAACGGACTTTGCCCCGGAAACGCCGCCAGGGTCAAAATCCGCATTTTGATTTATCAAAATTAACAAGATTTGAGTGAAAATGCAAGAGAAATGTAGCGAAACAAGGGGAGACGCGAGAAGGGGTTTGCCACACACCTCACAAGATGCGTGGCAAACTTCTTTCAGGTTATCTCAGCAGCATTATCTTCTTTACCGCAGAATCCTCCCCAACCTGAATCCGCACCAGATAAACGCCGGAGCCGACTTCCGAACCTTGGCATCTCGACCGTCCCAGCGAATTTGATAGGCTCCCGACGCCCGTTCTGCATCCACCGGTGTGCGAATCACCTGACCCTGGATGTTGTAGATGTTGAGCCGGACTCGACCACTCCGCGGAACCGTGTACTGGATCGTGGTTTCGGGATTGAAGGGATTAGGATAATTTTCTAAAAGCACAACCGTGGCCGGCGGCTCGGCTGGCACGGTGGTCTCATCGGTGGCCTGAGTTTTTGACGCAGACGTCCTGGAAAAATCGTA
>JAABYK010000328.1:0-235 GCA_011775825.1 Candidatus Zhuqueibacterota bacterium | reverse complement strand
TAATGACGTGGCAACGCGATACGAGGTTTCCGCGATATCGCCGGTCGTGGCAAATGACCATCGTTATTCTCGATCCCAGAGAATATAGTATGGTTTGGTCTGGTATGTTTATCTACCCGAGTTGTGAGAGACCAATACAAATCCGATAGCATCTGCCACCTCCAAAAAATGCCACGCGTCAACCCTTTTAAAGCTCTCCCCTCTCTCATATGCAGTCTTTTCAAAGCTAAGAAGG
>JAABYK010000489.1:6421-8013 GCA_011775825.1 Candidatus Zhuqueibacterota bacterium | reverse complement strand
CCTCCTTTACGCCTCCAATCTCAACACCTCCAAAGGCGGACGATCGAGGATGCCTCGACTGTTGAGCATGCCGATGCCAATCGTCAGTCCGACGACGACGGCAATCACAATGACAAATGGCAGCAAAGTTGGCACGAACACCGAATCGAACACGAAAAATGCCAGGGCCCAGCCTCCGAGATAGGACAGGATTAGACCTGTGAGCGCCGCAAAACCACCGAGAAAGATGTATTCCACCACCATGATTCGGATGACTTGCTTGCGCGAGGCCCCCAGAGTGCGCAGCAGAATGCTTTCCTGAATGCGCTGATAGCGGCTGGTGATGACCGCCGCCGCAAGCACTATTAGGCCGGTAAAAATACTGAAGAAGGCCATGAACCGAATGACAAAAGAGATTTTGCTGAGAAATGTGTCCAACGTATTCAGAATTAGGGCCAAATCAATGATTGAGACATTCGGAAAGGCTTGCACCACGGCTCTCTGTAATTCCGCAGATTTCTCAATGTTCGCGGCTTTCGTGGACAAAATGTAGATCTGCGGCGCATACTCGAGCGCGCCCTCCGGAAACAAAGCCATGAAGTTGGCCTGGATGCGTTCCCAATCCACATCTCGTAAGCTCATGATTCTTGATGTCAAAGGGACACCTTGGACATTCCATACGATGGTGTCGCCTACCGCGACATTCAATCTTTCCGCAGCGCCCTCCTCCAGCGAAATGGGCACCACATCCGGATCGTTTGTGACCTTGCCTTGCCACTCACCTGCCACGATGTTCTCTGAATCCAGCAATGTGTCGCGATACGTGGTCCTGAATTCCCATCTCAATAAACCTCTGCTCACTCTTTCCGATGACGAATCTTCGTTCGCTGACTCATTCAGGATGTCTTCCACGCTGCGACCGTTTATGGCGGAAATGCGCATGGTGACCATGGGCGCTTCTTGAAGAATGGGCAAGTCGTGCGCACGGATGAGTTCAACCAACTCCTCTTTTTGATCCGGCTGAATATCAAACAGCACGAGATTGGGTCGATCACCGCCGCCGACATACGTGACTTTTTCCAACAACGTATCATGAGATAGATAAAGTGTGGTAATCAGGAACGTCCCCAAACCGATGGAGACCATCAACACCAGAGTCTGGTTATTCGGACGAAACAGGTTCGCCAAACCCTGTCGCCAAACATAGGACCACGATTTTGGAAAGAATCTCTTGAACACCACTGTGATGATTTTTGCCATCCCCGCCAAAACAGCGAAGGCAAGGCAAATGGCTGCGGCAAAGCTCACACCGACGACGCCGTCTTGCGTTTGAGATACAGCAAACGCAGCCACCGCCAAGGCAATAATCGCAAAAATGAGCCAGCGGACTCTGTCTTTTGAAACGGAGTTGGCTTCATAAGATGACCGCAGCGCCAACAACGGCGATACGTTCCGAATTGAAATCAGTGGCAACAACGCAAATAGGAGCGCGATTCCCAGACCGATGACAATGCCTTTTGCAACCGGCTGCCACGCCACAAAAACTTCGATGTCCACTGGCAGGAAATCCTGGAACACTTTAGGTAGAATCGTTTGAATGCCCAGGCCAGCGA
>JAABYK010000489.1:198-6396 GCA_011775825.1 Candidatus Zhuqueibacterota bacterium | reverse complement strand
AGAATGGAGATGTCACCCAGTTTTTGCTTCGTGTAAACGTGAACGGCGCTCGCCACGCCAATGCTTCCCAAAATCAATGCCACAAATCCAACCAGATTGAGAAAACGGGTGAGGTCTCCCAAAATCTCACCAAGTTCCTCTTTGCGCTCTTCAACCGTATCATAGCGCAGCCGATGCTTGTTGACGTGAGGCTTGATGGACTCAACGAGTTGGTCGATGGTGCGCTGGTCTTCAAATTTGAAATACACTCGGTAGCTTACGAGACTGCCTCGCTGCAGCAATTGCGTTTCATCGACGTACTCGGCGGGCAGATAGAGGCGCGGATTGAACGTGCTGGCGATGGGTGCCGCGCTGGGCAATTTTTGAAGTCGGCCAGCGATGCGGAATGTTTTGGCACCGATTCGAATTGAATCGCCAACTTCGGCGCCAAACTGCACCATGAGGGTCTCATCGACGAGAGCATTTGCACCGGTTTGGTAGGTTGCCGCAGCGTCCTCGGGTTGCGTGCCTAAACTTCCGTAGAAAGGATATCCGCCCGATATCGCCCGGACTTGCACCAGGCGAGTGTTCCGAGTCCTCGGAAAATAAGCCATCGAGGCGAATAGCGTTTCCCGTCCCTGCTCGCCGCCGATGGAATCGATCAGCGCTTCCGTTGGCTCGGAAAAAGGCTGGCGGCTGGACAACATGAAATCCGCTCCCATCAACGTCTTGGCCTGCTCGTCGATGGCCCGTTCCAAATTCTGCCCAAAGGAGCCGATGGATACCAACGCAGCAATGCCGAGAACAATCGAGCTCATGAACAAGAATAGCCGTTTGCGGTGAGTCCGGCTATCCCGCCAGGCCATTCTCCAAATCCAGGGATTTGAAATCGAAGTTTTGGAATTTACCTTTCTCACGTCCGCTTGTGGTTAAGTTTCTTCATCTGACGATGCAAAGCTTTGTCCTTTCGTTTCTTTTCGAGGAAACTCGCTCGATCCTGTTTTTCTGCCAGATGGGCAAGTTCGCGTTGCATCCTTAAATAGTTGTCGTATCGCTTTCTTGGGAGCTTGCCGTTGTCGACGGCATCAAGCACAGCGCATTTGATTTCGTTTGTGTGCGTACAGTCGGAGAAATGACAATTCGCCGCGATGTCATCGATATCGGCAAATGCCTCCGTAAATCCACTGTCGCTGTGCCACAATTGCAACTCCCGCATGCCCGGCGTATCGATCAGACATCCACCCTCTGGCAACACAATCAGTTCACGTCGGGAAGTTGTGTGCCGTCCTTTTGAATCCTTGTCGCGAACTTCGTGCGTTTGAAGAATATCCTCGCCAACGAGTTTGTTGATGAGCGTGGACTTGCCAACACCGGACGAACCGACCAACGCAAATGTCAATCCGGAGTGAATACGACTCTTCAATGCATCCATACCAAACTCAGTCTTTGCACTCACGGGCAGAACAGCAACATCGCCTGCGACGTCCTGGACCTCGGCGAGCTTTTCCCTAAAGTCTTCGCACAAATCCATTTTGTTTAAGACGATGACCGGTTCGGCAGCACTCTCAAACACCATAACCAGATAGCGCTCAAGTCGTCGCAAATTAAAATTTTTGTCCAAACTTTGAACGACAAAAACTACATCGATATTTGTGGCGACGATCTGCTCGTCTGTCTTCTTGCCCGCGACGTTTCTTGAAAATTTGGTCCTCCTGGGAAGAATGTTGTGAATGATGGCCTTTCCTTCATCTTTGAACAAGCTGAGCACGACCCAATCCCCGACTTTTGGCAAGTCGGCTGAGGTGTCGGCGGAGAAAAGCAATTTGCCCGTGGGTTCGGCCGGGAACTCCCCATTTTGTGTGACGACCATGTATCGGTTCCGATTCTCAATCGTGACGCGTCCGGCTTCAAAGCCAGCCTCTTGGAACGGCTGAAATTCAGTTTCAAAGAACGGACTCCACCCAAATGCTTTTAGGTCTGTCATGCCGGTCCTCGGGATTGGATTGTGGCAGTGAATTTGTGATTGGTTTCTTCATCCGAAACAACCGCGCCGCCTTGGAGCGTGATAATTCTATCGGTTCGATTTGCGAGGTCGAAATTGTGTGTCGCCAGGATCAGGGTCGTGCCTTTCGCTTTGTTCAATTCAAACAGGAGATTTTCAACCTTCTCGCTGGTTTCGGAATCGAGATTCCCGGTGGGTTCATCGGCAAACAGGATTTTCGGCGTGTTGATAAATGCCCGGGCCAGTGCCACTCGTTGTTGCTCACCGCCGGAAAGCTGCACGGGATAATGATTCAGCCGGTCCTCTAATCCAACTTGCTCCAACAACTCAGCCGCATAATTTCGCACATTCTTCTCCCCCCGCAGTTCGAGCGGCACCATGACATTTTCCAATGCAGTCAAGGTCGGCATAAGCTGGAAATTTTGAAACACAAAACCGACAGCTTGATTGCGAACTCGGGCGCGTTCATCTTCGCTTAACGCAATCAACTCGGTCCCGTCCAAAATGACGGATCCCTCGCTCGGCAAATCCAGTCCGGCACACAGGCCAAGCAGTGTGGTTTTGCCGCTGCCGGAAGGGCCGACAATCGCACAGGTTGTGCCACTTTGTATTTCCAGTGTCACATTATTTAACACGGTCAGACTTCTGTCGCCGCTTTTGTAGGTTTTCGATAAATTGTGGACGTTGAGAACGCTGTTCATAAATACCTGGCAGAAATATTTGAAGTTTTAAAGCCCCATTTTGACAGAAAAATAAAGATAGAAAAATAGAGTTTTGCAGAGTCAATCCCGACGCTTCAGCGATTCTTTCCGTAGTTTATTTTACTCTTTTAAACACGGAGGATGCGGATTACACTGATTTTCACTCATCCTGATCTTAGAACTTGTCAAATAAAGTTTGGCGGTCAATATTTCGGTCAACAGATTTTTAACTTGTCTTGTCAGAATAAGTCATGCTAAAAATCATCCATCACCTCAAGGCTGTTTTTTTGTAAGTTTTAGTGTAAATCCGTCTCATCTGTGTCATCCGTGTTCTGAATTTGGAGTGAGCTTTTCTCAAATTAATATTCTCAGTAAAATCGTTGAAACGTCGATCCCGCTAAAAATCCGAGACAATCTCTGAGAAATTGGCCAATCAGTTTCTAATTTTGTAAACGTGGAAATTGCGATTGTTTTGGATTTTTGTTACATTAAAAAGTTAGCTGTTTAAACGTAATTGAGTTTCCATGGTTTCAGAGGTGATTTAACATTGCAAAACAAGAAAACCCGCATTTTTTTGACGTTTTGGCTTGTCCTTGCCCTGTTCTTTTTGGATATGTCGTTTTTGAAAGCCGGGCCCAACGCGTTTAAAAACCACGTTGCTGAAGACAGTACCGGTGAGAAAACTTCAAACAAGACCATTTTATTCCTCGGAAACAGTTTGACCGCGGGATACGGATTAGCTCCGAGGTTGGCGTTTCCCTCTCTCATTCAACAAAAAATTGACTCGGTCGGCTGGAATTTTGACGTGGTGAACGCCGGTTTAAGTGGCGAAACCACATCGGGCGGACTGCGTCGCATCGACTGGCTGCTGAGAAATCACATCGACGTGCTGGTGCTCGAACTCGGGGGCAACGATGCTTTGCGTGGCATTCCGCCGGAGCTGACCAAAAAGAATCTTCAGGGGATCATCGACAAGACGCGAGAAAAGTATCCCGACGTGAAAATTGTCATCGCCGGCATGCAAGCCCCACCCAATTTGGGTGAAAACTACACACGACGATTTCGCCAGATGTTTCCGGAATTGGCTGAAGAAAACGATGCAGCACTCATTCCTTTCTTGCTTGAGGGCGTCGGCGGAGTTGCAGAACTAAACCTGGCGGATCGCATTCATCCAAACGCGCAAGGGCACAAAATCGTTGCCGAAAATGTTTGGAGTGTTTTGAAACCGGTGCTGAAATCCATGAGGTGAATTGTCGTTGCAAAGGTTGTAAAGCCCTGACAGGGTTCGTAACCCTGTCAGTTTGCCCGACGAAAGTACAAACTCAAGCATAGAGATAACGAGGTCATTAAAAATGAAACCCATTTACCTTGACTACAACGCCACCACGCCCCTTGATCCGGGGGTGGTGGAAGCCATGCGACCGTTTCTGGAGGAACATTTTGGCAATCCCTCAAGCACTCACTGGTATGGCATTCAAACCAAGAAAGCCATCGAAAACGCACGGCGGCAAGTCGCTGACCTGCTCAACTGCGACGCGGAAGAGATAATCTTTACCAGCGGCGGCAGCGAATCCAACAATTACGCCATAAAAGGTAGCGCGCTTGCGAATCGCGACAAAGGCAATCACATCATCACTTCTGCCATTGAGCATCCGGCTGTGGCAGAAGTCTGCAAGCATCTCGAAAATCACGGATTCCGAGTCACCTATCTTCCCGTCGATGAGTTTGGCCTTGTGGACATCGCAGCTTTGGAAAAAGCCATTTCTCCTCAAACTATTTTGATTACCATCATGCACGCGAATAATGAGGTGGGCAGCATTCAACCCATCGCTGAACTTGCGAAAATCGCCAAAGAGCGTGGCATCCGCTTGCACACGGATGCGGCCCAATCCGTTGGCAAGATTCTAACGCGGGTGGACGAACTTGGGGTGGATTTGCTGTCTGTCGCGGGTCACAAGCTTTACGCCCCTAAAGGAGTGGGAGCATTGTACATTCGCCACGGCGTGAGTTTGGATAAACTCATCCACGGAGCCGACCACGAGCAAAATTTGCGAGCCGGCACAGAAAACGTGCTCGAGATCGTTGGCTTGGGCCAAGCCTGTGAAATCGCCAAAGAACGATTGCAGGACAACTTGACCCACATGGAAAGAATGCGAGATCGACTCCATGATGGGCTTAAAGTGAAACTCGAAGATGTCAGGCTGAATGGCCATCCGGAAAAACGCCTGCCGAACACGCTCAGTGTGAGCTTTCCCAACATCGAAGCCAACACCCTTTTGGATGAAATTGAGGGTGTGGCGGCCTCTGCCGGTGCGGCGTGCCACGCCGACTCCGTCGATGTTTCCCCAACATTGAGTGCAATGAAGGTCCCGATCGAATACGCCATGGGAACCATCCGTTTCTCTACAGGCAGATTTACCACCGAAAGCGAAATCGAGCAAGCCGTTGAAATCATCACAAGCGCAGTTCAAAGGCTTAAACCCCCCGAAACACCTCATGTGCAAGAAGCAGTCGATCTGAGCGAAATCAAGCTGACTCATTTCACACACGGACTGGGCTGCGCCTGTAAATTACGTCCACAGGCGCTGGAAAAAGTTTTGGCAGATTTACCTCTGCCTGAAGACGCTCAGGTGCTGGTTGGCACAAATACCGCCGATGACGCAGCGGTTTACAAATTGAATGACCAAACTGCCGTAGTCCAAACCGTAGACTTTTTCACGCCAATTGTCGACGATCCCTACCACTTTGGCGCCATCGCGACCGCAAACGCATTCAGCGATGTCTACGCCATGGGTGGCAAGCCGCTGTTTGCGCTCAACATTGTCGGCTTCCCGTCAAATCGACTGCCGATGGAAATTTTGAAATCGATCTTGCAGGGCGCTCAGGACAAAGCGCGAGAAGCCGGCGTGAGCATCCTTGGCGGTCACACCGTGGACGACACCGAACCCAAATTCGGATTAGCCGTTACCGGTATGGTTCATCCCGATAAAATTCTGACCAATGCCAAGGCCAAGCCGGCAAACGCACTCATTCTGACCAAACCAATCGGGTTGGGCATCATCACCACCGCCATAAAACGAGGTCTGGCGGATGATACCACCATAACACAAGCCATCGACATCATGAGCAGCCTCAACCGACAGGCCGCAGACGTCATCTCCGAGTTTCCAGTCGATGCCTGCACAGATATTACCGGCTTTGGACTATTGGGTCATCTCAAAGAGATGGCCATTGCCAGTGGCGTGGATGTCGAAGTTTATGCGGACACGGTCCCCGTTCTCAAAGCTGCCCGCGAATTTGCGGTGGCGAATGTGGTACCTGGCGGCACGCTCAACAATTTGGAGTATGTCTCGGAATCGGTCGACTGGTCATCGGAGATCTCCCGCACCACGAAGCTCCTTCTGTGTGATGCACAAACCTCAGGCGGTCTGCTCATCTCGCTCCCGGAAAAATTCGCAGCCCACTTGAAAACGCGTCTTCAATCTAGCGGGGTGTCTGCTGCAGAAATTGTAGGGA
>JAABYK010000489.1:0-149 GCA_011775825.1 Candidatus Zhuqueibacterota bacterium | reverse complement strand
AAAACGGCCCGAATCGGTCATTCCCGAGTGCTTTAATCGGGTATCTCCGTGGCCAAAACCTGAAGATTCCGGCTTAACCTCATGCCAGAATGACATGCCTGGTCGAGTTTTCGGTCAAACACTAGCACTACAGCGAAAGTTTTGACAAC
>JAABYK010000386.1 GCA_011775825.1 Candidatus Zhuqueibacterota bacterium | reverse complement strand
TCGCGCCGTTTGTCCGAACTGACATCGGCATCTCCGGAAGCCATTGACGACATCAAGCCGATTCAGCCAAGCATTGAGGACACCTTTTTGGCTCTGATGAAAGAACAGGAGGTCTCAAACTGAAAACGTACGCCGTTTACACGGAACAGTTGGGCAAACGCTTCGGCCAATTCCGGGCGGTCAAGAATCTGGATTTGGCCGTAGATCACGGGGAGATTTTTGGCTTTCTGGGCGCAAATGGCGCGGGCAAAACCACGGCCATCCGCATGCTGTGCGGTCTGCTCCTGCCCTCCGAGGGCACCGGTACGGTGGCGGGCTTCGATGTCTGGAAAGAAAACGAACAGATCAAGAAGCGAATCGGATATATGAGTCAGAAATTTTCCCTTTATGAAGATTTGACTCTGGCTGAAAATATCGAATTTTACGCCGGTGTTTACGGACTCGATCGGCCGACGCTCAAGTCCAAACGTCGGCAGTTGCTCGAAGATATGGAGCTGACAGACGAAGCGGATCGACTCACGCACGATCTGCCTTTGGGATACAAGCAGCGACTGGCGTTGGGGTGCGCCCTGCTTCACGATCCGCAGATCGTGTTTCTGGACGAACCCACGAGTGGCGTCGACCCGGAGGCGCGACGCAACTTCTGGGATCTGATTTATCGACTGGCCGAAGAGGGCAAAACCGTGTTTGTCACCACGCATTACATGGACGAGGCGGAGTACTGCAATCGGGTGTCGATCATGTATCAGGGAGAAATCATCGCCCTGGGCAGTCCGAAANNACTACGAAAAGCCAACCATGCAGGATGTGTTCATCCATTTGGTGGATAGGTGATGGCGTTTCTTTCGAAAGTCGACATTCGAGTTGAAGTTTTAGCTTGGATTATTCACAAATAGCTCTTTTAAGCTCAAGATCTTGAATGGTCATGCTCGCGGAGGCGAGCATCCAGAAAACAGGCATAAGCCACTGATTTTAATGTATTCCCGCCTTTGCGCATAAGTGTCAACATAAGAGATTGATGGGTATTTCAGACCGTTCCAAAGTTAAAAAAGCCGACCATCTCGTTCCAAAATTTCGATTTTGGAACAAGTTTTGGCTTAAGTTGATAATGGATTGCCGCCTTCGCGGGAATGACTCCCTCAGCGCTCTTTTTTGAATCATTCATATTAGAAGAGTGAATACGATGCTTAAAACCAGAGTCATCCCAATTATTCGCAAAGAATTCGTGCACATTTCCCGGGACTTTCGGACCCTGGTCATCATCATCGTGATGCCGATCGCCATGCTGTTTCTTTATGGATTTGCCATCAATATGGAAATTCAAAATGTCAATCTCGTGGTGTTGGATCATGATAAAACCCCGGACAGTCGCGCGTTGATTCGAAAATTTGAAGGCAGCAAGTTTTTCACAGTTGCTCATTTCACCGGTCCCGAATCCCGTTTGGAATCCTTCTTTGATTTACGTGACGCGCGCATGATTTTAATTCTTCCGGAAGACTTTTCAGAGAGACTGTATCGAGATCCGCGAGTGAATGTTCAGGTCTTAATCGATGCAAGCGACCCGAACGCCGCTCAGGCCATCCGCAACTACTCCGATGCTATATTTCACACATTTAGCGCTGAGAATGGCACTGAGCCGCTGTTTGAAATCGAAAGTTCCTTTTGGTACAATCCATCACTTGATAGCGCGGATTTCTTCGTCCCGGGACTCGTTGCCTTGATTTTGATTATGATCTCAGCGTTGCTCACCAGCATCGCCATTGTGCGCGAGAAAGAGACCGGCACCATGGAGCAAATCCTGGTATCGCCGATTCGTCCGTTGGAAATCATTGTGGGCAAAGTCGTCCCTTACATTATTCTCGCGTTTGTCGACCTGCTTATCATTCTCATCATCGCCAAATTGGTATTTCAGGTTCCGTTTGTGGGAAGTCTGAGTTTGCTGCTGTTTTCGTCGCTTTTGTTCATCTTCACCGCATTGAGTTTGGGGTTGCTGATTTCGACCCGTGCCAAAACCCAGCAAGTGGCCATGATGATGGCGTTGCTCGCAACGTTGCTGCCAACTGTCTTGCTGTCGGGATTCATTTTTCCAATCAACAGTTTGCCCAAGATTTTGCAATTTGCGACCTACCTGGTACCGGCGCGTTATTTCCTGGTGGTCATCAGAGGCATCATGTTAAAAGGCAATACACTTATTCACGTGTGGCCAGAACTCGCCATCTTAGCAGGCATCAGTGTGGCTTTGGTGGCCATCAGTGCCAAGAAATTCAAAGTCACATTGGAAATTTGATCATGCAGCCAATTTTATATTTAATTCAGAAGGAATTCCGGCAGATTTTCCGTGATAAGCCGATGCTCTTTATCATCTTCTTTGCGCCGCTTGTGCAAATGACCATCCTCGGATTTGCCATCACGATTGACATCACAAATGTCAGCACGGTCATCGTCGATCACGATAAAAGCCCGATCAGTCGTGAGATAGCACGGGCCTTTGAGCACAATTCCTATTTTGTCGTAAAGGGGTATGTCGATGGCGAAAGCGAAATTCGAAAAAGGATTGACGCCTGGGAAGCCCAAATCGCGATCGTTATTCCAAATGACTTCGCACGCGACTTAAACCTCGGGCTCCGGCCGGAAATTCAAGTCATCTTAGATGCGGTAGATGGCAACACAGCAGGAATTGCCTTCGGATATGTGCGGGGTGTGCTCGCCAATTTTACGGTCGACATCATTCAGTCCAACCCGCACCTGGCTGCTCAGATGCGCGAAGCTTCCGTCACGGATCCACAGACGCGGATGTGGTACAACCTTGATTTGGAGAGCAAGAATTACATGGTTCCGGGCCTCATCGCCGTTTTGCTAACACTGGTGAGCATGTTTCTGTCCTCCATGGGCCTGGTGCGTGAGAAGGAAATCGGCACGCTGGAGCAACTCATGGTCACCCCCATTAAAACCTGGCAGCTCATCCTGGGTAAAGTGCTGCCGTTTTTGATCCTCGGTTTCGTCGCACTGGCCATCATGCTGGTGGTCGCTTTTGTGGTCTTTCAACTTTCTCTTGCGGGCAGCATCGTGCTGCTGTTCGCCTTGTCGACCTTGTATTTGCTTTCCACGTTGGGCCTGGGTATCTTTATTTCCACGCTTGCCCAAACACAGCAGCAAGCGATGTTCATTTCCTGGTTCTTTATGATTTTCTTGATCTTCATGTCCGGCTTCCTCTTTCCCATTGAAAACATGCCGGCCGTGGTTCAGAAAATCACCTACGCAGATCCCATGCGATACTTTGTGATCATCTTACGGGAGATATTCTTGAAAGGCAGCTCAGCAAAATTTCTGGTCAACGAGATCCTGAGTCTCACGGGGATGGGGTTAATCATTTTGGGCTTGAGTACGTTGAAGTTTCAGAAGCGAGTGAGTTGATTAGTGCTTGATGTTGGTAATGTTTGTATTGATTATTATTGATTAAATGATTAAATGGTAGTTAGAAACCGCGAACTTAATCGGTAAATTCGGGAATTTTTCTGAAAGGAACGGGATGAATTTCTGTTTGACTCGGTCACATTTATTAATTAAATTCAAATAATGGAAAACGTCTTTGAAGAGTCCTTAAAAAGGAGTAGTTTATGTTCAAAAACAAACTTCATGAACTTGTTGACGCATTGCCAGAGCATCAAGTCAACACGGCACAAAGCTTTTTAGAGTTTCTTTTGAAGAAAGAAGCTCATAATCAAAATAACGATTTAGAGATACTGAATCGAAACTCGGACTACCTTAACAAGGAAGCTTCTGATGTTTTGACTTATCAAGTAAGCTTATGAAGCGAGGCGAGCTTTACAGGGTCTATAAGGGCTCATCCCGGGATCCTAAAAAGTATCGAGTTTTTGTTATTGTCAGTCGCCAAGTTCTTATTGATTCTAAGTTTTCTACGGTGATATGTGCTCCTATCTATAGCCGGTACGATGGATTATCTACGCAAGTGGAATTAGGCATAGAGGATGGTCTCAAGCAAACTTCTGGCATTCACTGTGATGAGCTTATCAGCATCCCTAAATCCTCTCTGACCAATTTTGTTGCTTCATTATCTCCTGATAAGATGATGGAATTAAATGATGCGTTAAAGGTGGCGGTGGGTCTGACTAATAAAATTGTTTAACAATCTTTCTGACTAACTTCCAAGTCTCCCGCAAATCAGTCCGGAAATTAATGATAAAATATATTTGAACGTCAAGCAAACATCCACATGCGTTGTTGGCCTATCATGTCGGGGTGAAGCAGAAAGTCGATGTTTCCCGGGTCGACTACGGCTATTGGCGGGGCCGGCCTCGAGGCAGAGTTTATCGTCATCGGTACAAAGAAGGCACGCTGATTCTGGACATCGTCGATCCGCAATTGAAGCAGTTGGTTTGGCGCGGCTGGGCCGTTGGCGTGGTTGGCAACGTGGAGGAATCTGAGAAACGGATCAACGAATCGGTGAC
>JAABYK010000653.1:920-1208 GCA_011775825.1 Candidatus Zhuqueibacterota bacterium | reverse complement strand
CAATTAATCCTGAGACCGGGCGGTTTGACCCGGAATATGTCAACATCTTCGGGGTGCCGTTTACCTTTCTTCCGCACGAATCGACTGAGGATACCGTTCCGCAACCGCCCACACCGAAGACAGCTATCGAACCGATAAGAGATAAAGAGCAGTTTGAAATCAGGTGGCCGAATCTTCTGCGGGTGGAACACGTGTACCGGCCCCAACTGCAATTGGACATGAGCAAAGTCCGTGCGATGCGTCTGGATGCTTATGACGTGAGAACCATTGCGGACCTTGCGCCCATCC
>JAABYK010000653.1:0-745 GCA_011775825.1 Candidatus Zhuqueibacterota bacterium | reverse complement strand
GTCGAAACATTTTTGAATTCAAAGAAAATTCAGATCACACCCACGAATCTGTATAACTATGAAGTGAGAAGAAAAATCCTGCTGATGTACAACATGAACAAGATTGTTCAGCACATCTGGGAGGCCATTCGTTTCGAAAACACCGAAGAAATCACGCCGGTCTTTGATCCTGATTACCCCATTCGGTCAACCGGCGATATGCGCACCTGGTACACGGGCAAACCGTGCGAGTTTACAAAGAAATCGCACATCAATTTCTGTGTCTTCGACAGCACCTGGGAAGCCAGCGAGGCGTTCGAGTTCGACCGGAATCCGAACGTCGAAGCGTGGGTCAAGAATGACCATCTCAACTTTGAGATACATTACATCTGGCAGGGCGTGGTCAAGAAATACCGACCCGATTTTATCGTTCGATTGGTCAACGGCGAGCACCTCATCCTGGAAACCAAAGGACAGGATACGCAAAGAGACAAGACAAAGCGTAGGTTTTTGGATGAATGGGTGCAGGCCGTGAATTCTCATGGCGGGTTTGGAAGATGGCATTGGGCGGTTTCTCTCAATCCGGCTGATGTGCCGGGGATTTTAGAGGATGCAATGCGCGAAGAAGGATAGTGTACAATTCGATCAGGAACCCTCAAAGCATCTGAAAGTAAGATTTAAAACATGTACTGGCTGGATGGCAGAAAAACCAATTCGCCCTGAGGCGCAAGATTCCATGAACCTGAAACAGACAGAGTAGAGACGT
>JAABYK010000327.1:931-1122 GCA_011775825.1 Candidatus Zhuqueibacterota bacterium | reverse complement strand
GCCGTTGGACGAAGATCGATTTCAATTGCATGTCAGCATCGGGCATGCATTTTGAGAAGCTTATTGGACAAAGGTCATATTGCCAGAGTTTTGCTTCGTGCAAGTTTGGCACGGTGCGGCGAAGCCGCAAATGCCAAATTTCAAAACGACAAATCACAAATAAATTCCAAGATCCAAAAAACCAAATTTCA
>JAABYK010000327.1:619-832 GCA_011775825.1 Candidatus Zhuqueibacterota bacterium | reverse complement strand
CCTCCATGGCAAGAGAGTGGGACTTAGGGGGTGAGTTCGTCTTTGCTCGCGGTAAAGGAAACTATATAAAATAAACTCGCTCTCTCTAAGGGCGCAACATTCCAAACTTGCCAAGGACTTTTCAGAATAGAAAGCCTTTCGGAAACAGCGTATTTTACCATTAACCTAAAATGAAAAAATTCCTTAAATATTTTTCTTACTTTCTGTTAAGTC
>JAABYK010000327.1:0-556 GCA_011775825.1 Candidatus Zhuqueibacterota bacterium | reverse complement strand
ACGCCGATGTTCAAAGGTTGGCTCAAAAATAAAATTGTCACCATCGCCAACGCCAGTCTAAACGGCACCGTTGAATTGAAAGACCTGTCGGGCAACCTGCTCACCAACTTTCAAATCGAAGAGCTGAGCGTGAAGCAGGATGATCAGACCATCATGCAGGTGGATCGTGGACGCGTGGAATTCAACCCGCTCGCGCTTTTGGCCAGAAAGATTGCCATTAAAGAAGTCATACTGGAGGCGCCGAAGTTTCATTTAACCCAGCATGATGCCACGACCTGGAACGTCAGTCGATTGTTGAAGACATCCCAGACAAAGTCAAAGTCAAAACCAAAGCCGAAAAGTCGTCCAACTGGCACGGGCCCCAACTGGCGGATCGAAGCTCCGAATATTCGAATCTCGAAAGGACAGGCGGATATCCAAACCACCAAGCCGTCGCCGGTTCGTGTGCCCCAAAAAATCCGAAATTTGGATTTGAAACTGGGATTGTGGCTGGATGGCCAGCAAGTCAAGTTTTCACTGGAGAAGCTCAATTTTGTTACCCAGGAGCCGGACCTGC
>JAABYK010000004.1 GCA_011775825.1 Candidatus Zhuqueibacterota bacterium | reverse complement strand
ACGAGCGTATCCGCGGATTGTACCTGGACGTGAGCAACCCGGATCTCGGCTGGGGCAAAGCCCAGGAACTCAGACACTTGATCCACGATTTCAAAGAATCAGGGAAATTTGTCACTGCGTTTATGCAGACCTGTAACGAGGGATCTTATTACATCGCGCTTTCCGCTGACGAGCTGTATTTGCAACCGCATTCGTTTGTGGAATTTAACGGATTTGCCGCTGAGATTCCATTTCTGAAAGGCACGTTCAACAAGCTGGGCATGGAACCGCAGGTGGAAAACATCGGCAAGTACAAAAGCGCCGGCGACATCTTGAAGCGGACATCCATGAGTCCCGCTCACCGAGAGGTCACCGAAGCGCTGCTCAACAGCCATTACGAAGAGTTTGTGCAAGCGGTGTGTGGACGCCGCGGCTTGGAACGTTCCGAATTTGAAGATGTTCTCAGGGAAGGCATCTACCGCTCAGAAGGCGCGCTTGAGCATAAACTGGTCGATAACTTAGAGTACAAAACCGCGGTGCGAAATCTGCTGAAAGAAAAGGTCTACGGCGGCGAGGCGACCGACGGCAAGGATCGAGAGCTACGGATGATCAGCGTCAGCCGATATGCCAGAGTCCCGGCTGATGAAGTCGGCCTGGGCCGCGGCGAAAAGATTGCTTTAATTTACGCTGTTGGCAACATTGTTTCGGGACAAAATGATTACAACCCACTCATGGGACGCAATATGGGTTCAAGCTCCATCGTGAGTTTGCTGCGGGAAGCCAAAGACAACGAGGATATCAAGGCCGTAGTTTTGCGCGTGGACAGTCCGGGCGGCAGCGCTCTGGCTTCGGACGTGATGTGGGCGGAAATCGAAAAAGTGCAGGAGGAAAAACCTGTGGTCATCTCCATGTCCGATGTGGCGGCCTCCGGCGGCTACTGGATTTCCATGGGCAGCGATGCCATCGTCGCCCATCCCCTGACTCTGACCGGTTCCATTGGGGTTGTCGGAGCCATTTTTGATTTGTCGGGGACCTATGACAAACTCGGCATGAATTGGGAAATCGTCAAAACCAGCGAGCACGCCGATATGATGACGGACAAGCGCCCAATGACCGACGAAGAATGGGAGACGTTCAGGGAGAATACCCGCGCCATCTATGAGACGTTCGTACAGAAAGTCGCCGACGGTCGCAACAAGACGCGGGATGCGGTGCATGAAATCGCCCAGGGTCGAGTTTGGACCGGCGAGCAAGCTTTGGAAATTGGGCTGGTCGACTCCCTTGGCGGTCTCGATGCCGCGTTGACTATTGTAAAACGTAAAGCCGAAATCGCAGCGGATGCGAAAACACAATGGGTGGTCTTTCCGAAGCCCAAAGGATTTTTCCAATCGTTGATGGAAAGGTTTAACGTGCGGGTAGTCAGACATTTTGCCGAAAAATCACAGGAATGGAAGATCATACAAAAACTTCCAAAGGAAACCCGAAAAGCGCTGAAGCAGATTGCCGTCACCAGCCTTGTAAGCAGAGGAGAGTTTTTGGCCATTGAACCTTATGTGCCAGTGATTCGTTGACGGGAAGCGGAGAGCGTAGGGCGTGAAGCGCTGCTCTACGCTCTACATTCATAAAACTGACAAAGAATATGAAACCTCTTTTCCTTTACCCAATCCTCACCGTCTTCGCCCTCACAGCCTGCTCCGCATCGAAGAAAGCTTTTAACAAAGCGAAGGAATACGAAGAGGCCGGGCTTTATGTGGAAGCGACGGAACAAGATCTCCGGGCCTTGGACGAAAAGCCCGACTTTAAAGAGGCGCTGGTTCATCTCAAGAGCGTGGCGCCAAAAGCTTATGTAGATCTCCTCGAACGAGCCAAAAATCTCGAAGCCGCTGAAAATTGGAACCAAGCTGTGGCCGGGTACGAACGGCTGGATAATTTGCTGGAGAACATTCATCGCTATGGCGTCGTCTTCGAAACCGTGAACGTGAAAGAGCGCCTGAGTCATGCCAAACAAAAAGCCGCAGAGTACCACTACGCGAACGCCGAAACGTCTTTTGCAAAGAACAGGTGGCGAAAGGCCGCCTCTGCCTACCTGAAGGCACACGATTACATCGAGAATTACAATCAGTCTCTTGAAAAAGCCATTCGGTCGTTTTTCAAGTTGGGGGATAGGCGATTGGAGAATAACAGAGTTTCCGGAGCTCTGAATGCTTACCAAAACGTTCTGGATATCGCACCGGGACATCGCGAAGCCAAACAGAAAATCGCCGAGGCCCACTACCGCGCCGGCAGACACTATTTCAAAAAGAGACACTTTCGTGAAGCACTCAAACAATTCGAGACCATCGAGGAATACGCCTCCGATTACAAAGACGCAGCAGAGTGGGTAGACCGCGCTTACGAGGAAGCCGTACAGTACCTGGCCGTCTTTCCTTTTAAAAATGAAACCGCGGCTAACCTGGACGGCTTTCTCCTCGCCGCCGAAATCCTGCAGCACACCATCAACGGTAATCTCAAATTCGTCGATTTCCTCAATCAGGGGGAGATGGCAGCTTTACTTCACGACCATAACCTCAATCGCTATCGCCTCAGTGAAGCCCACTTGGCACAAGTTGCCCAGGATGAAGGTCTCGATTCCTTCATTTGGGGTCGAGTACTCGACATTGACGTTCGCGACAAGCCGCAGTCGTTTGTGGAGTACGAACATAAAAAAACCGTCGTAGTCGAAGATTCCGCCGGAAATAAAATTGAAGAAACCGAGCTCATCTATTTCCGAGAATACAGTCGCAGCCGTGTCGTAAGAATTGCAGTCGAATACGTCATCGTCGATAGCGAAACGGGGCGATATTTGCACAAGCAGGGATTGACCGAAGACATTGCCGACGAAGCCCGCTGGATAGCCTACCAGGGTAGCATTTACGATCTCCCCAAAGAAAAGCGACCTCTCCTGGATGCGCCTCGAAACCCGCGACCGCCGGAAGTCCTCATCGACGATTTGCTGCTTTCTCTCGGCAAAAACATCGCCCGCGATCTGCTTCGGTTTTATAGATGAACGACAAAACGTCCAATGCATGTCCAGTTTTTAATCAAACTATTAAATGCTTTTAACTAAAAAAATTGTTGCGTTTCGAAATAATATATTGTATATTAGTCGTGTAATTCATTTGTACCCTGTTTTTTACGCTTTTCTGTTTTTGATTGGTAAACCCTTTTACAAAGGCGACACAAGCAAAACAATAAGAAGTCGTGGAGAATGGTACAAACGCGATTCCATTCGAAGCGATTTTTTTTTGCTCGCAAGAGCTTCAAAGAGGCTGAGAACAGAGTTTGTACATAATTAATCATTCTTCAGTTTAAATAAGGATTGATTCGATGCAACAAGGAACAGTCAAATGGTTTAATGATTCCAAGGGGTACGGCTTCATAACCACGGACGAAGGCACAGATGTTTTTGTCCATTTCAACGCCATTGTTGGCGATGGTTATAAGTCACTCGACGAAGGTGACAAGGTTCAGTTTGAAGTCGAGGAAAGTCCCAAAGGACTCCAGGCGACCAACGTTTCAAAACTATAGTTTTGACTGCTTCGGCGACCCCCGGTCATTTTGTGCCGGGGGTTTTTATTTTAAAATCACATCGGGGGAATCCATGAAAGTCGTCCAGACCAAAGAGCAACGCGATTCAAAGAACGCGAGATGGCAGGCGATTGTCTCCAAATATCACCTTCCGCACAAGGGACGCAGTGTCTGGCAGATCGTCAACTCCATTATTCCCTATTTCATCCTCTGGTATCTGATGTATCTCTCTCTGGATATCTCCTATTGGATGACATTAGGGCTGGCTGTTTTGGCGGCAGGCTTCATGACACGCATTTTTATCATTTGCCACGATTGTGGGCACGGTTCTTTTTTCAAATCAAGGCAAGCAAACGATATCTGGGGCTGGATTACCGGAATCCTGACATTCACACCCTTTTATCAGTGGCGACACGACCATGCGGTACATCATGCAACCTCGGGTGATCTGGACCGGAGAGGCGTCGGGGAAGTCTGGACGCTGACGGTACCGGAGTACAAGGAATCGTCTGGTCTTAAGAAGCTCGGTTATCGACTTTATCGTAACCCGTTTGTGATGTTCGGGTTCGGTTCGTTGTATTACTTCTTGATTCGAAATCGCTTTCCAAGTCGTTCAGCCAGTAAACGAGCGTTTATCAGTGTTCATTGGACGAATTTTACGCTCTTAGCAGCCTTCGTTTTGCTCGGTGCAACAATCGGATTCACCAATGTCCTCCTGGTGCAGATGCCCATTTTGATGATTGGCATGGCCGCCGGGGTGTGGTTATTTTACATACAACACCAGTTTGAGGAGGCTTATTGGGAGCGGCAAGAAGAATGGGACTATGTCGCCGCCGCCCTGGAAGGCAGCTCATTTTATAGATTACCCAAAATCCTCCAGTGGTTCACCGGCAACATTGGCTTTCACCACATCCATCATCTGAGTCCTCGTATTCCAAACTATCTTCTCGAAAAATGTCATAATGAGAATCCACTCTTCCAAAAGGTCGAACCCATCACACTTGCCACAAGTCTGAAATCCCTCACTTTCCGCCTCTGGGATGACAATGAGAAAAAACTCGTGGGATTTCGTTCTCTCAAATAAGAAATTACATTCTTTTCAAGAAAGGAACTTTCGAGACCCCACCTCTGTTTTTATTCCCAAACCTTTTGCTGACTGCATTTTCTGCGGAACAATCGCATATCTTTTGTTAGTTATTTCTAAATGAAGCCGATACAATAAAGTATCGATTTTATTCATGTCCGAGAAACGTCTGTGCAATCCGAGGCAATTAGAGTATACTGAGTAATTCGTGTTTGAACGAAAACATCCTTTCCAGTCCATTCCCGCATGATGTCAGCGGGAATCTCCGTGCATGAAACCAGGAGATTCCGACTTACAACCTTACCGGATGGCGGGTTTCTTCCGTTTTCGTTCAAACACTAAGTTAAATCGGCCAACTTGAACTTTTGATTTGAAGCATAGAGAACAAGGATGAAAAGAAAACGACTTAGATTTCGACGGATTCGAAAGGGTTTTTATCTAACCCTGCTGTTTGAGAAGTACGGCAAGTGGTTTATCTGGGAATTAAAACGCTTTTTCGTTCCACTGGCTCTTTTTATTGTCATTGTCAGTGCCCTGGTTTTCATCAGCACGAAAGATTTCCCCTGGCGTGAATGGAAACTGAGCCAAGGCTTTTATCGCGACGTCTTTTGTGAGAAGATTCGCAGCGGTTCCATTCGCCAGCCATTTAATGCCTGGTCTTCTCTCATCTTCATTCCCATCGGGCTTTGGATGGCCCGGCGCGCCTTTCTCGACAAAGTGCCTTCGCCTCGCCTGTCTCCGATTCGACGTCACAAGCGATACGGTCTCCTTTTCGGGATCTCTCTGGTTATCACGGGCGTCGGCTCCTGGTTTTTCCATGCGAGCTTAACTTACGTCGGGCATTTTGTGGACGTCATCGGGATGTACTTTCTGGGAGGGTTCTTGTTCACCTATGGACTCTCGCGCAAGCTCCGCCAAAGCGCCACGGCTTTTCTCGCCGTATATGCGGCTGTGGTCGTGCCGCTGGTGCTCTTTCAGTGGTTCAATCCGGAGGCCAGCCGCTATGCTTTCGGGGCCCTCATTCTCTCGGCACTGGGAATTGAAATCGGCCTGCATAAATCGCTGAGCAACAAACTATTTGTCGTGGCACTCCTGACCCTCGGTTTGGGATTTTTTATCTGGATTTTGGATGAGAAGAAATTATTGTGTTGGCCGCAAAGCTGTTTGCAAGGCCACGCCATCTGGCATATCCTCACGGCCATTGCGACACAACTCTCGTATCTTTATTATCTGTCGGAAGGTCCTCGCGTCAACTGGAAGATTGGTTACAGAGCCGGAAAGTACACGTGGATGAACCGATATTGGAAACGATAAGCCGAGACCGATTTCGTAGCCCGTTACAGGCCAACGGCTGATCCCACATTCCGGACATGCTAATTCATTCAGTTCGATGACATGCAATATCTTCCTTGTAGAAGGCAGCTCGGTTGCAGAGTTGACTTGCCACGAACGCAGGAGTTCACCATAGCGGTCGATCACAAACACGCCAAAGTCCGCACCGTTCAAATAAGTGTTTGAAGGCTGGTTCTGATGGTCAATTACCACCTGGGCATTAAGTTGCGCTAAAGATTCGCTGCTCGAATCATTTTCCGAAACAACCACCAGAATCTCGGCATCGGCCTGAGCGAAATCTTTGTGAGCTTCTGAAATGGGTAGAATGAGGCGCCGCATGATTTCGTCAGAAAAGCGGCGGAGCACAATCAAAACGACGTTTTTGCGCTGACGGAAATCCCACAGTTCCACCTGTTTTCCGTCTAACGATGGAAGTTTGAAATTCCGTGCTGGTTGATGTAAAGCTGGCATAATTTATGTTCCTGGTTTTTGATTCCGCTTCGTGTTTAATTCAACCGTGAATTCAGAACCCTTTCCTAATTCAGTTTCAACGGATATGTCTCCTCCATGTTCCTTAACGATCTGATATGCAATGGGCAGCCCCAATCCTGCTCCCACGCCGACACCCCTGGTTGTAAATCCTGGATTGAAGATTTTGTCCAAATTCTCGGTAGAAATGCCTTCGCCGCTGTCTTGGATCTTAACGCAAATCTTTCCGTCCTTTTGAAACGTACGCACCGTGATGCTGCCGGTCTCTTTGATACCCTGAATGGCGTTTAGAAACAAATTC
>JAABYK010000194.1 GCA_011775825.1 Candidatus Zhuqueibacterota bacterium | reverse complement strand
CACGTATTTGATGGAGGGATTGGGCAACCGCATGCGCCGCCCTATCCTTTCTACCATGCGCGCCCCCAGCTCTTCATGTCCGTGAAAGGTCCATCCGCTTCCCTCCACAAAACGTTTGGTTTGCGGTTTGGCAATATCGTGTAAGAGCGCGGCAAACCTCAATTCGAACTGTTGGGTTTTCTGGCTGATGTTATCAACCACCTCTAAGGTGTGATAAAACACATCTTTATGATGATATTCCTGGCGCTGCTCCACCCCCGACATTTCATCCAGCTCCGGGAAAATGATCGAACTGATGCCACTCTCTTTCAGTAATGTCAATCCGTATGACGGCTTATCTGATAACAATAACTTTCGAAATTCTTCAGTGATTCTTTCCTGCGAGATAATTACTAAACGGTCTCTGGTCTGCGTAATCGCCTGATAGGTTTTGTGTTCAATCTCAAATTGAAAGCGGTTTGCGAACCGGATAGCCCGTAATATTCGTAGCGGATCATCGGAAAAAGTGAGATATGGGTCCAATGGCGTACGTATCAACATTTGGGTGATATCGTTTTCACCGTTAAAAGGATCCACTACTTCTCCAAAGTGATCCGGGGAAATGTGCATCGCCAGGCAATTGATGGTGAAATCACGACGAGACAAATCGGAATGTAAATCCGCTGTTTGGACTTCCGGTTTGCGCGAATCCAGTTGATAGCGTTCAGACCGTGCAGAGACAAATTCCAGTTTCCATTCCTTATAAGTCAACATCGCCGTGCCGAAACGCGGATACGCTACCACTTTTCCGCTTCGGAACGCTTTGTGAAAAAAGCGGGCGAAACCTATTGCATCACCAACCACCACAAAGTCAATGTCGGTGCCTTCGATGCCCAGGTAGAGATCGCGAACAAATCCGCCAACTGCGTAAACTTCAACCTCAAATTCCTGCGCTGCTTGATGCACCTTTTGTAATATTTTTTTCCCTGCTCGAATTTCCAGTTTTGTCATGCTATGTATTTACCCGTTTCCCCTAACATTATTCAATCCCAATTAAACACTTCTACTGAGTAGTGTGTCTTTGTTATTCTGAGCGATAGCGAAGCATCTCTTCCGCAGGTTGCCGAATGTAACGTGAGAGATTCTTCAGTCGTTCCCTGCCTGGCGGCACCGGCAGACAGGCATTCCTTCAGAATGACAGTTTTATTGTCAACGCTCTAAAGGTACTTAAAATTAAATTTTCATAGACAATTTCACCCGTTCCCGTTGTAAATCGACATCAATTACCTTGACGCTGACCACATCACCAACTGAGACTATT
>JAABYK010000305.1:2020-2319 GCA_011775825.1 Candidatus Zhuqueibacterota bacterium | reverse complement strand
GCTCAATTCATAACGAAAATTGGCAAAGTTGGCCGTGCCATTTAATCCCCATAAACCGATTGACCCTTTGGCCGTTTCCCGCTTTAAGTCATTTACGATCAAGCTTGGTTTATTTTCGTCATTCAAGTAAACATAGGCTTTTCTGCCTGAAATAACGATTTTCATATGTATCCATCTGTTTAACGGGATATCGGATGGGGCGGTGTATCCTTCATTGCTATATAGTTGCCATCCCATGAGTCCTTTAAATACAGGAGTATATTGCATGGCATCAGGCAAACCGGATTTGTGAGGACGAA
>JAABYK010000305.1:1683-1928 GCA_011775825.1 Candidatus Zhuqueibacterota bacterium | reverse complement strand
AAAAATGATTCCCGCAAAACCTCGATGGCCGTGACACGCGACATCGACCTCAATCACCCCGTTTTCGAATTCAACGTCCTTCAGAAAAGCGATGCCCCGTAATAGATACAGACTCTCTCTATCCATATACCTCATTACCTTGGCCTCGGGATCATCAACAACCCAATTTTTCGATTCGAAGTCGATCCCATCCTGCCGTGATTGACCGGATGAATAGGAGGCAAAACCGATTGATATTTGAACAG
>JAABYK010000305.1:1249-1624 GCA_011775825.1 Candidatus Zhuqueibacterota bacterium | reverse complement strand
TTAGAATAGCGAATTGATTTCAATTAATTCCTCCGCATGAATTGTGGCCTTCCCCTGGACTCGTGTTTGTGAAACTCGTCCCTTTTCCAGAAACGATTCAACGATCATAAGGCTCGGAGCTCCCATGGCGTATCCCTGCCGGACTCGATAGGTATGCCAGCCGTCCTCCCTGGCGCCAAATACTGCATGTTGTGTCAAGTAGACGCCCAAGGCGCACGCCGCTACGCCTGTCGCTGCATTTTCATTGTAGCCGGCATGCGTTGGAAACTGGCGCGCTTCAACCTCAAAAGGTTGTTCTGCACGCAAGCAGAAAGGATAGAAACCCGTGGTTTCATATCTGTCGCAGACTGACCACAAAGTTTCGAAATCAGGCCG
>JAABYK010000305.1:919-1167 GCA_011775825.1 Candidatus Zhuqueibacterota bacterium | reverse complement strand
TGCAAAGCCGTCGCCACTTCGGAAACGGTTGGATTGCGGTTCGAAAAAGTTGGGGGAAATTGAGCTACGCTTACCGACAAATCTTCACGGTTTTCCCCGATTTCAAAATCGACGGAAACGGGACCCAATGCAGTCTCGATTTCTAATGCATTTGGTTCGAGCTTGCCGCGATTCACCAAAACAGTCATCGCCGCCACAATACCGTGCACGCACATTTCCATTTCATGGCGTGGGACAAAAAAGCGCAG
>JAABYK010000305.1:0-881 GCA_011775825.1 Candidatus Zhuqueibacterota bacterium | reverse complement strand
GCCGCTATTGCTTGCATTTGCCCGTTAGTAAGCGCATCGGCATCGAGCACTACCGGGCATGGATTTCCTCCTTCTGGGGCTGCTGCGAAAACGCTGGTATGAACTACGGAAAATGTTTTCAGGGTCACTGTGTCAGCCATTGCTCGTTACTCCTTGCAGGTTCAACAAGTACTCAGGCAGCTCGGTCACGCTATTTAACAAAGCCGTGTGTGGATATTTCACAAGTTGCGATTTGTTATGCGAGCCGGTAAGCACGCCGAAACTCATTGCTACGCCAGCATGATGGGCCGCCAGTACATCCGAAACTGTATCGCCGACAGCAACGGTTTGGCGTACGCTGGTAACGCCGGTTTTTTGCATCGCTTTGAATATGAGGTCTGGCGCCGGCCTGCCTTTCACGACCTCATCGCTGCAAACCACCGATTCGATGACACCGTCGTTCCATCCAAGCTGCTCAAGCATAGTGCTGGCAATTCCACGATCAAAGCCCGTTGTCAAGGCAATTTTGATATCCTTCGAACACAACCAGTCGAATGTCTTTTGTGTACCGGGCACCGGGGATACCTTTTTCTTTTCGAAGCCTTGCTTCAGTCTGCGTTGAAAACGATCATAAGCCGCTGCAAACCGGGATTCGAAAAGTGCCGGTTTTCCCCTGAAGAAATCGCTGAACAATACACGTATTGCCTCACGTTNNGTGCCTCACGTTTTGAACGACCGCGAACCTCCGACAATTGCTGCGCGGAAACGGCAAGCCCATAGTCTCGCAACGTGTTTTCAAAGGATTCGGCAACGACGCCGTTATCCGCAATTGTCGTTCCCCCCATGTCGAAGATCACAAGCTGTAAGTTTCCGAACATCTTCACGACTTGTCTTTTTGATTA
>JAABYK010000571.1:2064-2373 GCA_011775825.1 Candidatus Zhuqueibacterota bacterium | reverse complement strand
TATACAAATTAACCACTTACCGAGAGATACTGTTGACTCATTTGCGAAGGGACGAGACACGGTTGCGGCGCTAGGTGCCCTTTGGCTTCGAAACCGATTCCGTTTATGAATAGGTGTAACAATTTAGGTAATCGGCTTCTTAAAAGCAACAAAAAACCGTAGGTGTGCAGGCTGTTATGGTGAGGACTATGTAAATTTGGTGGCAAATTGGCGTCACAAAGCTGCCACGAGCACCCCTGAACAATCGCGGACAGCCACAAACAATTCAAAGGGTTACGTAGAGAGTATTATGGGAAGAAATAAAGAAAA
>JAABYK010000571.1:0-1927 GCA_011775825.1 Candidatus Zhuqueibacterota bacterium | reverse complement strand
CCTTGCTTCTCTATGTTGCTCACAAGTTCGTCTGCCACTTCAGCAGAGACGGAAATGAGCAGACCTCCCGAAGTCTGCGGATCGTAAAGAACTCGGACCAAGTCCTCAGAGATTTTTTTGTCAATTTCGATGTATCCGCCGAGGTATTCACGATTGTCGACATCGCCCCGGGTTAGAAAACCTTGCGCCGCCAGGTTCTCAATTCCGTCAAATGTTGGAATCTCATGTGAATACAACACCAGACCCACCTCACTTGCGTTCGCCATACCCCAGGCGTGGCCTAACAAACCGAATCCTGTCACATCTGTACACGCGTGGGCTCCAAATTCCACCGCAAGTTTGGAGGAGTTTGCATTTAACCTCAGCATGGATTGCGCAACGGACTCATAAAGCTGGTCGGAGATACTGCCGAGCTTGAAGGCAGTAGTCGCGATTCCCGTGCCCAACGGTTTGGTCAAAACGAGCGCATCGCCGGGTTGTGCGTTGGAGTTTTTTAAAATATTGGTTGTATTTATCTTGCCCGTGACCGCCAGACCATATTTCATTTCGTCGTCTTCCACTGAGTGTCCGCCTACGATGACACAACCAGCCTCCATGGCTTTGTCATGCCCTCCTTTCAGGATGTCTGACAATATCTCCGGCTTGATGGTTTTTCGTGGATAGCAGACAATATTCAGAGCCGTTACCGGTTCTCCACCCATGGCGTACACATCCGAAAGCGAATTGGCGGCAGCGATGGCGCCATACGTGTACGGATCGTCCACAATGGGCGTGAAGAAATCCACCGTTTGCACAAGTGCCAGCTCACCATTGAGCCGAAATACACCGGCATCATCGATGGTATTGACGCCGACGAGCAAATCCGGATGATTTGGCTTGGGCAATTTACCTAAAACGTGCCGCAACTCCGTTGGGCTGAGTTTCGACGCTCAACCGGCGCAGGCCACGGTGTGAGTGAGCCGAAAAATTTCCTCTTTGGTGTGATTAGTCATGCTATTTGTTTGCTTTTGCTTGTTTTTCTTTCTTCTCTTGACGGTGAACGTAGAACACCATTATCGCACCAAATATGGCCAAGCCACCAAACACAATAAAGAATGCATCCATGGTATTTCTCCCGTAATTAAATACTTTAGACCTCTGGAGTTAGATAATATCCAAAAATGGCGAACACCACATAAAGTAAAACTCCACCAATGAACCTGACCATAGGAATCTTAGGGTTCACAAATTTGCCGATCACGATTATGGAGCCTGCATATTTGGATAAAACACAGAAGTGCGCACCAAGTTTTTCGTNNTTTAGACCTCTGGAGTTAGATAATATCCAAAAATGGCGAACACCACACAAATCAAAACTCCCCCAATGAAACTGAGCATTGGAATATTGGGATTCACAAATTTTCAAATCACAATTATTGTGCCTGCATATTTAGATAAATCATAGAAGTATCCACCAAGTTTTTCGTTCCTTAATCTGTTTTTGTTCACATCCTCCTCCTCAATTTTGTGGAATTCTTGAAACTATGTGTTAAAGATTACCTCAAAATACGGACATCTCCGTCTCGTTCAGTTAATCCCACGCTGTCGAAGTGAATCAACAAAGGCAAGGCATACTTTCTGCTGGCTCCGTGAAGCAAGTCTTTAAACTGACTAACAGTTATTTTCTCATTCTTATTCAAATAGGAGACAAGTTTCTCTCTCGCTTCCTCGATTCGCTTTGAGTGAAAATAGATGTCCTCCTCAACTCGAACAACCTCCTTTGCGTTGAGCATGTATGATAACGCCTCATGGATGGACTCTGGATCCGCCTTCAGTTTGGATGCCATTTCAGTTATCGAAGATGTGTTAAAGCCCTCCTCGTAAAGCAGTTTATCTACTTCGTCGCGTAGCGTCTTTAGTGCCGGGGCTAAATCAATGCTATGATCAT
>JAABYK010000088.1:1195-9951 GCA_011775825.1 Candidatus Zhuqueibacterota bacterium | reverse complement strand
CAAAAGGAGGCGAAAAGGTGTTCAGATGGATATCATAAAAAGCTTCCGGTCCGCCGACACCCGTTTCCACACTTTCCATGACCAGAAAGAAATCACCGTCATCCGACAAAACGGTCTGCAGAAGAGGATCGACCGCCTCTTGCGACTCGTTGTCATTCTGAGCAACAGTATCCCCGAGAGCATTCAGCAAAGTAAGTTTCGCGTCTAATGTTGAATTCAAAGCGAAGGCATCCACGTTGGCGCTTATAGTATCACCTGCAGAGCCCGTAAACACAAAGTAATCGACATCCGTGGCCGGATCAATGCTGGCCCTTCTTGCGTCGCCAAAATTGATGGCTGTGGCGGTGGCCATATCGTTATTTGGCTCCAGGCCGTCCTGCTCAGTTGTATCAGGCAGAATTTCAAGGGAGATGGCCCAGTTCGCTACCGGGATGCTGCCAGTTTCAAAACTGGTGATGTTTTCACGAAAATTGACTCCGTCGGTTGAGAAAAGATTCCCTGCCACGAACTCTCGAAACCCAATATCGAGGTCCGCATCTCCTCCTAATGCAGGACCTCCGCCACTTCCAGCCGCAGATATGGCTTCACCGGGCGGAAATTGGATGACAAAAAACAAATCTTCAAAACTCTCACGTCTTACATCAAAAGGCACCGACATAAAGGCCGATTCCGGGCCAACCACATCATTCAATTCAGCGAGCGGATTCTCCAGGTCGGGTTGGTCGTTCTCATTTGGAGTGGTCAATAACACGCGCGGCCATGTAGTCCGATCATCATTATTGAAGAATTCTCCTTTTGTGACAGTAAAGGGTGCAACGACACTTGCCGGAACCGAGAAACGTACAGCAGCATAGTCATCCGAACCACTGGCTGTGTCAAATGTCGAAATCAAAGACTGAACGCTTAAAATAAACCTGAAGTTATCCACATCGAATTTGTCCAAAGTCAGCGTGAAAGGCGGTTCATTTAAGATGACGTCAACATCGATGACCGGGCCATTGGGAACGATTGCTTCGAAGTCCAGCGGATCATCAGAAGTTTCACCGGTTTCCCCTTCGCCATTCCAGAACTCCTCGTTGCCCGGAACCTCAACCGGCACATTCAGGGGCCCCACACTCGAACCCCGTGCAAATCTGGGATTTATGTTTACGACTTCAACGGTGTAAGACGCTCCGTTTGTCAAACCATTCGCTCGATAAAATCCTCGTAACTCATCGTCCACAGGTGTTTCAGGCGGCGAAGTAAAAAGCGGCCTGAACAACTCGCCAGAAACCATCGAACCGGCGTCGAAAAACGGATCGTCTACGTTTCTGACAACAACATTGGCTCCTTGAAACTGATCGACGCCGTTACTTGTGAACACACGACCCTGAATGGTTCCAAATTCAATGGGAAAGCCCAGGGCCGGGTACAAAGTTGAAATGGCACGAATGTCATCGGTTGCGGGGGCTTGTGTCGGCACAAAGAGGGGGAACATGAAGGTCACGGATTCTATCGGTGGGCTGCCGTATTCGGCAAAGCCAGGATCATCTCGATCCCCAATAAAAAAGTGACCGTTGACTTGTGAGTGACCTAAATTCAAGTAATGGCCAAATTCATGAGCCATGACACCTAGAAATTCCTCGCCAGGGATTTCGCCGTTAGATGGGTTGCCGTCAAGGAATTTACCGTTTAGCATTGCCCTCCCTTCGAGAATGAAAAAAGGGTCGTTTCGAGTGAACCATTCCGGTCCTGCAAATCCAATGACACCGGGAGGAAAGCCCAATGCCTCAAATATTGAGCCATCTACATCAAAAACGATTGGGCTGATACCGTCGGGATCATCAGTATCGAGCGTCGAAAAGTCTTCTTCTGTCACGATGTCCTGAGACAAAAACCCGGCATTGGCAAAGGAAAGGCTGCTTGTCGGAATGTTTTCGCCATTCCAGACATCAAAACTTTCAGCGACCAAATCGACGGCTTCGGTATTGGTAAGAAGCCCCAACATGCCTCGATCCGGATTGAAAGGTACAGCAGTGGAGGCGTCCCACCTGTATAACTGTCCGGTCCTCGAGACAAGTAAAAACCCTCCTGCATACAACACAGTGATCGAAGAAAGCAAAGCAAGAATGCCAACAGTTATCTTTATGTGTTTGGTTCTCATTATTTTCTCCGGAAATTGAATTCAATTTCTCACTTGTATGTTTTGACGTGCTTTTTGACGACAGAAACGAAATCATGTAAAAAAAGCGGTCCGCTGGTTTTTGTGACGAATCTTTGCTCGGATTGCGTTAAATTCAGCCCCTGAATTTCACTTGCATCCATATCTTTAAAGAGGCCACGATTAAAGATGCCATTAACCGCCACCTGTCTTCCGTAGTTATCCTGCTGAATCGAAAAGGCGCCTTGAAACAATCCCACCGGACTGGTTAATCCGAGCTTGCTATCCCTACCCAGAAAAAGCATGTACGCTTCATTTTCATTGTATGTTGGCATGGCAGGAATTTTACCATAGTACATTAACTCATCGCCTACCTGCTTTGGCTTCGAAAGTCCATACTGCCGGAAAGTAATCACGTCACCCACGCTTCCTTTAAGCGATTCAGACACTTCGAAAGTGTATTCGGTAGCATAGATTTTCCCTCCGGAAAGCTGCACTTCTGTGCCCTGTACCGAAATACACTTCCCTATGAAAACTCTATCCGCGATGGTCACCAATTCTTTTAGATTTCTATGAAGCAGAGTTGTGGAATAAAGCAGATGCGTCCCCCCTATGATTAAAGCAACGACGATAACAACGAAGATTTTCAAAGTAACCTTCTTCATGATTTGACTCCTGTATTAGGGCTTGTAATCAGTTTACAATTAACGCTGCTTGCGGAAAGCCGTTTTGTATTCGAGCTGCTTGGCACCATCATGACTCTTGGCAGGCTTTTTTGCGTTGTTTGCTCGGTGCATTTGAGGCTGGCTCTGTCTCAACTCCTGCACGATGATTCTCACTTTTTTCTCAGCGGGCAAATTGGCGTATTCTGGCGAGGAGTTTATCTTTTCCAACAACTTTGCCTTTTGGGAATTCAAATCATCATTTGAAACGGACTGGGCCTGAATGATGCCAATGCTTTTTTGTAAGATTTTTTTCTCACCAGCATACAATATTGCCAAAATGGTGATGAGCAATAACAATGCGAACGAGACAACTAAGACCTTATTTCTTTGCATTGAAACCTCCATAAGTCTGGTAAAAATCAAATTAATAGCACGAGCTGTGTTTCTGAAGACGTCGACCTCCCAGCGAAGCTCAGGTCAGTCATTTCACAACTTGACCTTGGATCTCTAAAGGGCTGTACCCAAGGCCGTCTGGCTCTTTGCCGGTTGGCAATCGATTGGAGATTTGCCAGGACTCGATCTCTATGACTGTGACGATATCGGCATTGGTGTTGGCAACGTAAGCCGCGTCACCATTTGGATGAACCAGAATTCCCACAGGAACCGGGCTTTCTCCGAATCGGTCGCTGAAGAGACGCTCTTCTTTTCCTTCAACCGCCGCCATTTTCATACTGATTCGTTTTATTTCCGTGCGTTCCTTGGCATCGAACACTGCGACATCGCCGGAACGGGCATTCGATACCAGGACAAACTTGCCATCGGGAGTAAACTTCAGTCGAATGGGAAACGCGCTACACTCCACTGTTTCAACTACTTCCAATGTTTTGGTGTCAATAATGCTGATGGTGTCGTCCGCGCGATTGCTGACCCAAACCTCTTTGCCAGTCGGCGAAATATCGATGCCCTCCGCGCCTGCACCGGTCTCAATGGTGCCCACTGCCTCGGACGTTTGCAAATCAATGACTGTGACCGAACCTGAGCCAATGTTCGACACAAACGCACGGTTCCGCTCCGGGTCGTGCACCACCATATGACTCACATTTTGCCCGGTTTCAATGGCTTGTGCGATCTTCCCGATCTTTACGTTGACAACCAACAGAGTCTTTTGAGACTCTGCGGTCACCAAAAGACTTTCACCATTCGGCAAAAACATGACTCCATGGGGCCGCTGATATTTCTTCAGATCGATGGTTTCGGTCACCTGCAGACTTTGCAAATCGATGACAGAAAGCGTGGAGCCCGGTTCCCGACGAATGCCATAGTTTGACACCACCGCGATCTTTCCATCCGAAGAGACATCCACTTCGTGTGGGCCCTGACCCGTGTGAATGGTTGCAACGATTTTGCCGGATGACAACGAAATAAGGGATGCGCTGGCTTCGGATTTATTCAAAACAATGAGAGTGCCGGTGGTTTGAGTTGTCGTCTGAGTGAAGCTGAGTCCCAGAAAAACATTGAAAAAAACAAAACAGATCAGAAAACGAAGTATAGGGGAAAAGTAGTTATGAAACATAAAAAGCTCCAGTTTTCACAAAAGTAAAAACCCCAAAAGCGAGAAGCAAGAAAAATCTAACAAAATGCTAAAGTGCGTAAACGGCCGTACTTGGCAAGAAAAAACTCGCTCCTGATCCCGCAGGATCTGTGAAAAGTACGATCGAAATGTCGCTTTAACTTAGCGTCCCTTGATCTCATGCTGGAAGAATCTTTTTAATAAACAGCAGCGTTACGTCCGCTGAAAAAAAGATTCCTCCAGAATGACAAAGACCGCAGAATCGAGGTTTGACATCGTCTGATTTCCTTATTGCAGTAGCATCATCTTGCGTGATTTCAAAAATTCTCCGACTTCCAAACGATAGACATACACCCCACTTGACACCCTTTTTCCCAAGTCGGTTCGGCCATCCCACTCAACTTGGTGAATGCCAGCAGACTTCCTAACATCGTGTACCAGGACGCGAACCTGCTGACCCAGAATATTATAAACTGTGAGATTCACAGTCGAAGCTCGTGGCAACGAATATTGAATCTGGGTGGTAGGATTAAAGGGATTGGGATAATTTTGGGCCAGGGCAAACGTTTCAGGCCTCGGCTCATCCGAAGCAACGGAGGTTACCGACTCTTGCACCTGAATGTTGTCGATAACCCAACCCCAGCCCTTCACGGTTGCGTCCGAAAACAATCGAAAGCGTATCAGCAACGTATCGCCGGGAGAAAAATGTTTTGACACATCCAATGTGTGCGTTCGGAATAAGGAATCACCTCCTGGTTTTCCATCCCGATGCGCCTGGAGCCAATCGCTATCGTATCGCGCATCATATCCGTCTGATAAGGGAATCCAATTTCGACCGTCTCTGGTGGCTTCAACGATGACAAAATCCTTGAAATTCTGATCGCGAAAATTTGTGGAATTGGTTCCTGGTTCAATGAGAGCGATATCATCGTATCGCATAACCGATCCCGACGGCGCCACCATAATCGGTGTGGACACTGGATAAATCAAATTCACATCGTTCGGATACGGATGCAGTGAATGGACTGCGTTGTTCGCGAATCCCAATTCACTGGCAATCTCAAACCCGTCGCCAACGACTTCACTTGCTTGTGAGTCGAAATCGCTAAAGTACGTAAACTGCGGTTCAAGGAGCGGAGTCACATATAAACGTTTGGAGGGCGACTTAAACTTGCGACCCCTTCTAAAGGATTCGGTTGTAACAAGAACATTTCTTGGTTCCGTTACCGGCTTTGTAACCACAGTGTCAAGTGGGCCCTCGTTTCTGAGAGTTACAAAAAGTTGATCGTTGATTAAAACATGTGTAGAATCATAAACTGAAGGTAACGAAACCTCGATTTCTAACTGGCCATTCGGGACCTGAGCCAACTGCTTGAGACGTGGTGAGAGCGTCACATCCGGCTGGGGTGCGTCGAGCAATTCCGGAAGGGTTACGGACCAGACGCCACGTCCATGCGTGGCCACCACAACCTGATCGTCCACCACCTTCATGTCCCAGATTGATACTGCAGGCAAACCGTTATCTGCCAAAGCCCACGTCCCCCCGCCATCCGTCGAAATGAACAAACCGATTTCAGTTCCGACCCAGATTTCGTCTGGATTGTGAGGCATAACGAGTAAAGAATAAACCGCAACGTCTGGGAATCCGTCGTTGCTCGTTGTGCCTGTTTCAAATCCTGAAAGATCCTTCCAACTCTGTCCCAGGTCTGTTGTGCGCAGAATCTTCGGCGTCTCGGCAAAAGAAAACAGCAGATAGGCTGTGGAATCCTCCAGGGGATGGGTCGCCAGCCCACTGATCCGTCCCAATTCAACATTCGAGAAATTTTGCGTCGGCTGAAAGGTTAACCCGCCGTCAGTAGAAACATGAATTTGACCTTTGTCAGACATTCGAGAACCGGCCCAGACGATTTGCGGATTTGCTTGCGAAATTTTGACTCTTGGGAAGGCCGTGGCAAATCCCCAATCTTCTTCAGGAATTGGTGTCAAGGTCCAGTGCTCTGCAAAGTTGTCGCTTCGCCAAACCCCTGAAGCGCCAACCGCAAACAACAAATCCGGATCAAGTTTCGATTTTGAGATGACCGTGATGAAAGGCGCATCCGTCCCGACATCTTTCAAGCCGTCAACGGCTGGCCGCCACGTCAACCCGCCATTCAACGACCGCCGAATATCATTAAACTGAATAGAAGCCATGATTTTATTGGGACCTTCAGAATGCCAAACCACGTCAAACCCATCTCCGCCAAGCTGCCGCTGCCATGACGAACTGGCGTCGGGTACCGGCTGTGAACGCCAGGTTCCGTTGTCCTGCGTGCCTCCGATGTATTCATTCGCTCCGGGCTTTTTGTCCACCCCGTAGAATTGTGACGTGTTGTATCCATTCAAGGTTTTGTTCCATGAAACTCCACCGTCGTATGAAATCTCCACGCCACCGTCGTTTGCGTTTAATATTGCAAAATCATTCGTGGTCTCATCCACGGGCAGCATCACAAGATTGTGATGATCGGCATGCACAAACGGGAAGACCCCTCCTTCAGGGTTTGGTAGCCCGGGAAACCAGTTGGTGAGCTGAGATGAGACTCTGAACTTTGTTTTCACTGTTTCAAAATTAATTCTCAGATTTGATTCAGGTAAGTTTGATGGCTCCCAAGTAGCGCCAGTGGTCAAAATTGGCCAGACAAAATAAATGCCTTTGTAGATCTCTCCGCCGGTTTCAGCAATATGAGGATTCGGCTGGTCGGGATTATAAGCAACTGAGTTAACAAAAATGTACTCCCGGCCCAAATTTTCCGAATCAAACTCAATCAAATTAAAGGCTCCGTCGTTCAAGCGATCTCGGAAAGAGACCATCAGTTGTCGATTATTGGCCACGTCCCAGACCTGGAATGGCACGTCTGAATAATCTTCGTATTGATAGGTTGAGAAAGGAACCCCTGGACCGTCAGGCGCCGAAAACCGGTGAGCCATTTGTGACAGACCAGGACCAAACCGAATTTCAACCGAGACGAAATCCGAAGAATCCAGAGCCACGCCTCCAAAATTTGTCCCAAGGCTTAGCCCGCCTCGCAGGAACGGTCCACCAAAATTCACAAAAGACAGGAACGAAGACGTATTGTTTTCTTCGATACTCGAGACCGTTCTTCGAGACAGGCTTCTCGGTTTCACAAATATTTTCCATAGATTGATTCCGCCCACAAACACGATATTTTCATCAAAAGGATGGACGGCAAGGGTGTTGTCGTACCAGCCTTGTCCACCCAACCAGTTTGAATTCTCACTGCCTTCTTCTAAGACCGACAACCAAATTTTGCCTGCGTCTTCAGATACATACAAGTTTGAAACGCGGCTATTCACCTCCACAGAGGCGTAGATTCGGGAAGTATCTGTAGGCGCAATGGCGAGCTCGATTCTACGGGCCGCGTGAATACCTTTTGACGACTCCTGCCACGTGAGTCCAGAATTCATGGATTTGAGCACGCCTTGGCTGTTGACGGCTGCATAAAGTGTCTGAAAATTCTGAGGATTTGCCACAATTTGTTGTACCGGATGGCTGTTGCTGTCGTAAACCTCGAACCATGTACTGCCACCATCCTCCGATCTGAATATGCCTGATGAGATCTCCGAACTGAAAAACCCTGAATTCGTGCAAGCCAAAACGAGATTCTCATCTTCCGGATCCACGACAATCCGATTGACATTTTGAAAACCCGAATGTCCGGCGGTGCTGGTCAACTGATGCCAGGTCTCTCCGTGATCAGTGGATTTGAATATTCCATCTCCCGTGATGGCATCCACATTAAAAAAACCCTCTCCGGTTCCAGCGTACATCACATCCGGATTGGAAAAAGCGATGGCGAGGACTGTCGTCGCGAGGTTGGGCAAATCAGGCGTTTTGTTCTCCCAGCTTTGGCCTGCGTCACGGGTTTTCCAAATGCCTCCACCAACCGAACCTGCAAACCAGGTATTTCCTGTCGGATCTTCCGGGTCGACAACCAAGCCCCTGGTTCGACCGCCCACATTTCCCGGACCGCGCTCAATCCAGGGTAAAGACGCTCGAGCCTTGTTTAAGCGCAACGTGGGTCTTAGAGCTCTGGCTTTTTCTAACTCTCTGAGTTTGTAGCTCTGGGAATAACCGGGAGCAGATTCGTTATCTTTGGTTCGAATTGCCCGATGAAGCCTGGCGAACTCGTCGGGATGTTTAGGCTTCGCGTACCCACTTGCTCGCCGTTGGATTTTTCTTTGCAGTTCGGCTTGTAAAATGGCTTTCGGTGTGTAATCATCGCACTGATACTCTTTGAATTGCCTTTGATATTGCAGAAAAAAGACAATCGTTAATGCACCACAAACGAAAAAAAGCAGGCTAATTACAGTGTTTCGTGACATA
>JAABYK010000088.1:0-1170 GCA_011775825.1 Candidatus Zhuqueibacterota bacterium | reverse complement strand
GACTCGGCTCTACCCGTCCAGATTCTCAACAGTTTCGCAGGCTTTGTTGGCTGGTCTCGGGACGGCTACTGGTTATTTAGAGTTGGTCAGATTGGTCATGGTTCTATTCTTGATGATTTGTCCGCCTTTCATAACGAATGCCACGTCTTCCAATATTTGAATGTCTGCAAGTGGATCACCGGACACAGCAACAATATCGGCGTACTTTCCTTTTTCAATGGTGCCAATCTCATTTTCCCGGCGCATCAGTTCCGCGGCACGAATGGTGGCTGACTTGATGGCGTCCATGGGTTTCATGCCGTAATCGACCATGATTTTGAATTCACGCGCGCTGGTGCCATGCTCGAAGGCCCCAACGTCGCTGCCGAACACGATGTTCACGCCGAGCTCCATCGCCTTTTGAAACGCCCTCTTGTGGGAATCTACAATTTTCTTTCTCAAGGGATCGCGTTGCTCTTCCTCGGTGTCGGGAAGGTAGACACTCATGGTCGGCGACCAGTAGATGTCCCGCAAAGCCATGGTTTTCAACTGTTCTTCGGTAAGGAAAAAGCCGTGCTCGATGGAACGTACGCCGCCCAAAATGGCATTGGTCGCGCCTTCCCCGCCGTAGGCGTGAGCCGCAACGGGAATGTTCCAGCGGTTGCACTCCTCGACCATCATCTGGATTTCTTCGAGGGTCATTTGTGAGAGCGGCTCCAGAGTTTCGGGGTCGATGTGCCGAACTGTTCCCGTGGTGTAAATCTTAATCCAGTCCGCACCGTATTTAATTTGGCGTCGCACTTCTTTCAACTTTTCATCCGGAGTGTCCGCGATGGCGGCAACCTGTGGCACATCGATGTGAGGCGCCAGGCCGGGAATATTCATATGGCCGCCGGTGATGGAGATGGCCATGGTTGCCACTTGCAGGCGCGGGCCCACGACCAAACCGTTGTTGATGGCATCTCGGATGGCGACGTCCGCAAAATCCGCCCCTTCGGAATCGATGTCACGCAAGGTGGTAAAGCCTGCGTGCAGATTCCGTTGTGCTGCACGCACACCTTCGATGGTCCGGTAAGGAATGGATTTGTATAAAACCGGATGCTTGTCCTGGTATCCCGGCGTCAAACATATGTGCGTGTGCGTATCGATGAGCCCTGGAAGCACGGTATGTTCGCCCAGGTCGACAATTTT
>JAABYK010000703.1:11315-14261 GCA_011775825.1 Candidatus Zhuqueibacterota bacterium | reverse complement strand
CAGGTCTTAAAGGTCATCTACACCGTGAATGGTAGCATTGCCAAGTTAACCGAACCAGGGAAGGCTTGATTGATACAAGAATCTTCTCAAGGTCTGTTGAACTTCCAGGCGAGGATGACAAGTGTCTGTTTACTTTACAGCAGGTCTTGTGCTAAGCGGCGATCTCTTAAACTGGCATGTAAGCTTCTCGGTAAATGCTAAGCTTGGTAGTGATAGTAAATAGGCCCCCGTTGTGTTTCTTACACGCAAATTGGTGCTAATGCTGACTTCAATCAATTTTACCTGAATGCCAATAAACAACCGGCCAGCCTGTCAGAAACGCAGTTGATTTACGCATCAAGCCCGCAATCTATTCTCAAACAAGATCATCGGAGAACGAACACAATTTTATTAGAGGTTTGCAACAACAGGACGCTACAGGGATTTTGCCCAACCCCTCGAAAAGGTATATTTCAGGGATTGCGGCGACTTTGAGGGTATTAGCCATCGTCCGTAAATGTGAAATGGGATGCATTGTGAGGAGGCATAAAAAAACCACAAAGCTGGTTGTGAGGGCTGCGGGGGATTATCTGTGGAAACTCAATCCCTCAACGTACAATACTTCACTTTCTACCTTGTAACGAAACACTACACTGCCATGAAACAGCACACCGAAAGTGGATAAAACTATCCGAGTTTAGCCTCGAAGTTTGACTGGCACACCCGTTGCAAATAGACATTCCAAACTAAATCCATCTAACCAGAGACTTAAGTAAGAAAAACATCTACATGGCATTCAAATCCGTCCTTCGTGACCTCTTCTTCTACCGCAGAAATGTCCCCTGTATGGAAGCCTGTCCCGTTCATACAGATTCAGGTAAATATGTCCAGTTGATTGCGGACGGGGATTTCGAGGAAGCGTACAAAGTTGCTCGAGCTCCAAATCCATTTGCATCGGTCTGCGGGCGTGTGTGTGCTGCTCCATGTGAGGATGCCTGCCGAAGGGGCAAAATCGATAAGCCGATCACCATTCGTGCATTGAAGCGATTTGTTACCGAAAAATACGGCCCTGAAACAGGGAATTTGGTGACCATCGAGGAGATGATTTCCGGTTCCGCGGACAATGCCACTCAACGAGGTTGGACGACCGCTCAACTCGCCCACGCCAAGGATGAACGTCTGGCCAAATTTAAGGTGGCGGTGATTGGAGCAGGTTTTGCGGGATTGGCATGTGCCCACGATCTGGCTCTCCTGGGCATGCAGGTTACGGTGTTCGAAGCTTCTGAACATGCAGGCGGCATGGGTCGCTACGGGGTGCCGGAGTATCGTCTGCCAAGAAAGATTCTCGAAAATGAGGTTGGGGTGTTGTACAAACTCGGGGTTGAAATTCAATACAACACGCCGCTAACGCGTGAATTCAATTTGCAGGCATTGAAAGCGCAAGGCTTCGACGCCATTTTTGTTGGAGTTGGTGCCCAACGTGGTCGTGACCTCACTATTGAGGGCTCACAGCTTGACGGCGTTGTCAAAGCGGTTGATTATCTGTTGAATGTGAACCGCGGCTACAGTATGGATCTTGGCGAACGTGTGCTGGTGATCGGAGGCGGAGCCGTGGCGTTGGACGCAGCCCGGACGGCGTTACGTGCGCGTGCGCTTGACGAGGAAGCCATCGAAGCGATTGAAGCCACGGCTGCAGCCGGTGGACTCAAGACGGGGTTGGATGTGGCCAGAAGTGCCCGTCGTGCCGGTTCCGTAGAAGTGCACGTGGCCTCTCTGGAATCCATGGCAGAACTTCCGGCGGCCTTGACGGTTCAGGGGCACGAAGAGTTGGAAGAGGCCAGAAAGGAAGGCATTGAGCTGCACACATCGCTGGGGCCGACACGGTTTATCGGTGATGGCCATGTTCAGGAAGTTGAGTTGGCGGCTGTAATACGCGTCTTTGACGATGACGGCCGATTTAATCCTCAGATGGATAGAACTCAACTCACTCGGATTCCGTGCGATTCGGTCGTGTTGGCCATTGGCCAGGCCGTGGATGTGGCCTTTATTTCGCCGGAAGACAACATTGAACTTACCCCGCAAGGCACCATTAAAGTCGATTCGTTAACCATGCAGACCAGCACTCCCGGGATTTTCGCCGGTGGCGACGCTGCATTTGGACCGCGTATCCTAATCGAAGCCATTTCAAACGGAAAAACGGCGGCCCAGTCGATCTACAAGTACTTGACCAAACAGAACCAGCCTGTGCGCTATTCGTTAACTGTTTCCCATATCCAGAATCGCGAATACAGCATGCCCGATGATTATGAAAAATGCGAACGCACACCGCCGCCGACAATTTCCCTGGATCGTCGAACCGGTGTGAATGAGGTAGAAGAAGTGTTTTCTGAGGAGGATGCCGTACGTCAGGCTCAGCGCTGCCTGGTTTGTCACTCGGATACCATTTATGATGCCGAGAAATGTATCCTGTGTGGTCGCTGCACGGACGTGTGTCCAGAGTACTGTTTGCTACTTGTGCCGATTTCAGAGGTGGATATGCCTGAAGAACAGCTTGATAAGGCGACTAAACACATGCGGTTTGAAAAGGAAGACGAGTTGTCGGTCATGCTAAAAGATGACGAAAAATGCATCCGCTGCGGTTTGTGCGCCATGCGCTGTCCGACAGGCGCCATGACCATGGAAAGCATCCAGTTGAACGAGGAGCTGGCAGCTTAGCAGACCGTTTTCTAAGACAAAAAAAGAGGAAAACATGTCAGAAAAGCCGACACCTGAAACGAATGAAAAGCAAACCGGTCGACGAAGTTTCCTGAAAAAGCTTTCATTTACAACGATCGCTCTGGGAATGTTAGGACAACTTGGTGCATGGGTTCGGTCACTGATACCGAACATATTGTACGAACCTCCTATGAGAATCAAGATTGGCAATCCCGACGATTTTGTCGATGGAATGCAATTTTTGGAAGACGA
>JAABYK010000703.1:9170-11271 GCA_011775825.1 Candidatus Zhuqueibacterota bacterium | reverse complement strand
GCGAATCCACCGTGGGAGTTCAACTGTCCGTGCCACGGTTCGAAATTTAGGGGTAACGGAGACAACTATGCGGGTCCCGCTCCGAAGCCGCTGCAATGGTATAAACTGGAACTGGCACCTGGAGACGGTCAGTTGGTAGTGGATTTTAGCCGTGAAGTGGATCACGATTTTCGTCTGACTGTGTAAAGGAGAGGCGGTATGGAAACAGCTACGAAAACGAAATCGAAGAACAGATTAGATCAACTTACCTGGACCTGGGCGCCAAAATCAGAAAGAGATGCCGGTGACGCCGTCGTTAAGAATTTACTTCTTCACTGGTTTCCGGCAAAGGTTAAAATTCGCAGTCTGGCTTGGAATTACTCCTTCTGGCTTGGAACAGTTTCAGCGACTCTTTTTGCGATTCTGAGTGTCACCGGCGTCATTCTCATGTTTCTTTATGTCCCTTCAGTAGAGCGCGCCTATCAGTCAGTCAAAGATCTGGATTATGTGGTCTCATTCGGGAGTGTTCTGCGTAATTCACATCGCATCGCAGCACATCTTATGGTAGCCGTCGTGTTTCTGCACATGGTGCGCGTCTTCCTGACGGGCGCATACAAACGCGGTCTCTCGAAATACAGCAACCGCCCCCTAAATTGGATCCTCGGCATTGTTTTACTTTTGCTGACGTTTTTCCTCTCGTTCACGGGTTATCTGTTACCCTGGGATCAGTTGGCGTACTGGGCCATTACTGTGGGGACAAACATAGCCAGGGCCGCACCTTTGGTAGGCGAGAAAATTCGCTATTTGCTGCTCGGGGGGAACGAGATTGGGCAAAACACGCTGATTCGATTTTATGTCCTGCATTGCTTCTTTCTACCCACGGCCATGTTGTTGCTATTTGCGTATCACATGTGGCGTGTTCGAAAGGACGGCGGTTTGGCCTCGGTGGATGCGCTGGCTCAGGAACAGAAGCGCGAAAAAGTTACTCCACCGAAGAGCAAAACCTACTCTCTCTTGGGTTTGGCGACCAAAAGCAGTGTACAGGTTGATTACTATACCGTCAATAACGAACAGCACGAGGTTAATTCTTCGCCCCATCTCATAGTGCGATTGTTGTCGGTGATCTTGTTAACAACCGTGGTGGTTCTGATACTGGCGCTATTTGTACCTGCCCCACTCGAAGAACCGGCCAATCCATCGGTCACGCCCAATCCAGCAAAAGCACCCTGGTATTTTCTCTGGTTACAGGAAATTGTAACCGATACAACGATACACATTGGCAACTTTACGATTAATGGCGCCCTGGTTGGCGGCATCATCTTGCCAGGTTTGCTTCTCTTAGGACTTGTGGTATGGCCATACTTAGACAACTCTACTCAGTCAGCCACGGGCATTTGGTTTCACAAAACACGAAAGTGGCAAAACATCATATTCTTAGTTCTGGTGCTGCTCATCGTGATTTTTACCATTATTGGCACCTTTTTCCGGGGACCGTATTGGGAATTTTACTGGCCTTGGGAAACCTGGCCGCAAACGCCGCTACCGCTATGATTTGTAAGACAACGGATGATTTGGTTGGATTTATGTTTGTGGAGAGAAGCAGCAATCCAGTCATTTCCTCAATTGTTGGGTTATTCAAGAAACAAATTTTTTAATTCTTTAGGCTTGAGCAATGTTCGACAAACTAAACAAAAAAAGGATGCTCACTTTAGACCGTATCCTGGTTGCGGTTGCGGGAGTTCTTTTCTTTGGAACCACGGCAGCCATTTATTTCAATGAAGCCTCGCCCGAGTGGATATTTTATCAGGAAAAATTTAAAGAGATCGTGGCGGAGAAATTTGGCGAGGATGTGGCAGCAACGGTACCTGAAGGGGTGCAGCAAATTTGGGTAAAAGAGATCGACGTCACTGACCGTTGTGTTACCTGCCATCAGGGAGTAAGTTGGAAGAATATGCACAATGTAGAGCATCCCTACAAAAGCCACCCTCAAGAAATTTTGAAAACTCACCCTGTCAGCGAATTTGGTTGCACGACTTGCCATGGTGGACAAGGATACGCAACCAGTAAGTTGGCTGCACACGGTTTCGTTCAACATTGGGAAGAGCCACTCTTGGGACGGGCT
>JAABYK010000703.1:0-9132 GCA_011775825.1 Candidatus Zhuqueibacterota bacterium | reverse complement strand
CCTACATTAATCGAGCCAAGAAGTTGGTGAAAGAAAAAGGGTGTCGCGCTTGCCACAAAGTGAACGGTCGTGGGAATAACATCGCTCCGGACTTAACTTACGAGGGAGATAAGTCAGCGGAAAGTTTTGACTACTCGCGCATCGGTGGCTTCCCCTCGGCCTTTGCCTGGCATCAGCGCCATTTCAAGAATCCAAAAGAACTCGTGGAAGATTCTATTATGCCGGCGTTTCCGATGAACAGCAAAGATATTCAAGCTTTAAGCATGCTGGTCATGAGCTGGAAAAAAACCGACATCCCCGTGGCATATCTGCCGGGTGTTGAGACAGGCGACAAACCGACGCCAGAAGAGCTCGAGCAAGAACGCAAAATGCTTGAGGGACCGGGTGCCATTTTCGTTGAAAAGCAGTGTTTCGTTTGCCATTCGATTAGCAGCATGGATGTCATCAGCCCTGCGAACATCGGACCCGATTTGTCCAACGCGGTCGCCGATGTCCGCAGCCGTTTTGGTCGCGAACTGGAAGAATTCCTGCTCAATCCCACGGGAACCATGTCGGTGGTGCTGGAGAAACAGATCATTCTCACACGCGAAGAAAAGCTGCAGCTGGTGGAGAAACTTAAAGAAGCCTATCAAAAGTATTTGGAGCAGAAGGAAAAGGAGGATAAGATGGATTAGTGAATTAATGGAATTGGAATGAATGCGAAAAGAACGAATGCGAAAAGAACTCAATAATAAACCATGTCTAACCAAGTTAGGAGGAGAACATGAAAGTGTTGAAAAGTCCATTTACCTGGATCGCGGTAATGCTCATTGCCCTAATTGTCGGCTTGAGCTGCGGCGAACCAGAGCAGCAACGAGGTCGGGCCGGTGCTCGTTCGGATGTTGCCCAGGCAGCGTTGAAGACCTACGTGCAACCGGGCGATCTGGATGAGTATTACATCTTCTATTCGGGAGGGCACTCCGGGAATGTTTATGTAGCCGGCATTCCTTCCATGCGTCACATTGCTACTTTGCCGGTGTTTACTCCCTATCCGGCCACCGGTTATGGATTTGACAAAGAAAGCAAGGAGATGCTGGGTGGGTTTACCTGGGGAGATGCTCACCATCCGGCCATTTCCGAAACCGCTGGCGACTACGATGGCCGTTGGCTGTTCATCAATGACAATGCCAACAACCGCGTGGCCCGTATCGACCTGCGAGATTTCAAAACCAAAGAGATCTTCGGCCCAATTCCAAATTTGAGCGGAAATCATGGCTCTTCTTTTGTCACCCCTAACACAGAATACGTTTTGATCGCAAGCCGGTTTTCCATTCCAATTCCCAAAGGCACAGCGGTTTCGGTAAACGGGTATGCTGAGAAATACAATGGCATCGTCGCTGGCGTCAAGGTAGATCCGAACTCTGGGGAAATGAGCCACGGATTTCAGATCAAGATGCCCCCATTTAATTATGACTTAGGCGATTGCGGCAAAGGCATGACCGATGGCTGGGCTTTCTGGAGTTGTTACAACTCTGAACGAGCTACCGGTAAGCTCGAAGTCACGGCATCCCAAAATGACCGCGACTACATTGCCGCGGTAAACTGGCGGGCCGCCGAAAAAGCCATCGCCGACGGCAATTTTGACATGATTGGCGGTGTAAAAATAATTGATCCCGAAAAAGTCAAGGGTATTGTACACTTCCTGCCATGCGCAAAAAGCCCCCACGGTGTGGATGTCTCACCCAGCGGTCAGTGGATCGTCGGGAACGGTAAGCTGCAATCCATCACGACGGTCTACAATATCGAAAAGATCAAACAGGCCATCGCCAATGAAGACTTCGTCGGCGAGGAAGACGGTGTTCCAGTGCTCAACTACGATAGCATAAAAGAGGCCGAAGTCGAGGTTGGCCTTGGCCCCCTGCACACGCAATTCGACGCTGATGGCAACGCCTACACGAGTCTGTTTGTGGAAAGTGCTATTGCCAAGTGGCGCGTTGGAACCTGGGACGTCGTGGATAAAATTCCTGTCAGCTACAATATCGGGCACTTAGCCGCTGCTGAAGGGGACTCCCGTAATCCGGACGGAAAATATTTGGTTGCGTTGAATAAGCTCTCAAAGGGTCGCCATCTCAGTGTCGGTCCCTCACAGCCCGAGAGCAGTCAGCTTATCGATATCTCCGGTGAAAAGATGCAGCTGCTGTATGATGCGTTTACGGAACCGGAACCTCACTATGCTCAGATTATCAAAGCTGACAAGTTGGAGCCAATTGAAGTGTATCCGAAGGAAGAAAATACAAACCCGAACGCGATTTGGGACGTGAAGGATGCAAGTGTGACGCGAGAAGGGAATCACGTATCCGTCAAAATGCTTGCCGTCCGCACCAATTTTCAACCGGACAATTTTGAGGTGCGCAAAGGCGACAAGGTCACCGTGTATTTGACCAATATTGAGCAGACTACCGATGAGTTGCATGGCTTTGCCATCAACGAATACAATCTCAACATCGTTGCCGATCCCGGTGAAACCAAGGTTATCGAGTTTGTTGCCGACAAAGAAGGGGTTTATCCTTTCTATTGCACAAACTTCTGTTCCGCTTTGCACCAGGAAATGCAAGGATATATGGTAGTCCATCCGTAACACGGTCTCGAGGAGGCGGAGGAGTGATGGATTATTGAGGTGATGAGATCTGTTATTCGAACAATCAAAACCCTAATTCTCCATTACTCCTCAACTTTTTTTGAGCAAGATGTTTTGTGAACACTGATTTGATGCACTTAGCTTGAGCATAAAGATTATGGAAGCGTTTCTTGAAAAAATGAATCAATTTTTTGAAGTCAACCTCGATCTTCGCAGCCGAGTTTTTCTATTGCTTGCGGTGGTGGTTCTTGTCCCTGCGATGTTTCTGCCTCTCTGGCATATCAACATGGATGCTCAACAGTTTCCGGAAGGATTGTCGCTTGGCATTTATGCAAGTAAACTCGAAGGCGGCGGGCAGGGTGGCAACGATTTACGAGAAATCAATATTCTGAATCACTACATCGGCATGCAAGAATTGAAGGAAGAGGACTTCAGCGAATTCAAATGGATTCCCTTCGTCGTCGGTGCGGTACTGCTGCTCACTCTGAGAGCAGTCGTCATTGGCAAGGTCTCCAAGCTTGTCGACGTGTTTGTGGGATTCTCCTACTTTGGAGTATTCTCTATCTGGATGTTTTACAATAAACTTTATTATTACGGCCACAATCTCGACCCGAGCGCCGCGGTAAAGGTCGACCCATTTATGCCACCTTTGTTTGGCTCCAAACAACTGGCGAATTTTACGGTATCCAGTTTTCCCGGACTGGGAACGGTCGCGATGACGTTGTTCCCCCTGTTCTTGCTTGTTGCACTCTACTTTAGCTATCGTGAATGGCAGAAAGCTCAGATATGACATTTCTCAAAGCAAAACATATCGGCATTTCTTCCATCATTCTATGCACGATCTTGTTGCAATTCTTTGCGCCGAAAGCTTCGCCAAAGACCTACAAGATTATGCCGGGAACGTCTTTGCAACAGACCATCGATAACGCGGGTCGAGGAGACACACTTCTTGTAGAATCCGGAGTTTACGAACCCATAATACTGAGAAAGCAGCTTGTATTGCTGGGAAATGGAATGCCAGAAATCGTGGGACCCGATACAGGACGTGTGGTGCAAGTTTTTGCCGATTCCTGTGAAATCCGGGGGTTTCGTATTTGCGGCAGCGGCATCAGCTTGCAAAAAGAGCACGGCGGAATTTATTTGCGCAGCAATGGAAACATCATCGCAGAGAACCGCCTGGACGATGTGCTTTTCGGAATCTACTTTTACAGCTCCGATTACAACCAGATCAATGATAACGTCATCGAGGGCAAACCTGAATTAGCCCAGGGCCGACGTGGCAGCGGCATGCATCTCTGGTATTCGTTCCACAACGAGATTTTTGGAAATGAGGTTCAGTTGGTGCGCGATGGCATGTATATTCAGCATTCCAACGTTAACGACATTCACCACAACCGGATGCACAACTTACGGTACGGGCTGCACTACATGTTCAGCGACACCAACTCGTTTGCTTACAATCACTTCTACGATAATGTTGCCGGGGCGGCATTGATGTACTCAAAAAATCTCATCTTCAAACGCAACATTTTCGAACAAAATCGTGGCGTCAGTTCACTTGGTATTTTGTTTAAAGATTGCGACTTCTGCTTGTCGGAAGAAAATATCATTGCTGCCAATGCTACTGGAATTTTCATTGATAATTCATCAAAAAATATATTTCGTCGGAACACCGTTTCCTTTAACGACCTGGCCCTGAAAATTTTTAGCAGCGCAAATTATAATTTGTTTTACGAAAACAACTTTATGTTCAACATGAGTCCGCTCGAAATTGTCGGGCGGCGCACGACGACCAAATGGGCATCTGAGGGACGCGGAAATTATTGGACAAGCTACCAGGGGTTTGATCTGAATCACGACGGCATTGCCGATCATCCTTACAAAATCCAGAATCTGTTTGATTACATCGAAGGAAATTATCCGGCTCTGCGATTGTTCTCATTCAGTCCGGCCTCACAGGCGATAGCAGCCGGTCAGGTTGTGATGCCCATATTTGATATCACATTTGAAGAAGATCCGGCTCCGCTCATGCGACCGATAGATCTACGCGAGCTCCGGCAGCAGATTACGGGAAGTTCAAGTGATGGCGGGTTTCAGATGTTTTCCCTGTTTGTTCTTGCTGGCGTTTGTGGACTCCTGCTTACAGTGAAAGGAAAAATTTCTAAGAAATGATCCAGATCCAGCATTTAACCAAGAAATACGGCAAATTTCTGGCGGTGAATGATGTCTCGTTTACCGTGCGAGAGGGTGAAATCTTTGCGCTGATTGGCCCAAATGGCAGCGGCAAAACCACCACCTTGAAGTCCATTGTGGGATTGGTTTATCCAACCAGCGGTCGAATTGTTGTCGATGGTGTCGATATCGCCAAGGCACCAGCCGAGGCCCGGAGCCGCATCAGCTACGTGCCACAAAACATGAAATACTACAACAGCCTAACCGCAGTTGAGATTTTGCGTTTCTTTGCTGACTTGCGTGGGGTTTCACAGAATCGAGTTCAGGAGGTATTGGCGCATACGAGCTTCAATGGGTTTTCCAACCATCCTATCTCTGAATATTCCGGTGGCATGCGACAAAAGCTGAATCTCGCCATCGCTTATTTGGCCGACTCGTCCCTCATGATTCTTGATGAGCCGACTGCCAGCCTGGATCCACGTGCGGTTTTGGAGTTTAGACAAATTTTGAAGGACTTCAAATCTGCCGGCAAGACCATCCTGTTTTCAAGTCATGACATGAGCGAAGTGGAGCACTTGGCGGATCGCATCGGCATTATGGTCAGGGGCCGAGTGATTGCACTCGAAAAAAGTCAAAAATTGCGCACGATGCAACGCGGCAAAGGTTTGGTTGTGCACCTCGATCAGAACGCAGAAAGATTTGTCCCGACGCTCGAAAAAGCTTCAGGGCGGCGAGAACTTGCAATCGAGGCTTCCGGAAAGTCATTGGTCATTTCTTGTGAGTCGGATCAACGATTGGATATTCTGAATGCTCTGGATTCTGCGGGCGCCGGAATTGTCGATTTCGCACCTGAGACACGGAACTTCGAGGAGGTGTATTTGGAATTCATTGAAGAAAACGAGGCATAACATGACGTCGAAGAACACATCGTATCATCTTCTAAGGGTAAGTTTGGCCCTGAGTCTGCTTGCCTTTGCCTTCAGTTGCAACGAAGGCGCCCCCAAACCGGCTAAGGTTTATTACGGTGAAGATATGTGTGCCCATTGTCAGATGTTGATTTCCGAACCCAATTTTGTCGGGCAATTTTTGCCTGCCAACGGCAAAGTCAAAAAGTTTGATGACATCGGGTGTCTTGTGGCCAAATTGGAGGAAGAATCGGAAACGCCTCGCGCAATTTTCGTCGCATCCTACGAAGATAGCGGTTGGTTAAATGCCGAAAATGCCACGTTTTTGAAATCAGAAAAGTTGCACACTCCGATGTCGTTCGGGTTGGCTGCATTTCCGGATCGAGAGGCAGCCAAAGAGGCCCGGGCAGAATTTGGCGGCGAGATTTTGAGTTACCAACAGCTTAAACAGCCGGATTTGCAGGAATGAAACGAATCCTTCGCATCGCTCAACAAGAGATATCTGTGCAGGCCCGCAACCGCTGGTTGCACATTTTCACCCTGGTATTTTCCCTGCTGCTAATCGGCATCGCTTATTTCGGCTTGCGGGCGATGGGGTACACTGGCACGCAGGACTTCACGCGCACCTCGGCAAGCCTGTTGAATTTGGTCATCTACATTGTGCCGTTGCTGGCTTTGGTGCTTGGCACCCTGGGATTCAGTGGAGATGAAGGGACGCAGGAGCTGCTCTACAGTCTGCCGCTACCACGGCGCACCGTGTTCTGGGGCAAATTCTGCGGTCTGTATGCTGCCCTGGCGCTTCCCATGCTGAGCGCGTTCCTCTTAACGGGACTGTTTATCTCGATTCAAGCCGGGAGTCAAGGCATCGGTCAGTACCTGGGATTTATGGGGGTGTCTCTGATCCTGGCGCTGGTATTTCTCAATCTATCCGGATTGGTTTCCGTGTTGTTCCCGAAAAAACTGGGGGCCTTTGCCGTCTCGCTTTTTCTGTGGTTATTTTTGGTGGTACTTTACGACTTAGGTGTGATCGGCACGACATTGTTCCTTCCGGAATACGTGGGCGAACGCTTTGTCTTTGGCGCGGTGTTTTTTAATCCAATCGATTTGCTGCGCATTGCCGGTCTAATGCTTTTGGGGGGAAAAGAGTTCTTTGGCCAGGCGGGTGCGACGTTTGTTCATTACTGGGGGGAGGAAGTCATCGCAGTAGGCGTCATGGGCTTATCTGTTCTGTTGTGGCTATTCATTCCCCAATTGGCGATTTTGAAAAGGCTGAATCGACTGGATTTTTGAGGAATAAGTTAGTGCTCGCTATTCCGGGCGAATTGAGCAAGTGTTTGTGTGCTTAATGCTCGTATGATGGATTCTCTAATCTCAGCCCATTGATCGTGAAATGGGCACGGATTTTCGCCGCCACACTCAGGTAGACCTAATACACACTCTTCGGCTAAGGAGAAGCCGTCGATGGTTTCGACAATCTTGATAAGGTGAATCTTGTCCACCGGTTGAGCAAACGAAAATCCACCGCCTCGACCTTTGACTGACTTGAGAATACCATTTCTTACCAGGATTTGAAATGATTTTGCCAAAAACGGAGCCGGTGTGTCAGTTTGGTCGGCCAATTCCTGGATCGTCCAAGATTCTTTCTCGTTATGACGAGCCATTTCGGCCAGTCCTCGTAATGCGTATTCACAGGCGCGGCTGAATAAAACAGACATTCTACATTTCCTTCTTTATACACTTTGCATAATATAGCAATGGAAAATCAAAAAAAGCAAGAAAAACGGATAAAAAAATCCTAAAAAATTCTTGACATTTTCAAAATTTCATTTATATTGAGTTTTAACAGGATAATTTAGTCCTATTAACCATTCCACAACAATCCATTCTGATGGAAGCTTTGAGATGGTTCCTGTCATTCATAGTTTTGCTGCAGTATGGTCATTCCAAATCAAAGGTTGGCACCCAATCACAATAAAAGGGATAAGAAATGAAGAAACACACCTTAGCCCATAGCGCCGCTTGTTCGGCTACGATATTTTTGGTTCTGATGATTGGTTTAGGGGGATGCAAGCGCAAACAAGCGCCCGAAGAGTTGAAGGCCGGCGTCATTCCCAGAGAACTCCGACCTTCTGAAACCCTTGCCGGTTCACCTGAACTAATCGCGAAAGGCGAAGAAGTTTATAACCAGCGCTGCGCCCCTTGTCACGGCGTGGATGGAAGTGGAGAGGGCGAAGCGGCCTACTTGCTTTATCCAAAACCGCGCGATTTCGTGAGTGCGCGATATCGGTTGGTCTCGACATGGGAAAGAAAGCCGACGGATGAAGATTTGTACCATGTTATTTCCCGTGGCATCCCCGGTTCTGCCATGCCATCCTGGGCGCATTTAGATGAAAAGACGAGATGGGCGCTGGTTCATTATGTCAAGTCCCTTGCTGAAAAGCCTTTTGAAGTCACGACCAGCGAGCGCGAAAGCGGCAAAGGCATCATCAAAGTTCCTTCAGAACCTCCCTATGACGAAGGAGCCAAGGCTCGTGCCGAAGAGCTGTTTTTGCAAGCCTGCGCGTCATGCCACGGTCCCACCGGAAAGGGCGACGGCGTTAAAAAACAGTTTGACGAGAAGGGTTACCCCACCCGACCCCGCGATTTGACTCAGGGCGTCTTCAAAGGCGCTCCGGACGCTGAGGAGATTTACCGTAGAATTATCGCCGGGCTTCCGGGCTCCCCCATGCCCATGAGTGATTGGGCGTATGGCAACGACGCCTGGCACCTGACGCATTATGTGCTCTCCATGTCCAGTGAAGAACAACGAGAGCGGGTAGAGATGAAAAAGTATCGCATCCTGGCTGAACGGGTGGACGAAATTCCCGAACATCCGGATGCCGGAGTTTGGCAGGATGCTCAAGACATGAACCTCCACATGATGCCGTTGTGGTGGCGCGATGACCGCCCGGAGATTTTGAATGTCAAAGCGCTGCATGATGGCAACGAGTTAGCTATTCGGTTGATGTGGGCCGATGAATCGCATGATCGCACGGCCATCCGCATTCAAGATTTCCGCGACGCGGCCGCCGTTCAATTTGCATTGGTTGACGATCCTCCCTTCTTTGGCATGGGGGAGAGAGGACAGTTTGTGAACATTTGGATGTGGAAGTCGGAACGTCAGGCCGACCTGCAGCCTGCATTTCAAGATATCGATAAAGTCTATCCAAATATCGGCATTGATTCTTACCCGAACCTCATGCGTTCCGCTTTGGAGCAACCAACTAGAAATGCGCTAACTCTTGAATCGGACCCGGACTTTATCACCGGCTGGGGTGCAGGCAACATCGTTTCCAACCCGAAAAGAAAAAGCCCCTCGGAGGACTTATCCGCCCAGGGATTTGGAACGCTTCGAGCGCGGCCCATGACAGATCAGAATGTGAAGGCCAAGGGAGTTCA
>JAABYK010000192.1:3390-4703 GCA_011775825.1 Candidatus Zhuqueibacterota bacterium | reverse complement strand
GACTTGAATTCTCCATTTCACCATTTACAGGGATAGAGATACCGTCCCCTGGGGGATGCCCATCCTCGTTATTACGCACTGCTGTCATTCTGAGACTTTTGATGAGCTCTCAATAGTTTCTATTTCATAAATCTGTTCTTGGTGTTCTAAGTTAAGAAAAGACCTGAATTTTCTTTCGGTCACGAAAGGCGCAGACCAATAATCGCCTAATGCACGTACCCGATCGAGTACCTGGTCGGAAAGCGACAAGAGGTTGAGAAGTTGTGTAATTCGTGCTCTGGAGCAGTCCAACGATCTGGCCATTTCTGCCTTGGAGGTAAATTCTCCACGGCTAAGACGTTGATCAAGCTCTTGCGCAAGTCTTATGGGATTTCGATATCTGTGTTGTCTCGCAATGAGCAGCGACTCGTTTTTTCGTGGAAATCGGAACGAAGTCTTAAAAGTTCTATCTATTACTTTGTTTGAGGAGCAGAAAGCCTTGAAAACATTCAAGGCTTTTTGTTTTTAGTGTCCTCTCAAACCTCATCTCGAAAACTCGAGAATGCCTATATTCAACCTGAGGCTATTTGTTTTCAAATCATAGTTTGCCCCGAAAAAAATCTTTCATTTCTTGATTTAGATACCTATATTCAGACCAAATTAACAGGCAATGTACTTATTTTAACTTTAAAATAAAACAGGAGAGGAATACGATGAACGAAACGGTCGAGGCTGCTATTAATGAACAGATAAAACACGAACTCGATTCCGGATATCTTTACCTTTCGATGGCAGCATACTGTGAATCACAAAACCTGGGTGGGTTTGCCCATTGGATGCGTTTACAATTTGAGGAGGAAGTTGCCCATGCGATGCGACTTTACAATCATATAATTGATCGCGGTGGCAGAGTCATTTTAGAAGCAATCGATAAGCCAAAAGCGGAGTTCGGCGCTCCCCTGGAAATATTTGAGCAAGTCTTGGCACACGAGCAAAAGGTCACCGGCTTAATCCATAAACTCTATGAACTCGCTGTCAAGGAGAATGATTACCCGGTTCAGGTGGAATTGCAGTGGTTTATTGAAGAGCAGGTTGAGGAAGAAAAAAAAGCGGGTGATATCGTCGATCAATTGAAACTGGTGGGCGACAGTGGCACAGCCATTCACCGAATCGACCGTATGTTAGCAAAGAGGGGTAGTGAGAAGTAACACGAATGCTGAAACTCGGAGAGCATCATGACCAAAATTGTACTTGTCAGGCATGGCGAGAGTATTTGGAATAAAGAAAACAAATTTACCGGGTGGACGGACGTGGACTTGTCTGAAAAAGGCATC
>JAABYK010000192.1:0-3366 GCA_011775825.1 Candidatus Zhuqueibacterota bacterium | reverse complement strand
GCTTACACTTCAGTACTGAAGAGGGCGATCAGGACGTTGTGGATTGTTCTGGATGAGATGGACCTCATGTGGATGCCCGTCTATCGCTCGTGGCGATTGAATGAACGACACTACGGCGCCCTCCAGGGTTTGAACAAAGCTGAGATGGCGGAAAAGTTTGGTGAAGAACAAGTACATATTTGGCGCAGAAGCTACGACACGCGACCGCCAGCTCTGGAGAAAAGCGATGAACGCTATCCGGGCAACGATCCTCGATACCGGGACTTGAACGAAAAGGAAATACCTCTTACCGAGTGTTTGAAGGACACCGTGGACAGATTTCTGCCCTACTGGCATGAAGAGATTGTGCCGACCATAAAATCCGGGAAACGGGTCATCATTTCGGCACATGGCAACAGTCTCCGAGCGCTTGTGAAATACCTTGACAAAATCCCGGATGACGAGATTCCGGGACTAAATATTCCGACCGGCCTGCCGCTGATTTACGAGCTTGATGAAGATATCAAACCGATTAAGCACTATTATTTAGGCGATCCGGAGGAAGTTGAGAAGGCCATGCAGGCCGTCGCAGAGCAGGGAAAGGCAAAAGCATAAAGAGTTTGAAAGCATATTCATAACATGAGCACTACCGAGAATTTAGAGATTCCACAGGGAAAATTACAGCAATTCTGCGAAGACAATGGCATACAGCGACTTGCCTTTTTTGGTTCGGTGTTACGCAGCGATTTCGGCTCTGAAAGTGATGTAGATGTCCTGGTAGAATTCGAGGAAGGAAAAGGGCCCGGATTCTTTGGGTTGGCTCAGATTGAACGAGAACTTTCAGAGCTTTTCGGAGGTAGAGAAGTATACCTCCGAACGCCTAACGAACTCAGTAGATATTTCCGTGAAGAGGTGCTCAGATCTGCCAGGGTTTTGTATGCAAAAGGATGATCTTATTAGAATACATCATATGTTGGATGCTGCTAAGGAGATACAGTCGTTTTCAAAAGGGAAATCAAGAGACGACTTAAATTCTGATCGAATGTTGGTTCTTTCTTTGGTTAAAGATATCGAAATAATCGGAGAAGCAGCGAGCAAAATCGCCTCTGGATTGAGAAAGCATTTTGGTGATATTCCACGGCAAGACATCATAGCCACCAGGAATCATCTTATACACGCATATTTTGATATCGATCTAAATATAGTCTGGGATACCGTAATTAAGGATATCCCACCACTTATAAAGGGGTTAGAAAAAATAATTTCCAGTAAAGAGTAAAGTTATTTCAGGGCTCTAATAAAATCCGACAAGCTATGCTTTCCGCAGTGATTTTAGCGGCCGGTGAATCTTCGAGAATGGGGGAGCCCAAAGCGCTGGTTCGATATGAAGAGCAGACATTTCTCGAGACGATCATTTCTAATTTTCAAAAGGCAGGTGTCAAAAAAGTGGTCGTGGTTCTGGGGCATGCAGCAGATAAAATTTTGGAGATAGTGAATTTGGACTCGAGTGAGCTGGTTTTAAATCCCAATTACAGACGAGGACAATTATCTTCATTTCAAGCGGGTGTGAGATATGTATTGAATACCAAAGTTGAGGGTGCATTCCTCGCGCTGGTGGATCAGCCGCAAATTGGTGCGAACGTCATTCGAAATCTTGCACGAGTTTTTGAAAAAGAATCTGACAAGCTTATTCTTCCGACAGTTTCAGGGAAACGGGGACATCCGCCGATTTTCCCAAGGTGGTTGTTTCCTGAAATAGTGGATGCGCCCCTTTCAATGACGGCTGCCGACATTATCCGTGATCATGCGCCCAGGGTTGTGGAGGTCGAGGTTGCTGATGAAAGGATTCTTTGGAATATCAATACAAAAGAGGATCTGAAGAAAATGAAAAATAAATTGCGGGATTGAATTGTGTCGAAGCTAATGGTTGGCGTGTCGGGAGTGAGAGGCATTGTCGGCGATGGGCTCACTCCTGAGGTTGCAATGAAATTTGCGCAGGCCTTTGGCGCCTATGTCAAAAGCGGCAAAGTGGTCGTAGGTATGGATTCCCGGGTGAGCGGTCTGATGCTTAAGAATGCTGTGGTTTCGGGATTGATGGCTGTGGGCAGCGGTGTGATCGACGTCGGCGTGTGTCCGACTCCCACGACGCAACTCGCGGTCGAAAATCTGGAAGCGGACGGCGGCATCATGATTACAGCCAGCCACAACCCAATTATGTGGAACGGACTCAAGATGATCGGGCCGGACGGCCTGTTTCTGGATGCTGAAGAAGGCCAAAAAGTTGTGGAAATTTCCAAAGCAAACAGATATCCGTTTGCGACATGGGATAAATTGGGCGTGGTGGTGAACTATTCAAAGGCGATTAAAGACCATATTGAAGGCGTATTAAACTTGGAGTACATTGATGCGGAGAAGATCAGGGAGCGCAACTTCAAGGTGGTCCTGGACTGTGTTTGTGGCGCAGGCGCCAATTTGGTTCCGAGTTTGCTGAATGAATTGGGATGTTTGACGGTTCAAATGAATTGTGAGCCCACGGGTCTCTTTCCCAGAAATCCGGAACCGGTGCCGCAAAATTTGGTTGAGCTGTGTGAAGAAGTTAAAAGCGAGAATGCTGACCTGGGTATCGCTGTGGATCCGGATTCTGACCGGCTCGCTCTGGTGTCTGAAACAGGCGAACCTTTGGGCGAAGAGAAGACGCTGGCAATTGCCGTGAAACACGTCCTCAGCAAAAAACAGGGGCCGGTGGTGATAAACGCTTCCACATCTCGCATGACCGAAGAAGTGGCCCAAAAACATGGCGCAGACGTAGAGCGTACGAAAGTCGGCGAAATCAACGTTGCCAAAAAAATGCGGGAAATCAGTGCGATCATCGGCGGAGAAGGCAACGGCGGGGTGATTTTGCCGGAGTTGCACCTCGGACGTGACGCGCCGGTGGCTATTGCGTTGGTGCTGCAGCATCTGGCTGAAGTCGGGATGCCGATAAGCGCTGTCAGCGAAGATCTACCGAAATATGTGATCGCCAAAAATAAAATTGAGTTGGGCGATTTGAATTCAAAAGACGTGCTGGATAAGATTTGCGAATTTTATGCGGATGAGACGCTGGATTTCACCGACGGCGTAAAAATCGTTCGACCCAGATCCTGGATACACATTCGACCGTCCAACACCGAGCCAATCATACGCGTGATTTCTGAAGCTCCGACTCATAAGGAGGCGGAGCAGCTTTGTTTGGAGATTATGCGACAANNGAACAAGAATTCACTAAAGTAAAATTGGCTTCCATTATAAATGACATCATTGAAGAACGAAAACTTACTCAACAGGAAGCGGGTGCCATACTCGGTGTGAATCAACCAAAGGTGACCGCGTTAAAAAATGGTCGATTAA
>JAABYK010000446.1:865-8699 GCA_011775825.1 Candidatus Zhuqueibacterota bacterium | reverse complement strand
TCGGTCACGACTCATGCAGGCTACAGAATCCTTCCCGTACTACAAAGCTACAAAATTGTATCCGCTGTGTGCTGTGTAAATTCGTACCACAAATTGCAACAATGTTTTTTTAGCAAAGTTTTTTGATCGACCAAAACTACGGAGAACAAGAAACTCTTAGCCACGGATTTACACCGATGAATAATTGACGAATTCAAAAGCCCAAATTTACAAACCAGGGTAACGATTCACGGGATATTGTCGAAAGTGAGGAAATCAAGACAAAACTATAAGGGCAAACAATTGTTCTGAAGTGTTTATAGATTTGTCCCAAATTGTTTTGTCTTATCAAAGCCTGAATAATTATAAAACAGGTACTTATGTTTAATTCGTAATTGTGAGCGGCTTCCACTCAAACCACATTTATGCGTGTGCATCAGTGCGAATCGGTGGCAAACAGTTCGTGTTTATTTCTCCGCGGAAGCCACAAAAATGCGCACATTAGCAAACTCTCCGTCCCAAGTTGATTGAGCGCAACAATTCTCTCCGATGCAATCCACGTAAACGTTTTTGAGGTCGGCGTCTTCAAACCATTTGCGGATGTCTTCTCTTTTGAATCCAAGCCAGCGATCATGTTGTTCCGTCCGCAGGAACTCAAACTCATGCGCGTCTAAATCTGTAATCACCAACTTGCCGGCAGGTTTCAAAATGCGAACCATCTCTTTGACAGCCAGCGGAGGAGTTTCAACATGATGGAGATACATATTGGCGAAAACGAAATCAACTTCGGTGTCGGCAATGGGCAACGCTTCCGCAAAGCCAATCCGATAGTCGATGGCATCCTCCTTTGGAAATCGTTTTTTCATTTCGGCCAGCATGGCTTGGGACTGATCGACAGCGATGACTTTCAGACCGTTGCGAATCAAACTCTCGGTGATAAACCCGCTGCCAGCACCGATGTCTGCGGCCAACTTGCCAGGTTGTATTTCTGCGGTGACAAGCGCTTTCTCTCTGACTGCTTCCGAGAAGAAGCATTGTCTCATCGAGTCCCACTGCTGAGCGATGCTATCGAAATAGTCTTTGCTGCTCATGTGCCCTGCCCTTTCGAATTTTGTGAGTCTGCCTTGGATGCCGGTTAACACTGATTTCTTTAAAATTATAAACAAAACTATCGTAGGAATGACTCTTTGCCTAAAACTGAAATATCTTAGCCTTTCATTTCATCTGACGCGGAATATCTGCTGGACCACGGATTTCACGCACTCGGTGTCTCAGACATAAGGGCAAGCAGATTTTCTTCACTATCTCGAAAGAAGGCCATCCAAAGCTCCTGGTCATCCGTTTGATAGATCAAACGCGGTCCGGTTTCGAATTTCACTCCACGACGAGTCAATATCGTGTAAGCATCGTGAATATCGTCGACGTTATAGTAGATAATCGAAGCCGGGTGATCGAACCGACTGTCTTCCGGGACGGCCAGCATCAACCGAACGCCCTCACAGTCGAAAAATGCCATTTTGGATGCGCTAAATAGAAACGTTATACCAAGCTTATCGCGATAGAACCGCACCGCACGTTCAAGATCGTGAACGGTGACCGACACCTGACCGATTTTAGTAAGACTGAATTCTGTTTGAGATCCGGGCATGATTTTTCCTTCAAAATGAAATTAATTTTGTATACACGAGATTCGAAATTCTTAGGTGACTTCGTTGAACAAAGCCAATTTGTTCAAACCAAACTCATTCAGGTTCCAATTACCATACGATCTCGCTAATCGACAGTTGACAAAATGAGTTGAGTTTATTACCTTACCTTCCAATTTAGAAAAACTAAATAACGGAAACAAAGGAAAAATGGACCCTTTATTTACGAACGACGCGATTGTTTTAGGTATTCTAATAGGCATCCTGGCCTTGGTTTTCAGGACGTCACACAGCTCCAATCCTTTCTGGCAAAAATTTTACACGTATGTGCCGTCCCTGCTACTTTGTTATTTCATCCCCTCGCTTTTTAATTCCCTGGGAATTATTTCCGATAAGACTTCCAATCTGTATTTTGTTTCTTCCAGATATTTGCTACCGGCCAGCCTCGTACTTCTCACGCTGAGCATAGATTTGAAACGCATCTTGAGTCTGGGACCCAAGGCCGTCATCATGTTTTTTGCCGGAACCGCGGGCATCATGATTGGAGGGCCGTTGGCGATCATCATCTACTCACTTTTTGCGCCAGAAGTTGTAGGAGGAACCGGAGCCGATGCCGTATGGCGTGGCCTCACCACCGTTGCCGGAAGCTGGATCGGCGGCGGCGCAAATCAAACCGCAATGAAAGAGGTCTTTCAGGTTGGCGACAAGTTGTTCTCCGCAATGGTTACCGTGGACGTTATCGTGGCCAACGTCTGGATGGCGTTTCTTTTGTACGGTGCCGGGATTTCCGAACGCGTCGATAGCTGGTTTAAGGCCGATGCTTCTGCCATCAAAGATGTGCAACAAAGAATTGAGGACTTTCGAGCGAGGATTGCACGCATTCCAGACCTCGCCGATGTCACAACGGTTCTGGCCGTTGGTTTTGGCATCACAGCCATTGGCCACTTCGGAGCAAATTTGATCGCTCCGTGGATTGAGGCAAATGCCCCTTCATTGGAAAAGTACAGTTTAGCCTCACCGTTTTTTTGGTTGGTGGTGATTGCTACCACCGGTGGGTTAATTCTATCTTTCACCAAAGCTCGAGAACTTGAAGGGGTTGGAGCATCCCGCTATGGCAGTCTCCTGTTGTATGTGCTTGTCGCCTCTATCGGTATGAAAATGGATATTCTCGCCATTTTTGAGAACCCGCAATTGTTCCTGGTCGGCTTCATTTGGATTCTTACTCATGTTATAATTCTCTTTGTTGTTGCCAAGATCATCAAAGCCCCATTTTTCTTTATCGCGGTTGGCAGTCAGGCCAACGTGGGCGGGGCCGCATCCGCACCCATCGTGGCCTCAGCTTTTCACCCGGCATTGGCGCCGGTTGGAGTGCTGCTCGCGGTTTTGGGATACGCACTTGGCACGTATGGAGCGTGGCTCTGCGGCATAGCCATGCAAGCCGTTGCGCCGTAATGAGGGCAAGTTTGGAATCTGAGACGTGGTTACCCGGATGTCACCCTTTTTTCCACAAACAAAACCGCCAACAGAACACTCGACCAGGAAAGACCCGCGGCAATCCAGCCTATTTTCTTAAACGTACTCACAAAGGCTTCTTTGATAGCCAACTTTATTTGTGCCTTCTTCCTGGCATTTAAATGATCAGGCGGTTGGGCTTCCGCCAATTTAGAAGCTTCGCTTTGTAACTCTGTCCTCGTCTGTTTCGACAACGCAAGGTTCATTGCTCCTGTTTCAAGCGAGTCTTTGAAAGAAACGAGCGCGACAGCTCCCATGACCGCAATTGCGAACACCCCAGCGGTTCGGGCAATCGTATTGTTGATGCCCGATGCCATCCCGGAGCTATGTTCGGGCACCGCACCCATCACAGCCGTGGTGAGCGGTGCAACCGTTATCCCCATGCCAATGCCCAAAAGGATGGCTCCGGGAAAGTAAGTGATCCAATATTCTTGCGGGCCGTTGGTCACTCCGGGCAGCGTTAATACGAAGAAGCCGAAGCCGGACAAAGCAGGGCCGACAATCAAGGGAAGTCGCGACCCCAGTCGATCCACCAGTCCTCCGGCCCATCGTGAAAGCCCGGCGATCAACAACGCAAAAGGCAGGATAGCCAGTCCGGCTGATTGCTCGGAATAATTTTGCACTTGAACCAGATTTAGAGGAAAGAAAAACAGCATTCCGGAAAGCGCGGCATAGACGAGTAAGGTTTGGGCATTGGCGCTGCTAAATGTGCGAGACTTGAACAGTCGAAGCGCCATCATCGGGTGGTTGCTGCATGCTTCCACAAAGACAAAGGCCGCAAGGGTGATGATCCCCACAGCCAAAGATAGAATGATTCGACCGTCCCGCCAACCTAATTCGGGCGCCTGGATGAAGCCATAAGTCACACCCGCAAGGCCAATTGTTGCCAATGCTGCGCCTTTAATATCTAAATTTCTGGCATTGACGTCTTTATTCTCAGGCACCTTCCGAATCAGTGCTGCCAGGGCGATCGCCGCGAGGGGAAGGTTGATAAAGAAAATGAACCGCCACAGACCCGCGCCTGCAAGCCAGCCACCCAGCACGGGACCAAGCACCGTGGTTAATGCACTAAAAGTAGACCACATCCCGATGGCTTTGCCACGCTTGTTGTCCGGGAATAAAGCAAAAATTATCGACAAACTGCCAGGCACCATCAAAGCTCCGCCTATGCCTTGAATGGCTCGCGAACCAATTAAGACACCCGGGGTGCCAGCCAGACCGCAGACCAGAGATGCAACGGTAAATATCGCAATTCCGAGAATAAAAATGCGTTTTCGGCCGTAAAGATCACCCAGAGACCCGCCCACCAACAAAAGAGCCGAAAGAAAAAGCGCATAAGCATTCACCACCCACAAGAGTTCGGCACCCGTTATGCCCAAATCGCGTTGCAAAGCAGGCAAAGCAACATTCAATGCAGAATAGTCGATGAACGTCATGCTTGAGGCCAGAATCGTGGAGACTAAAACCCACTTTTCATTTTCGGGAGAAACTTTGGTCGAGTGTTTCGTCTGCGTGTGCGACTCTCGGTACATTCGGCACTTTTTAAAAGTTAGAATTTGCCCGTGGAGCAAGGATTTTTCAGCAAGTAAACTTTCCTAAACTTTAAAAGTTTAGGAAAGTTTTGGGCCCCGTTTCCGGTTAGGAATCTGATGGCAGCGAAGATGCGGAGGGCACATCACAGTCTCAAAGGAACCGCTTCAAGATGTCCGCCACTGGAAAGGACCACATCACAGACCGGTTGTTTTACGCTTTTCTCGTCGATCTGCGGATAAAGACGATCTGCGAATCGCACTGTGCCTTCCCATTGTCGCCCCTCCACGGCAGCTTCCGGATAATCAAACATCACAATATGGAAAAAACGGAGGGGATTTGTGCGGTCACGCGCCCAGAGGGAAAGTTGGACCTCCGGCTTGTTCCCTTTGAACCAGTCGACATATTCAGCCGCGGCAGACAGACCTTCATGAATATCGCCATTCTCTCGGAAGTTCCAGTCATTTACAACGGTTACACTTTCAGTGTTGGCCTTCTTAACTTCGGGGAGCTTGCCCCTGCTTGAAAGCACCACATCGCACTCCGGGGCCATGTGACTCGTCCGGTCAATTTCAGGATAAAGTCGCTCGACGAACTGTTGGATGGCATTTGTTTCTCTGACTTTCTGAAACGCTTCGTAGTCATCAAAGACGGTGATGTGAAAAAAGCGCAAAGGTTGTTCCTGAGCCTGTAGCCACAGAGAAAGTTGTACGCCCGGCTCATTGGCTTTGAAATTCTCTACCAATTCCTCCGCAGCAACTAAGCCTTCTTCTATATCGCCGTTCTCTTTAAAATGCCAATCATTCACAACGGTTATGCTCATGTCATCCTCCTTTCGAGGGCGATTAGTACTCCAAGTTGAGATTTTAAAATTAGATGGTCAGATCTTGTTCAACTTTTTCTATTGTCGAAGGGTTTTAGACAGAAAAGCCACGAAATTGGCGTGATTTCTGAATTCTTCAGTGTTTTCCAATTTACTCAAGCGCCGTACGGCTTTCCCTGACCGGTTTCGCAGTACTCTTTCAGACTGTGAAGATAGTAGCCCCAGTTGAAATTAAACCGACCGTATTCCTCGTCGGAAATGGGCTTGGAATAGTGTTGAGTAAACAGTAGAAGTGAGTTGCGGTTCCTTTCTTCAATCTTAAAGGTAAACTTGCTTCCGATCCATTCATCGACACTGTCTGTGCATTGCCATTCCACTTCCGCATTCGGTCCGAGCTTGGTGATGTTCATCACCGCATGAAATCCCGCTCCCTCGAAGCGGAAATCCGCTTTTCCCCCGACCTCTGCATCTGCGGTGACGTCCTTCGTCCACCAATTTGACAAGCCCTTCTCGGTCGCTACTGCTTTGTAAACGCGCTCCCGAGAAGCGTTGATATCAACTGAATGCTTGATCACAGCCATCATGTCCTCCTTTCTTTTACAAGGATTTGCCTACACCGACTTTGATTCTCGGTGATTCCGACATAGCTCAGTAAAAAAGTTTCTTCAGTTCTCAATTGATTCCTTGAGATTCTCTTCAATGTACCCCTTCCAGCCCTGGTCGTAGTTGTCAAACAGAAAGTCCTTATCGGGTGGCAGCTTGTCCCAGCCAGAATGGACAAGGGCAACCTTCGTTTTACCCTTGCTCTCATGCAAAGTGATGCTGACCTCGGTCTCGATTTGAAACTGATCGGTTGTCCAACTGAGGGTCAATTTTTGCAACGGGACGAGTTCTTTAACTTCGCAGTAAACGATGCCGTCCCAGTCTTCAGTGGGCTCACATCGGAAAGTGAATCTTTTGCCAACTTTCGCCTGGAAATCATTCGGCATCAGCCATTCGGCAACTTTTTCCGAATCCGTCAAATAGTCCCACACGACCGACGCTGGTGCGTCGATAGTGACCTCCTTTCTGATGGTACTCATCCGCTTTTCTCCACCTGATTTTTCAAGTTTAGCAGCCGTTTGCCCCAAAATTTCTCATATTGCTGAAGCCAGTTTCGCACCTCAAGCAGAGGACGGGCATTCAAACCGTAAATGCGCTGCCGACCGGCCTGCCGGGTGTAAACCAGATTCGTTCTCTGTAAGACTTTCAAATGTTTGGAAACAGCGGTTCTGCTTATATGAAACCGTCCGGCGATCTCATTGACCGGCATTTCATTTTCGGACAGATAATTTAGAATTTGCCTTCGATTGGGATCAGCAATGGCTGTGAAAACGTCGTGTAAGCGATAGGTCATGATGAATCCCAGATTTAATATGTAACCAGTAGGTTACTTAATATACGAAACCTGTAGGTTAAATGTCAAGGGTTTTTATTCTATGCAAAAAAATCGAAGTTGAGGCAGACACCAGTTGACTGGATTTGTGGTGGAAAAAAGCTCAGCGACCTGGTTAACTTCAGAGGGTTCGGATTCCTTCAGTCCAGGCCATTCTTCGATACGTTCCCCAAAGCTTTGTCTTGTCTGTAGGGAAAATCGTATTTCAAAGAGTACTCGGCCCGAGTAAGCTCCTTGCTGAGATAAGCAACGTGGTCGAGTTGAGAAATGTAACCATGTTGAATGATGGTATTACAAATGCTCGCGGCGTCGGTTCCCACGATGATGTGAAGTAGCTCACCACTATTTTTGTAATGCTCGACGTAGATCTTATTTTCTTCTTGATTTGGCAAGATAACAAAGAATCCTTTTTGATCCAAACGAAATCGTTTCGGAGTCTTGGCAACAATTGGCTTTTTGGAATCAATTTCCACAGGCTTTTTAGTGAATCGGTTCTTTCTCTTCGTGAGGCATACATTTATGGCGTTTGTAATTTCCTGCACGGTGTTCGCGCCCATCAAGTCGAGGATGTCGATTTGAGATTGAAATTGTTCTATCTGTTGTGAACTGAGATTTTTCAAGATTGGCCGCCTGCCTTTTGCCCCAATAATTCTCCCGTCACCTGAGATACCACGCTCATGCAAAGCTAAAAGTGCCTGACCGGATAAGTGTCCCATCATCTCTCTTCCACTTTCCCGACCACACAGGATCAGATGCCGAACGTGAGCGTTTGCAATCAGATTCTTTACCACCTTCTCAACGCCAATGTTTTCAGTTTCACAGTACCCTACAATAGCAATATGCTCCTTCAATTTTCCATGGACACGCTCTGGCAAGTCGTTATCACCGAGTGTACAGACGGCAACGGCC
>JAABYK010000446.1:0-846 GCA_011775825.1 Candidatus Zhuqueibacterota bacterium | reverse complement strand
GTCTTCTCCTCAACCCGGTCGGAAGCACTGCAACATGAAGGGGTTCTCTCAACAGTTTGGTTCTCATTCACTTCAAAAAGCAGATTGGAAATATCGGCGGGATAACATGGCTCACAATTGATACACTCGTATTTTTTGCTGTGGCTAACGGTTTCAGCCAGAGATTGAGCCTTTTCGGCAAACTTTGTCTGATTCTTTTTCAAAGCAATCGCCTCAAACTCTTTCAAGGTGTTGGCGTGACAGCCACAATGGGAGCATTTCTTGATTTGAGAAATCAGTTGCAGATCTTGGAAGATCTCATCAAAAGAAAGTTTTCTACCTTCTGAATGATATATTCGCAAAATTTCTTCTGGATTCGGTTTCATGACTTTTCGTATTACCAAACAGGCTTTTCTGTCATCACTTAGTAAATGAAAAATTCTGGTCCAATGTTCCAGCCTTTTCTCGCTACATGGAAATAGAGCCTTTGCGGAAATCGGTCTTGCTGATATGGGCATTAATCAGAACCGGTCGCCCGTCGGCTGCATCCTGCCTCGCTTGCTGGAAAACTTTGGCGAGTTCTTCTGCTTTCGACACGACATAGCCTTTGCCGTCGAAGCCTTCTGCAGCCCGGTGATAATCGGAGTGGCTGAGTGTCGTGCCCACATCGTCCTTGAAAATCTCCACCTGTTCTCGCGCAATCTGCGACCAGCAGGCATCGTTTCCGACCACGGCAATGACCGGGATTTGATGACGCACGAACGTGTCAAACTCTTGAAGGCTGTAGCCAACGGAACCATCGCCGTAGAGAATCCAAACTTCGGATTCCGGGCGACAGAGTTTTGCCCCAAGGGCGAACCCGGCACC